>NZ_JAJJZH010000040.1:0-1133 GCF_021029015.1 Halobacterium sp. KA-6
TTTTTCGACTGGTCGAGCATTAGCCTTCATGACCGAACACCTGAACGATATTCGTGATTGAGGTTTCACTGTCGATGTCGACCGCCAGTACCGGATAGGCTGACACGTCTTCACGGTGTATTATTGTCTAAAATTGCCAATGGTGTCTGGCGCGAACTGCTGCTTGACGATGCATTGTTTGGACTGTATGGCACCGTAGACTGCTCCGGTTCTCTGCTGACTCCCGGAGAAACACGACCTCCCAACCGATGTATTTCTCGGGGGAATTTCGGAATTAGTTGACTGTTACCCTTCGATTTTGCTTGGTCGGTGTGTTTGACTACGTTGAGCGAAAATTCATCTAAGCGCATCCCACGCTCACCACATGCGAGTCACTCAGTTTCACAGCCGTAAGCCAGTCGCCGCGCGCGAGTGGTGCCTACACGTGTGTATATTAATCGAAATACTACTCCTTCGAACGACCTGTCAAACTCACTTGCCCGGTTCACGAGTTCGACCTCGAATCCTCGACGTCTAATTACATATCTATGTGTGTAATCTAATTCGCCTCCTTCCACCGACCACCCCACAGAGCCACATATACAGATAGTTCATCGTTGTTCACCATTAGAAAACACTCTCCGCCCCACGACCGGTCTATCTATCCACTATGTTGCCCCTCATGAACTTCATAGGCATCTATTCGGGTCTCCGTACCCGTATCTCTATCTCTCGCACCAGAGTTGTTAACTAATAGAAAATCTATCAGTCGATAGAGAGTTTATTCTCCACGTCCTTCGCTCCGCTGACGACCAACCCGACGGTGTCCTCTTCGAGACGCTTTCCGCTCATTCGCGGAGGAGGGCCGAGGACTTCGATTGCGCCCAACGGGCGACCGTCGTCGTCGAGGACCGGTGCGGCGACGCCGCGATAGTCGTCCGATTGCTCCTGTCTGTCGTATGCGACTCCTTGGTCGCGAATCGCTTGGAGCTTGGACTGCAACTCGTTGCGTTCGGTAATCGTATTCGCAGTCTCCGAGGAGAGCGAGTCGTGGTCGAGAAACTCCGCAACCTCGTCTTTGTCCATATTGGCGAGGAGTACCTTCCCGGCCGCCGTCGCGTGCAATGGTCGTATCTCTCCCTCCTGGTCCGGAG
>NZ_JAJJZH010000041.1:0-1132 GCF_021029015.1 Halobacterium sp. KA-6
CGACGACGCCGATGATGGCCGCTGTCACGAACGCAATGGCGGCAGACGTCCCCTCGTGTGTGTTGAACGTCGAGACGACCATACAGGAGAGTGAGGGAACGACGGTACAACTCGAGACAGTATCGATGATACCGTACACACGCATCGCCTGCACCGAGCGGAATAACACCGCAACCCCGATGGTCGGCAGGATGAGCGGGAGCGTGATGTATCTGAACTGCTGCCACTTGCTCGCACCGGCGACGCGGGCCACGTCGTACAGGCTCCGATTGATGCTCTGGAGCCCGGCAAGGATGAGTAGCGCCATGAACGCGGAGGTCTTCCAGATGTCGGCGACGATAATGATGAACGTCGCGCTGACCGTGTCGTTCAGTGTGTTTGTCGGTGCTACTACTCCGAGATCGGCGAGAATCGGCGTCGCGAATCCGACGTTCGAGTCGAACATTAAGAAGAACATCATCCCCTGGATGACGATTGGGACGGCCCACGGAATGATAATCGCCGCACGGACCCACCGTCGGCCGTAGAAGTCTTGGTCTAAGACGAGCGCTTGTCCCAGTCCGATGAGGGTCTCGAACAATACGCTGGCCACGGCGAAGATGAGGGTGATTACGAGGGCGCTATCGAGGAGACTCGCGGCGTCGAACCCGGTCGGGAGGAACGTCGTCCCGCCGGGGAGGAACCGATTTTTCTCCCCGGTGAACAGCGCGACGTAGTTGTCGAGACCAACGAAACGGACACTAGAGAGGTCGGTCGAGACGGCGTACAGTGACAGCTCGAACGTCCGCAAGAGCGGGTAGATAGCCACGATACCGAGCAGGACGAATACCGGGGTCAACAGCAGGTACGCGTACTGCGTGTCGCTCAGGTTCTCCAGCCACCGCAAGAAGCCGACGACTGGTCCCGCCCGTCGTGACTCACGTGCCGGTTCTGCAGCCGTATCGGCGCTCATACTATCCCTCCGAGAGGTGTGGGACTCATGGTTTGATCTGGTAAGTGTGGAGCTCTCCGCTCGTCAGTTGCTTCTCTCAGTCTCTTCGAGGCTGGACTGGAGCGTTGCCATCGCCTCGGACGAGGCCACCTCTTGTCCGACCGCGCGATTGGCCTGCTCCGCGATCTTGCTCGATTGGTT
>NZ_JAJJZH010000042.1:0-1101 GCF_021029015.1 Halobacterium sp. KA-6
GTCCAAACTCTGCCGGGAGCGTCGCGAGCCACTGGCCACGGCGAAGCGCGCGGAGTCGATTTTGTACTTCCGTTGCGGGACGGTCGGCTGTTGTAAATCGCCGGCTGAACTCGGGGTCGACTGCGACGTTCCCCGTGATAATCGTCGAGACGTTATTGAGGACTTCACGATAGGCCTCTGGATTGGCCTCTTTGAGTTGTGCAGGAAACTGCATCGCCAAGGTAATCGAGAGGCCGAACGAACGAGACTGGGCAAGGAGATCTGACAAGAGCGATGATGTCGATAACTGCGCAGCTTCTTCGAGATACAGATTCACGAGTGGGTGGTCTGTCTCGTCGTCGCCCTGCTGGGTCCGGCGTCGAAGGGCGGTCCACAACGCCGACAGAAGGACGAGCGTGATGACGCGCTGTGAAGCCGGCCTGAGGCCCCCTGTCTCGATAATAATGACTGCGTCTTCATCGATGAGCCTCCGAAGGTCGAATTCCGGATCGTCGCTATCATCGTCTGGAGTATGATTGAATACCTGTGCAAGTCGGGCATCGATTGGAATCTTCTCGATGCGGTTTGCAACCCCTTGCATGAGCTCGTCGAACGAGCGCTTGGAGTTAGCAGCGACACCAGCGAGCATCGCCTGGAGGTCTTCATCAACGACTGGTGGTGGGTCGCGTGTTTCGTGTAATCTGGCGACGGCCGTCTGGAACTCACGATGGCTAAACGCGTTCGAGCCGTGGATCGGATCAAACATCGCTTTGAGCACGTAGCGAATGATGTCGGGTGACCGAACCGCCTGTTCGAATCTGTCACGACCCATGATACCGATCAGGATATCGATATAGTGGTCGACGACGTCCTCGACGGCGGTCGTGCGGTCGATACCTGCATCCAGTTGATCACGAATGTCGAAAAACGACAGTGCGGGGAGTGTCTCTGTGCAATCGAAATAATAGACATCGTCGAGAGAGCCGTATTTCGCATAATGAGCCTTGAGATAGTCGTCGGCCATCCCGTCGCCTTTGGGGTCGATGAAGATATCAGCGCCATCGGTTGCTGCGTGATTTGCGAGAAGCGCCGCAACGAGAGTCGATGATTTGCCAGAGCCGG
>NZ_JAJJZH010000043.1:0-1082 GCF_021029015.1 Halobacterium sp. KA-6
CTACGGGGCCTGCCGGTGCAACGGCCTCTCGCGGTTAGTGGACGACGTCAGCGAGCTGGCCCGCGTCGCGGAGTCACGAGTCACGAACGCGTACAAAACGCTGAACGAAGAGCTGGGCCTCCCCGCTGAGCCCGTCTCCCCCAGCATGTTCGTGCCGCGACTCGCCTCGGACCTCGAGTGTCCGGACGAGATCCGACAGCGGGCCCGAGCCCTCGCGGAACAGGCCGAGGAGCGCGGCGTCACGACGGGCGTCCATCCGGCTGGGTTCGCAGCGGCCTGCCTCTACAAGGCCGGTCGCGAAGAGGGCCGATGGCTGACGCAATCCGAGGCCGCGGATGTGGCGAACGTTACTACAACGACGATTCGGAATCACCACGACGTACTACAGCAGTTCGACTTCGTACAGCGAGCGGACCGTGCCACTGTAGCGGCCCAAGAGAGGTTCATAAAGCAGTAGGTACATAGGCGTTGTATCAGAGGATATCGACAATGGGCGAGGAATCGGAGTCGGTCAGCTACCTGTCAGCCGATGATATCTGTGACATCCACGAGCTGATCGTGGAGTCAAATGCGGAGACAACCGCTGGTGTCGCCTCACCAGGCGATATTGAATACACCGTTGAACATATTCAGGAAGGTCATTTCGGCCAGTTTCCCAAGTCGCTCCACGAGAAGGCATTCCAGCTGTTGCGGCTCATTGCAGCGAATCATCCATTCGTCGATGGCAACAAGCGAACGGCGCTCATGTCGACCCGAATTTTCTACGCGTTGAATGGCTGCCGTTTTGACTACGATCGGGAGATCAAAGAGATCCTGAAGGCGCTCGCGACAGATGAGAGCAGTGTCGAAGCGGACGACGTGATCACGTATCTACGAGCACACACAGAGCCGCTTGCTCCGGAGTACGAGGCGACCATCAACCTGTGGCTGGCACGGATTGAGGGAACGGACCAACTACCCACGGAACACGACACGGTCGAGCAAGACACGTATGAACCGAACGATTATGACGACGACGCCCATAGTGGGGAGTAAGAATGGCCGCTGAAAGTGAACAACCCGAGATCCCCGATGAGCTGTCT
>NZ_JAJJZH010000044.1:0-1065 GCF_021029015.1 Halobacterium sp. KA-6
CCAGGACTACTTCGAGAAAAACCCCAACGACGCGTACTGCCAGTTCCACGCGAGCCCGAAAGTCGAGAAAGTCCGCGAGAAGTTCGCCGACAAACTCGCCAACTGAGCCGGGTGCGGCGGCCGGTGGACACCACCATGTCCGCAGTATACTCTCGATAGCGCCGCTGAGTAATCGATTTCTGGTGAAGATAGTGACCCGTGCAACGTCGGAGGCGACGTTCGAACAGTCGAAACCGGGCGGACTTCGAGCGCGGTGGAAACCGCGAGGAGAGCGCGGACAGTCGGGGCAGTCTGAACAGTCAAAGCGGTCTCGACAGTCAGAGCAGTTCAAACGGTGCGAACAGCGAAGGCAGTCGAAACCGTCCACGCGGTTCGCACCGCTCGCGAAGTCCGAACTTCCCCCGAGTTTTAGAATTCGTATACAATCTACAAATTGTGGAAATTGTAGAATCTTCAGACAGTTTATACCGCGTGAGATTCGTACGCTGTGAGAACAGCAAAGAATGCGAGCGATGTCCGAGAATCGGACACGGTGAGCGAAGTAGAGACTTCTCAGGCCGGAACGGAGGCAAGTCACCGGCCGTCGATGGCCGAACGTTTACAATTTGTAGAAATTGTAAAAATTATAAAGAATGCAGAATGTAGACGAAGTCCCAACGGTTCAAAAGTCGTGGATAAAATTATGTGGCATGCCGCGGAACGTCCGTTCGAACCTCCAGATGTCCGCACAGTCCGCAGTTCAGACGGAGTTTGCACCGCCCAAACAGCAGACACAGTGTAGACTGTGTACAATTTGTGAACATCGCGTTCCGCGGGAGGGCAGATAGGTGTCGCGAGCCGTGAGCGTCTCCCTCCAGAAGGGCGGAGTCGGAAAGACGACGATAGCCATCAACCTCGCCGACGCACTCGCCGTGCGGGGGAACGACGTGCTGTTGGTGGACCTCGACCAGCAGGGGAACGCGACCGAGGGCGTCGGGCTGAAAGACGACTACGAGTCGTCGGAGCCGAACATCGGCGACGTGCTGACCGACGACGACCCCATCGACGTGCGCGAAGTGATACGCG
>NZ_JAJJZH010000045.1:0-1060 GCF_021029015.1 Halobacterium sp. KA-6
TATAGTAACCGGTAGAACTTTTTACTCAGAGACAGTTGCAGTAGCTAGTGAATCATCTCGACGAGATCTCCGTCGAGGAATTGCAAGACGCTCTCGACAACGTGGACGGAAAGAAGCCGACACAACGGCTCTTAGCCGCAATCGCGTACAAGAATGGTGTCACGCAAACCGAGCTAGCCGAGTGGTACGACGTGCAGCGACGGACCATCTACAGCTGGCTCACGCGACTCGACACCGACGAGTCGCTTGAGCAAGCCGTATCTGATGATAAACGAACTGGGAGAAAACGGAAACTCTCAGAATCACAGCAGAAAGAATTCGAAGCAACCGTTCACGATCCACCTGAAGAGGTCGGGATCGACGCGCCGGCGTGGACGCCGGCGCTTGCTCAAGAGTATCTCGAAGAAACGTACGGCGTCCAGTATTCAATCCCGAGTTGTCGGCGGTTGCTGAAAGAAGCGGGATTGAGCTATCAAAAACCACGCCGTTCAGCTGCCGAAGCCGATGAAGACGAGCACGAAGCGTTCCACGATGAGCTCAAAAAAAGCGGCGGGAAATGGACGCCACCGTAGTCTGTATCGACCAAACCAAGAAATCCGTGCAAGTTGAGCCGCGTGCCGCGTGGTTTCCACAGGGCACGCGGCCCTCAGTCGAACTGTCTGGCCAACGCGAGTGGACGTGTCTGCTGGGCGCGATCACCGAGGACGGTGATCGCTTCTTCTCGCGATTCACCGAGTACGTCACGGCCGAACACGCAAAGCATTTCATTTTAGCATTATGTGAAGAATTCGAAGATGACTTGATCGTCGTGCTAGACGGAGCGCCGTATTTTCAGGCGTCGGCCGTCACGGACCTGGCGGCCCGTGACGACCTCGCCTTCGTCACGTTACCGTCGTATTCACCGGAGTTGAATCCGGTCGAAGAATGCTGGAGACAGCTGCAAAAGGCACTGAGCAACCGATTCTTTGACTCACTCGACGAGCTAACAACAGCGATCGACACCGCTCTCGACAAACTCTCCGTCCCTAAAGTGAGCAATTACTTCTAGTGTCTACTATAG
>NZ_JAJJZH010000046.1:0-1004 GCF_021029015.1 Halobacterium sp. KA-6
GTGTTGAGCACCGCGACGCTCATGGCCGTCACCGCGATGGAGTCGTACAAGGACCGCCTCGACCTCTGAGCCGGCCCGCGAGCCCGCGGCGATAGCACCGCACGAACCGACCCCGATTTTACTTCACTCCGCGTTCGAACAGCCGCGGCGCTCGGCCCGCCTCTTTCCTTTCCCTTCCCACCGTGCTTGCCCTGATTCTTTCTTTTCCTACCGCTGTCTGCCCTCCTTTTTCCTCCACCCGCCGAATCAGCTCTCCCCGGCTCCCCCACCGCTGTCAGCTCTCACCCCGCGGGTGTGATTCGCAGTCCATGCGACCGACGCGGCGGCTTCGTCGCGCCGCGACACTGTCGGTGGGACACCATCCGATTAGGCGCGTCCGAACCGTCTGCCCTGCCGATTTCGGACTGTGGCCTCCGCTTGCAACAGTCTCACACGCGACCCTAACGCGAGACCGGTTCGGGGAACTCGCTGTATAACAATCCCCGTCGCGGTCCCTGTTGCTTTCATGACTCGCACACCGTCACGGTCACGTTCTGAACGCCCGTCGCTCGCGGGAGGTCACGCATGAACGGCCGTCTCACCGAGGCGGTCGTCCTCGCGGCCGGCGAGGGGCGGCGGCTCCGTCCGCTCACCACCTTCCAGCCGAAGCCGATGCTCCCGGTCGCAAACCGGCCGGTCGTCGAGTACGTCCTCGACGCGCTGTTCGAGTCGGGCATCGAGCGCGTCGTCGTCGTCGTCGGCCACCGCGCCGACCGCATCCAGTCGCACCTCTCTGCGACGTACCCCGACGCGAACATCGAGTTCGTCCACCAGGACACCCGGCTCGGAAGCGGGCATGCGCTCCTCCTCGCCGAGGAGCTCGTCACCGGCCCGTTCGTCGTCTGCAACGGCGACAACGTCGTCGACGCCGACATCGTCTTGAAGGCGCTCGAACGCTTCTCGACGACCGACTCGGTGGCGACCATCGCGGTCGCCGAGTCCGACACGCCCGAGGAGTACGGCGT
>NZ_JAJJZH010000004.1:0-253096 GCF_021029015.1 Halobacterium sp. KA-6
CCAGCGAGGAGCGCATCCGCGAGGCCTTAGAGGACACGGACGCCGGCCCGGACGTCGACCGTTTCGTCGTCGCGTGCCCGATGTGCATGACGATGTACGAGGACGGCCGCAAAACGGGTGGCTACGAAGACGACATCGAAATCACGGACGTCACCGAACTCCTCGTCGAAGCAATCGACGCGAAAGAGAAATAGGCGTATACAGGAGGTAATATCGTCCTTTTCGTGACGAGAAGATGGCTGTGCAGTTGGAGACTTCTGGCATTACGTTAAACCCGAGTCCCAAGACAGAGATTCCGTGTGCTCGACGAGAGAAAAGCAAGCAGTCCCGAACACGAGAAGATGAGGTTGTTAAGCGGTCGGCGGGACTATCTTGATTCGTGAAATCCCGGTGCCGCAATCAACACGATTCTTGAGCACCGCCAGACCAAACTTAGCCGGTTCTCTCTTGGTCTTCGGTAAACGCAACCCGTCTGGCAGAGCAAATTTTTATTAGAACTTGCTGTGAGCATGTGTGATGTGTACCAAGTACTACTCCCGGTAGGAGAGAGCGAGGAACGAGCGATGAAAGCGGCGGAGATCGCTTCGAACCTTCCGAATGCCGAGGAAGCGGTCGATGTCGTCATTCTGAACGTCTTCGAAGAGTTTGACGTCACGGGTGAGGGTGGACAAGTCAAGTCCGAGGACGTGTGGGACGAATCCGACTATCCGGATAGCGTTGCAACCGTTGAGAACTATCTGGATTCGCGCGTCGCGGCGGTGTCGAAGCGACGTGAGCATGGCGACGTCGCGAAGCAGATCCTAGCTATTGCTGACGAAATCGACGCTGACAGCATCGTAATGGGCGGCCGCAAGCGGAGTCCGACTGGGAAGGTCTTGTTCGGGAGCACGACGCAGTCAGTGATGCTCTCGGCGAAGTGCCCGGTGACAGTTTCGTTCAGCTAGTAGTTCGAGTGCAGTCTGTCCGGGCGCTGTCTCTGGTTTTTCCACGTATATCGGTGGGCGGAAGTGAGATGCTATCTGGGCTGGATCAGGTATATTTTTGTTGCAATACACGAGAAGAGCGACTGTGCCATCGAAATCCATCGAAACGTTGAGGGAGACTATCGGCGAGACGTATCGAACGGTCGAAGACTTTGAGGTCGAGCGCGGGAAAGTCGCAGAGTTCGCGCGTGCGATCCACGATCCGGCAGAGATTTACTTTGACGAGACTGCCGCAGAAGAAGCGGGCTACGAAACGATTCCCGCGCCACCTACGTTTCCGCGGACATCGTACTTCCCTCGTTATCGTCCCGAGGGCGTCGATTATAGCTTAGGATTCGATCTCGGCTTTGACCGCGCCCGCGTGGTTCACGGTGAACAGAAGTACGAGTATAACCGTCCACTCTACGTAGGCGATGTCCTTGTTGGGGATACCACCATGGAAGAGATTTACCAGCGGGAAGGCCGCAATGGTGGGACCATGACGTTTGCCGTCCTATGTACAGAGTTCATGGACGAAGCTGGTGAACATGTACTGTCGGCGTATAATACTCGTATCGAGACGGGAGGAGCTATCTCAGGTGAGTCAGAATGACTGACGAGTTTACGGTGGGCGATTCATTCGAGCATACTGTTGAGGACGTTGGCCGGACGGATTTTGTGAAGTACGCTGGCGCGAGTGGCGATTTTAATCCAATCCACTACAACGAACCACACGCGAAGCAGGCGGGCTATGATTCCGTGTTTGGACAGGGAATGTTCACAGCAGGGGTCGCCTCACGCTCCGTCCGCGAAGCTCTCGGTCTCCAGTACCTCGATGAATACCAGACACGATTCAACGCTCAGGTCTGGCCCGGAGATACGCTCTCTACCACAGTTGAGATAACAGCAGTAAGCGAGACAGATGAAGGAACGCGCGTCGAAGCAGATGTCACGGTCATAAATCAAGACGGCGAAAAAGTGGTTACAGGAAGTGCTGTTGCCTTCCTGTGATATCCTCCGCGCCGTGAACCGTGGTCTTCTCGACATGGGAATACCGGCTAACCACCGATAGCTTGGTCCAATCGACCCTGGACAGGAAGATTGCTCGTTAGTTGCTAAGAACAGGTCGCAAGAGAAAGTTCGTAGGCGCTCTTGGTCTCAGAAGAGTACTGTAACTAGTGTATTTGGAATTGCCTTCTTGTTGTGTGGAGCCAAGAATAGTCTCGTTTCTTAATAGGAAACAATCTATAGATTGATTTAGGTTCGGCATATTCGATGAATACCGGATGCAGAGCGAATATATCTATAACGTTGAAAAATGGTGCAACTATTCTACTATTAATTCAAGGAATAGGTTATCTATGACGGCAGATGCATTGTCGTTACGTTATGTGTTTCTTCGCCTCCTCTGCTAGGTGATATCTTATCGGGCAGAGTTTACTACTATACCTCTAGATCGGCTCACTCAATATTTGCTTACAAGTATATGGCTGTAATTCCAGCAGTATAATATCGGCCAGTACATTCCCATTACAACCATATAGTCGTAATTCTATCGGAGAGGATGAGAGACGAGTAGTGAAAGGCATATTACAGGAACCCCGCTCATATATGGGAAAACAATATTCAGAACCTTGATCTGTTCTCCATGGTCAATTTGAACGCTCTCTAATGGACATACATCCGCTATACGCCCTAAATAACATCTTGGAACGATATCTTCCCCACATATAATATCTGTATCCGGTTTTCCTAACCAGAAACAGAATTGAATCACTCATCCCTACCGCGATTGCTGCGATTGCGTCGTCCTATGGACCGTAGGTCAAACGTGTTTGAGAACTGTGCAGCGCTGTATTCTCCACGTCACGCGCCCACTACGCTCGTTCGTTGAGGAAGGCAACTTAGCACCGCAATTCAGGCAAATCCGATAACCGAAGGTTAGGAGTGAGCAATATTGAGCTCGATCTCATTAACGAGACTCAAAAGAAGATCGGGATACTCGTCATCCATCGGCGACCCACGCATTCTGTGGTTCGGACCCGAAACGACGATTGCACCGAGTACTGTGCCATCGGGCTTAGTCATAGGTGCAGCGACAGCATAGAGACCCCGTGTGCTTTCCCCAACGCTATAGGCGACACCGCGTTCCCGGATCGTTTCAAGTTCTTCGACCAGCGCGTCACGGTCTGTGATAGTGGCTTCAGTCGCACGAGGAAGGCCATGACGGTCGATTATTTCGTCAACACGCTCAATCGGGAGTTGTGACAGAATTGCTTTCCCTGACGCGGTCTGGTGCAAGTACATCTGTGTGCCTGGCCGCGTTCGCGAGGGAACCCCATTGGTCCCAGCTTCTCGATAAAGAACGACTGATTTACCATGCTGTTCAGTCATACACTGAGCCACCTCTCCCGTTTCAACGGCGAGTTCTCGCACCTTCGTCTTGACAATATTCGTACTCGGGAACTGGTCTCGAACGTAGCCCCCCAGATCCAGAAACTGAAGGCCCAACTGGTATCGGTCACCTTCCTTGACGACGTATCCATGTGCTGCCAAAGTCGTGAGATGCTTGTGGACCGCACTCTTCGACAGCCCAGTCTCCGCCGCAATTTCGGTGACTCGACCGCCATCATTCTCTTTCAGCGCGTCGATAATTGTGAAGGCGGTTCCGAGACTCTTGATCGGTACGTCAATCTCGTCGCCCTTCGTCCGATCCGGTGTATCGTTGTTCATACCCTAGCAGTGATCTGTAGTTATGTGAGTGTTTCCCATTCAGAAACGCCTGCCAATTCTGTCTACCTGTAACCCCCTCTATCACCTACCCGAAATCAACCCAATCGTAGCAACAATTCCTATCTCAAAGAAACGTCCGCGGTTCGTTGGCTCTCGTACCCAACTAAATTCAGCGGTAGTACCCTCTTGGCCGCTACCACCTGTCGGAACGCAGGCTGTTTAAAACCCAATACGGCAGAACAAGAGTGACTCACCGCACCAGTCCCAAGCGATGGCTACTCGCCGGTAAACTCTGGGTCTCGATCCTCGTAGAACGCTTCAATACCTTCCCGCATGTCCTTCGTGGCGAACAAAGAGGTGAACAACTCCAATTCGTAGTCCAACCCAGCATCTAAATTCATCTCCGCACTCGCAGAGAGGGCACGCTTACCGTGTTCGAGTGCTTTCGGGCTCTTCTCTGCGATAGTCCCCGCCAACTCCGAGAGACGCTCCTCAAACTCACCCTCAGGATGGGTTTCCTCGACGAGACCAATCTCTTCTGCTTCCGTAGCATCTACCAGCTCTCCGGACAGTGTAAGCTTCTTCGCCTGACCCATCCCAACCACTTGTGGCAGTCTCTGGGTACCGCCACCACCCGGAATAAGACCAAGGCCAATCTCGGGCTGGCCAAGCTTTGCGCCCTCTTTGGCGACACGAATATCACACACCAACGAAAGTTCACACCCTCCGCCAAGCGCGTGACCGTTGACCGCAGCGATAACAGGAAGCGGGAATTCTGCAACACGCTCGTAAATGCGTGGCCGGGCACTCGCTTCCCGCTGGTCGAACTGATCGCGCTCCCGGAATTCGCTAATGTCCGCACCCGCGACGAATGCACCGCCTTCGTCGTCGCCCGTAATCACTAGCACGCGGACGTCCCTCTCAGTATCCTCCAATGCGTCAATCGCCGTCTTCACCTCCGACCGAACCGTCCCGTTCAACGCGTTCCGCGCATCCGGCCGGCTAATCGTAAGCGTAGCGACGTGCTCAGCGATCGTATCGAACTCAACAGTCACCGTTTCGAACTCGTCAAACTCGCTCATCGGTGATCCTCCCCGGCAGGGCGGACAGCTTCACCGTCCTCCCAGACGTAGAACCCCTCACCAGATTTCTTCCCGAGTTTGCCGGCACGGACCTTTCGACGAAGAATCTGCGGTGGGCGGAACCGCTCACCTAACTCCTCGGTCAAGTATTCCGCAATATCTAGGCGGACGTCAAGCCCGACCACGTCGGTTAGCTTCAGCGGTCCCATTGGATGATTGTATCCTTCCCGCATCGACGTATCGATATCGCTGACGCTTGCTACCCCAGTTTCGACCATCCGCATCGCTTCCAACCCTAGAATGACGCCAAGCCGGGAAGAGGAGAATCCGGCGGTGTCGCGGACGACAACTGCTTCCTTCCCGAGGTTTTCAACATAGTCGACGGTGGCCTGCTCCGTTTCCTCGTCAGTCTGTTCCGCGATAATAACCTCCACGAGTGGCATGATGTGCGGCGGATTAAAGAAATGCACACCGACGACGCGCTCGGAATGTTCAAGCGCACTCGCTAATTCCGTTACGGACAGCGACGACGTGTTCGTCCCGATAACAGCGTTTTTATCGACGATCTCCTCCGCGTCCGTGAGCACGTCCTTCTTCAGTTCGATGTCCTCTGGGACCGCCTCAATCACGAAATCCGCATCCTCGACAGCAACTTCGAAGTCTGCGCTCCCCTCAATGTTCTCTAACGTAGTTTCGCGCTCCTTCTCCGAAACCTTCCCTCGTTCGACGCCTTCTGCAAGGTTGTTCTCAATAGAATCCAGCCCATCTTGTACACGCTGTTGATTCACGTCGTTTAACGTCACATCATGGCCGGCAGCGGCCGAAACTTGCGCGATGCCGTGGCCCATGCTCCCCGCACCAATAACTGTGATACGCATGAATTGAGAGGGATTGGGGATACCGATAAACGTTACGCTCGTTCGCCGGTTGACGGTGACCGACGAGATAGTGACACCCCAGATGGCGGCGGAAACAGTGCAGCGACCTGCTTGAGACTGTCTCCGTGGAGAGTAGTCGCTGGATATCTTAGCTGCTTAGACGACTTTGTCGCTCTGGAACCGGGAGATTTCCTCGTCGCTGTATCCCAACTCTGCAAGTATTTCGTCGGTATGCTCTCCGAGCATCGGGGGGGCTTGACTCGTGTCCGTTTCAAGACCCTCGAAATTCACGGGGTTGCCGGGCGCTTGAAAGGTTCCAAGGTCTGGGTGTTCCATCTCTGTAATCATATCGGTGGCCTCGATGTGGGGGTCGTTGACGATGTCCTCAACCGTATTCAGTGGTGTCGACGGAACCCCTTCGGCGTTGAGGCGATCCATCCACTCTTCGGTCGTTTGCTGGGCGAAAATCTCATCGAGAGCTTGGTCAAGTTCGGCCCGATTTGAGACGCGGTCGGTGAATGTGGCGTATTCCTCACGGTCCAGCCATTCCTCGCGGTCGATCGCACGACAGAAGGGTTCCCAGTGTCCCTCGCTGATGACGCCGACGACGAGGAAGCCGTCTGCCGTCTCAAACGCTTGGTACGGCATCAAGTTCGGATGGCGAGTTCCCATCCGCTGGGGATTCTCTCCGGTGGCGAAGAAGGTTGTGACGTGATAGAGCAGAAACTGAAAACTCGAGTCGAGCATCGCCAACTGGATGTGTTCGCCTTCCCCGGTGCGCTCACGGTGGTAGAGGGCGGTCGTAATCGCGTACAGAGAGGTCATTGCCCCCGCGATATCTGATACTGAGATACCCACGCGCGCGGGCTGGTCTTCGGTTCCAGTGACGCTCATAATGCCGGACCGACCCTGCAGCACAATATCGAACGCTTTCTGGTCGCTGTAAGGACTGTCTTTACCGTAGCCGGACACGTCGCAGTAGATGATCTCGTCGTTTAGTTCGGCGACGGTATCGTAGTCCGCATTAAACTTCTCGGCGTCTCCTGGACTGAAATTCTGTATGAATACGTCCGCTTTTTCGAGCAGCTCGTGGAGGATATCCTGCCCTTCGTCACTGGTCAAATCGAGGGTGAGGCTTCGCTTGTTCCGATTAAGGCTGACAAAGTAGGCCGAAAGTTCGTTGTATTCGGGCGTGAATGAACGCGTCAGGTCACCGTGAGTTGGATGTTCAATCTTGAGAACCTCGGCCCCGAGATCACCGAGCGTCTGCGTGGCAAACGGTCCAACCAAGGCTTGTGTCGCATCAACGACAGTAATGCCCTCTAATGGCTGCATACTTGAGCGTAAGGACCGTTCTTCTTAGTCGTTACGACGACTGTTGACCCAGGCACCATATCCCTGAAACAATGACCGCGTGCGCTCGAATAGATGCACCGATCGTCTTCATCTGGAATCCCCCAGCCTCAATCAAGGTAGAAGTCGACCAATGGACCAAACCTTTATTGTTAATCATTCATGTGGTGGTACTATGCCTCCTGTTAGCAGACGGGATGTGGTGAAGGCATCGGGCGGTTTAACAACATTCGCACTGGCTGGCTGCCTCGGAAACGGAGACGGCGGTGGCGGCGGTGACGGCGGTGACGGCGATGGTGGCGACAACAACGGTGGCGGAGGCGGGACGACTTCCATCGGCGTCGGCATTCCGAGTGCCACTACCACGAGCGGTTCGGCAAGTAACTCCCTCCAACGCGTTGTTGAGGAAGTCTCAGGCGAAACCGAACCAGCCGGTGAAATCCGGTGGAACAACCAAGAGACCGGTGGTGACCCCCCGAGTCTTCGACAGTACAATCAGGGGAACGTGCGAGCAATGACCAGCGGGAACTTCGTCATCGCGTCAGCGATGCAGGACGCACCGCCTTTCTCGGAGCGTCCAGTAGACGAAATTCCGCATCAGCTGTTCTCCCTCGCAACGCTTCACATGCACATCCTCGCAGTCGACGGATCGGGGATCGAGACAACCGATGACCTCGCTGGGAGCAATTTCTGGCCACTTCCGCCCCAGTGGGGGCTACGCTCACAGGCAGAAGTAGTGCTTCGGAACGCTGGCATCTGGAGTGACCTCCAAGACTCCGACTCGATCGTCAACGCTGGCACGGGGCAGGTCGCCGGTCGAATCGAGGAGGGAAGCGTCGACGCCTTAATCAGCTACGGGTCTGGATTCGCTAATCTCCCCGGCTGGGCAACTGAAGTCGACGCCAGGGCCGATCTTCATCCCGTCGAATGGAGTGACTCGTTCATCGAGGGCGCCAATTCGACCCGTGGTACCAATCACAGCGAAATCGAGGCCTACGGCTGGGAAAACCAGGACTTCAACGGAGAAACCATAGACGTCTACGGTGCTGACTTCCAGTTCTTCCTGAGCCCGTCGATTTCGCGAGACGTCGGCTACGAACTCGCGCGTATTAGCCACGAGAACGCTGGATCAATCCAAGACGGACAGCCCGCCTACCGTGACCACAGCGACGCGGAGACGATGGCTTCGCTTTACCTCGAAGATCAACCGGTCCACGCAGGCCCGTACGACTTCCTTGAAGAGCAGGGCGTCGACATGAGTGCCTACACGCGTGGCGAAGTCCAGGACTAACGTCCTCCACAACACCGTCCATAGTTTATAATGAGTCAAAGAGAAAGTGAACCATCCGTATGGTCGCCGCTAGGATTTGAGCGCGAGCATCTGCTAAACAACCTCCTCACAGTAGTTTCCCTGCTTTTCTGGGCGCGGATCGTCTTATACGCCTGGAATCAAGAAGTGCCACGAGCGAAGTTTGCCGCCGTATTCCTCGCTGGCGGGATGCTGATTTACGTTGTTGAGCAACTGCGTGATTTAGAGGAGGGAAGCCTACTCGAACGGCTCTGGCTATGGTTCTGTGCAGCGATGAGCATTATCGGCCCCGCCTACGTATGGTGGCACTACAAGGTACTAGAGACCCTTCGTATCGGGTATGCACTTCCGCGAGAGTACGCCCTCGGTGCAGTGTTCGCGGTAGTCGTGCTCTACTTGACCTATCGAGCGTTCGGCACAGCCTTTGTCGGCGTCGTCATCGCGGCGATCGCTTACGCATACTTCGGCTACGCAATCCCGGGAATATTCGGGCACAGTGGGATTGGAGAGCGCCAGATAATCAATCTACTAACGATGGAGTTCGACGGGTTCTTCGGGTCGATCACACAAACTGTCGCCGTCAAGGTCTCGATGTTCCTGCTGTATGCAGGCCTGATGCGGGGATATGGCGCGTTCGACCTGATTATGAAGCTCTCATATCGAACGACGAAGTACCTGCGGTCCGGGGTCGCCCAATCAGCCGTCTTGTCAAGTCTCATCGTCGGATCTATTAACGGTGCACAGACGGCGAATGCTGCTATGACGGGCTCGTTCACCATTCCGCTGATGAAGGAAAGCGGAATGAAAAAGGAGACTTCGGGCGGTATTGAAGCCGTTGCGTCGTCCGGTGGACAAATTATGCCGCCGGTGATGGGCGCGGCAGCCTTCGTGATGGCGTCACTCGTTCCCTCCGTTGGGTACGTAGATGTCCTCGTCGCTGGTATTGTGCCCGCGCTTGTCTTCTATATCTCAGTCGCTATCGGTGTCCACTATATGGCGATCAAGCAGCTCCCAGAAGAGGGGATTGATCTTGAAAAGCGCATCAAGGAGATCTCGGACGGGTATCATCCAGTGATCGAAGCGCTGCGCTTCGGTATTCCGTTTGCCGTGCTGCTTTACACGCTTGGCATTGCGCAGTGGACAGTCATTTCCTCCGCGCTGTACACTTGCGCAGCGATGGTTCTGACAGGATCTGGTCTTCCCATTCTCCTGAGCTTCGTGCAGAGTGGGCCAAGTCCTGTTGAGACAGTCACAGATGTGTTCAACAGCACAATCTCCGGGTTCAAGTTCGGTGCAATTGCGATTGCGCCAATTACGGTTATCATCGCAGCAGTCAACGGTATTGTTGACCTGCTGAACGCAACTGGGATGCCCGGAAAACTGTCGATTGCACTGGTCAGTATCGCGGGTGGTGTAATGCTGTTCACCGTTATTCTGGCGATGATCATTTGCCTGATTCTGGGTCTAGGCATGCCGACGGTAGCAGCGTATACGATCGTTGCACTACTCATTGCCCCAACCATAATCACCAACTTCGCGGTGCCAACGTTAGCTGCACACTTCTTTGTCTTCTATGCAGCCATCCTCTCCGGAATCACCCCACCAATTGCAATCGCGGTAGTCGTTACCGCTGGAATCGCGGAGGCAGACTTCTGGCGGACAGCTCTGGAAGCACTCAAGCTTGGACTACCACTGTTCATTCTCCCGTTCACGTTTATCTACAATCCTGAGATTGTAACCGGTGGGTTCGATCTTATGACCGCTGGATCCGGCCTCGTCGTCTTGCTCGGTGCAATCACGATTACTCACGGTCTGAACTGTGCACCGAAGCCGTTCGGTATCCCGTCGCCGTTCAGTTACGGTGTCCGGGCTCTGTTCGTGCTATTGGGCACGCTTGCGATGGTCTGGCCGGGGATGGCGCCGCGCATTGGTGTCGTTGTTGCCTCGGTGGTGCTTATCCTCGCACAGACTCAGCTCCCCCGATTCCGATCCGTGGAGCGCGTCTCGGGAAGTGACTGAAGCGAGGATCATTTTCCTCGCTGATTTCGATTTACCAGAAAGAAGGCGAGAATGCCCCTTCCTCAACAAGCGAACGGCGTCAGCCGTCAGCGAGTAGGGTGGGGTAGTTCACGACGATAAATTATTTACCTAATGACCGCATCCATTCTGGCATGCGAGACGTGTACGTAGTCGGGGCTGCCCAATCAAAATTCGGCACCTTCCCCAACGAATCTTATCGGTCGCTGTTCAGCTCAGCGTTCGAAAGTGCTGTCGAAAGCGTTGATGGCGATTTCGACCGCACCGAAGTAGATGAGGCCTTTATCGGGACACTTGGCGTCGGGGGTCGTCAACTCGGCCTTTCTGGCCCAGCTGTCACTGAGTATGTTGGACTTGATGGGACGCCCTGCACCCGTGTCGAAAATGCTTGTGCAGCGAGCGGCGTCGCACTCCGTCAGGCTCTCACATCTATCCGAGCCGGAGTTTCCGACATCGCAGTCGCAGGCGGGGTTGAAATCATGACTGACATGAGTAGCGAACAAACTCGCTACTGGCTCGGTGTTTCCGGAGAGACAGAGTGGGAGCGAATGGCCGGCACGACGTTCGCTGGGGTATATGCACAAATGGCGTCGGCACACATGGATGAGTATGGGACAACTCGTGAACACCTCTCTCGGGTCGCCGCGAAAAACCACGGAAATGGCGCAAAGAATCCCCACGCACACCTTGGATTCGATTGCTCGCTAGAGGACGCGATGGAAGCAACGACGATAGCTGATCCGCTGAATCTCTACGATTGTTGTCCGACGTCAGACGGTGCGAGTGTTGCCATACTAGCGTCCCGTGAAGTGGCAGAGGAACTAACTGATTCTCCGGTCCGACTTACTGGAAGTGGACAGGCCAGCGGGACCGTCGGTCTGTTCCAACGTCCGACCATCACTGGGATTCCAGCTACAGAGGATGCAGCAGAGCAGGCCTACGAGGAAGCAGGTGTCGGTCCTGAAGATATTGATTTCGCGGAGGTTCATGACTGCTTCTCCATCGCTGAACTGATGGCCTACGAAGACTTGGGTTTCTGTGAGAAGGGAGAGGCTGGCCCGTACATTGCATCTGGAGCGACTGAACCGGACGGTGAACGGCCGGTTAACCTATCAGGCGGGTTGAAATCCAAGGGTCATCCGATCGGTGCGACTGGGACCGGACAGTGCGCCGAGGTGTTCAAGCAGCTACGGGGTGAAGCCGGTGACCGGCAGGTTGACGGCCTTGAACGAGGTCTCTCGCATAACGTCGGAGGGTCTGGTGGCGCTGTCGCTGTTCATATCTACGAGGAGGGATGGGCATGAGTGCCATCGAAAGCGCTGGGACGTACGTTCCGCGATACCGGATCACTGCCGATACCATCGCCGAAGCATGGAACGGCTTCCATGCTCGCGGTGTGCATGAGAAACGTGTGGCCGCAGGCGACGAGGACGCAGTCACCATGGCTGTCGAAGCGGCAAAAGACGCGCTCGCTGCGTCGGCTCACGGACGCGAGGACATCGAAACATTAGCGCTTGGCACGACCACGCCACCAGTAGAGGAAGGTGATATCGGGGTCCAAGTCGCTGAGATTCTTGGACTGGACAGCTCAACCGAAGTAGTGGTCCATAGTCAGTCTACGCGGGCCGGAACGCGCGCACTGGTCGCCGCGCTCCGCGCGGACACACCTGGTCTCGTCGTTGCCGCCGACTGCCCGCTGGGCGAGCCTGACGACGCTGTTGACCACGCAGCAGGTGCAGGAGCCGTAGCACTACTCGTCGGTGACGACGGCGCGCAAGTAGTCGATACAGCGACATACACAAGCGAGTACCCCGGTACGCGGTTCCGACGACGCGGCTCCGAAACGACTGAAAAGTACGATGCTACCGCTTACGAGCGCGATGCGTACACGACGGTGATCGGCGGCGCAGTCGAGAAACTTGCGGAGTCACCGGCAGCAATCGCGCCAACAGCACCCGATGGGTCTATCCCTAGTCGTGCAGCGAGCGTCGCTGACGGCGCGACTGTCTACCAGTATGCCGATGAGCTCGGTGATACCGGCGCGGCGAGTCCGCTGTTCGGCCTGATCTCAGCGTGGGAGAACAACGAGAGTCCCGTGACTGTCATCGGTTTCGGCGACGGCGCCGGGGCTGACGCCGTCACAATCGAGGGATCGCTGCCAGTTGAGATTGATCGGGCGGCGACTGATATTTCCTACGCGGAGTACCTTCGGAAACGTGGGCATATTCTTCCTGACGGAGGTGATGAGTGATGGGAGCTTATATCAGCGTCCCGACGTGGTGGCAGAATCTCGACAGCCGCTACCGGTTGACGATTGGCGAATGCGGAGAATGCGGTGCGACAAAGTTCCCGCCGGAAGGTGCCTGCATCAACTGTGCTGCCCCTGGCAGCGCCCTGGAACCGGTCGAACCGGAGGGAACCGGAGAGATCGTTGCTCACACGGTTATCGAAGGAGGAGAACCGCCAGAATTCTCGGAGCTTATCAACACCGAGGATGCCATCGGGGCGGTCCTCATCGAACTCGATGAGGGCGCGCGCGTCCCTGGGATGCTTACCGACTGTGACCCGCATGAATTCGGTCGCGGCGACCGCGTGGAGGCGACGGTTCGACGCATCTACGAGCAGGAAGGTGTTGTCCGCTACGGTGCGAAATTCCGACCGAAAAACGACTAGAGGTAGACCCCGTCGGGGTCCAACTCCTCGCGGATCAGTCGGAGTTCGTCTTCAGTTGGCGGTTCCGTTTCATCAACATCGCCCGCAAATTTGATATCCCAGCCAGTCGCCTCCTGCACATCCTCGCGATCGACGCCGGGATGAATCGACTCAACAACCATCTCCTCGTTTTGGAAGCCCATCACAGCCATATCCGTAATGACGGCCGCGGGGCCTCCCCCTTGAAGACCATGCTTCTCGCGGCCTCCCTCGCCGTCGATAAAGCCAGGGCTTGTGACAAAGTCGACTTCCTCCGGGAAGCGCTGGCGCTGGTGGGATGTGGTGATGATGGTTCGTTCGACGTTGCTCGCGATTTCGCAGGCCCCGCCGCTCCCGGGAAGGCGAACGTCCGGGTCGTCATAATCGCCGATGACAGTGGAGTTGATGTTTCCGTGCTTGTCGACCTGTGCACCACCAAGGAATCCAGCGTCAATTCGGCCTGCTTGCAGGTAGTAATTGAAGCCGCCGTGCAGGGACTCGATCGATGCCGCACCCGAAGCCAGCACAGGATCCCCGATAGAGAGTGGGAGGCTTGAAGGGTCGGAGTCGATGGTCCCTGACTCGTAGATCATCCGGAGGTCCGGCGCGTGTGTTCGCTTCGCCAGATTCGCTGCCAAGTTGGGAATCCCGATGCCAACGAGCACCGAGTCCCCGTCTCGAAGCTCCTGTGCCGCTTTCACAACCATTAGTTCCGTGTCGGAATAGCTCATTCAGTTCTCACCCATGTTGATCGGCTCTGAGTAGGCATTTCCAGTTTGCAAGTCGAGCAACCGGTCGCTGGACAGTTTACGGATGTACTCATCGCGGTCCGCTACGCTGTAAACCCACTCGTCGAGCCATTCCTGGGTACTCTCATGGGTCTGAGACACTTCATCCCAGTTCAGGTACGCATCGTTGTCGCGGTCGTAGTATCCCTGGGCATAGGAGGGATGTGAGCCATAGGGTTCCTCAACGATGTAGTCTATGTCGTCGGCTGTTACGAGAGTCCGATTGGGATCCGAGCGGATGACTGACTCGTCAACAATTTCTTCGACACTCAGGATAACCGTGTCCGACGCCAGCGCTGCCTCTTTGTGTTCACCAGAAATACCCCAGAGGTGCACGTTGCCGTTCTCGTCGGCTCTCTGCCCACGAACAACAGCTACGTCGGGGTTCAGCGGCGGGACAGCGTACACTTCCTCGTCGCCAAAGGGCGATTGAACGGAACGGATATTGTCATTTTCCGCGGGTAAGTCCGATCCTGAGAACGTTTTGAGCGGGACAAAGGGAAGTCCAACTGCGCCGGCGTATAGCCGCATTACCAACCCGAAGTGCGTATACTCCTCTAGTTCAATCGGATTCGGAACGCCGTCCTCGATGGCACGACGGAACGCTCGAAGGCTTCCAACACCTGGATTACCAGCCCACGAAAACGTGACTTTCCCGACGCATCCTGCAGCGATCATCTGGTCGTAAATGAGATCTGGTGTTGCGCGCACGACCTCGAGGTCCGTGTATTCTTGACGGATTATCTCGTGGCCGGCAGCGAACGGGATTAGGTGCGTGAATCCTGCTAGATAGACCCTATCACCGTCGCTAATGGCCGTTGAGATGGCCTGTTTCATACTTGTGACTTTACTCATTGGTATACTTCCCCATGTTGCTCAGTACACTGATGGAAAGGGCTTAAATTCTCTTGTCCGAGCTTAACTTTCCACGGGCGGAGCAGGAATGCCTCGGAGCGTGACCTCGAGGTAATTCACGCGAAAGCCTCGGGTTAATCCGCGAAGCGAGTCGCATGCCGAAAATAATAAGCACCGGTGACAGAATTTGATAGTATGGGATTTCGCCTCTCAGACGAGCATCGTGCAATCCGTAAGGCGGTCCGAGAATTCGGCGAAAACGAGATTGAACCCGTCGCTCGAGAACACGACGAGGAAGGATCCTATCCGAAAGAGATCATCGAGAAGGCTGCGGAACTCGACCTACTCGCTCCGAGCATCCCGATAGAATATGGCGGTCCCGGTATGGACTCGCTTTCCTCGATTATTGTCACTGAAGAGCTCTGGCGTGCCGATCCGGGTATCGGCTCGGCCGTCGGTTCTCGTGGATTTGGTTCGGATATGATCAAGGAGTATGGTGACGAATGGATGAAAGAGAAGTGGCTTCCCCGTATTGCGAATGGCGAATCCGCGTGCTGTAGTTGTATCTCAGAGCCCGCACATGGTTCAAACGTCGCGGGGATTGAAACGCGCGCCGAGAAGGACGGCGATGAGTACGTCCTTAACGGCGATAAGATGTGGATTACGAACGGCTCAGTCGCCGACGTTGCTGTCGTAATGACTAAAACCCGTTCCAACCCGGAGAACCCCCATCGCGGGATCACGGCGTTTCTTGTGCCGACTGACACCGATGGGTTCGAACCGACGAAGATCACGAACAAGCTCGGGATCCGGGCTTCTGACCTCGCAGAGATCAAGTTGGACGACGTCCGGGTTCCCGAGGAGAACATTATCGGTGAACTCAATGAGGGGTTCTACCAGCTTATGGATTTCTTCGCGTCTGGGCGTTCGAACGTCGCAGCACAGGCTGTTGGTGTTGCACAAGCTGCGATTGACGCCGCTGTCGACTACGCGAACGAACGTGAACAGGGTGGCAAAGTGATCAAGGAGTACCAAGCCGTCTCGCACAAAATTGCAGATATGGCGGCAAACACTGAAGCAGCGCGTTCGCTTACCTATCGCGCTGCGAGCCAGATCGAAGCGGAAAATGACCAACTCGCTACGAGGTTTGCGTCGATGGCGAAACTTTTCGCCTCAGAGAATGCTGTTGATGTGGCCGATGACGCGATTCAGGTCTTCGGCGGGGCTGGGTATGTCTCCGATTACCCAGTTGAACGATACTACCGCGACGCCCGCATCACGAAGATCTACGAAGGAACGAGTGAGATTCAGCGGAACATCATTTCCGACCAAGTGCTGTAATGGGGGCGCTTGTTTGGATGTCGGTTTCTCTTCGGCTGACGTGTGTCACCCTCTCTGACTGACTGTCGAGAGGGGTCTGTGGGGCCGGCGGATCCGCCTCGAGACCGCTGATTTGTATTGTCACTATTTGGGTAGATTTTTAGTTCCACCTTCTAAATTATACTTTATTGGAAGTCAGTTCTCATGACGAACTATGTGGAATCAGAGTTGAACCGCTGCAGAACTGTCTGGATATACCTAAGCGTGAGAAGCCACTATCATAGTTTCTATAACACCATATCTCTGGACCCATAGAAATACAATTAGCCGATACGGATCGCTAGAGAATACAAATAATACAGATTATTCGAGAGTATTTAATGGAGATATGCAGAAGTAAACTAGCCGATTCGGATGATTTTGTCAACTTATCCGAAGTTAGTTCAACGCCACTAACGAGCTGTCGGTCAGCAATCTACGCCAGGTCATAGACAGCTTTTCCTGAATGAATTTCCGCAAAGTTCTATGATTACAATACTATATTTGGATTTGATAGAGCTGCTGTTGAATAATCTCCCGGAGATCCGTCCCCCCATTCGCCCACGATAACAACTCGGTTGCATATGGTTCGTATCCACCCAAAACGTGAGAAAACCTCCAAGAGTCGCCACAACACAGATCCCTGCTAAGCAAACCGCCAACGACCAACCAGCAGTGGCCGGGAAACCCACACGACAATTCACGCTCTCGATGAGGTTCTCTTGACGCTGTCTGCCGAATTCGGGGTATTTGTGTATGACGGGGTTCTCTCCTCGAAACAAGATAGGGATTATGGCCTGTGCGAGGCTAAAATCTCGCCCTTCAGGGCGGGAAGGATGTCAGCTGTCGGATAGTAGTATCCGCACGAACCACCGCCTCAAAGCACCTACCCTACTCGCTTTTTTCGGATGCGAGGGCGATCAGTCCCATGGGGCCGACGACGAACACCTGACCGGCCGCGATGACAGGAGATGAATACGCGGCTGCGTGGACTGCCGCGAACTCCCATCGCTTCCGGTCGGGAGCAAGAATCCCGCCTGTGTCCCGGCGGAACGCACGCACGTCTCCGGATACAGCGAGGACGGATTTCTCAGTCACGACCGGGGCGGCGGTGCCCTCGCTTGGGAGATGCGCTTGCCAGTTCGTCTCGCCAGTCGCTGCGTCGAGTTCATGCAGGTCGCCGGCGATGACGTAGATGTCTCCGTTTGCGGCGACGGCGGCAGCACCACGACTGTGTAGGTCACGCCGCCAGCGGACTTCACCGGCATGATTGACCGCAACGGTCTCCTGATGGCCGGTCTGGATGACACCAGCGTCATCAATGACTGACGCAGCGTAGGCCGTATCGACGGTGACGCGCCAGCGTTCGTCACCGGTTCCGGGGTCGAGTTTCACAACCGCGTTCCGGTCAGGGACATATACGCCGTCTTCAGTCACAGCGGGGGTGATTTGTGTCGCGGTGGAATCACCGAGGTTATACTCGTCGTAGATGAGCGGGTTTAGCGGTTGTCGCCACTGCTCGGTGCCGTCTGGTGCGAGCTTGACACAGGCGGTCGCATTCCGCGCGTAGATATCGCCTTCTGCGAGACTGACGCCGTAGGTTCGTCTGTCGCCAACGCGAAACGTATGCTTGATCTCGCCATCGGAGAGCGAGAGCACAGTTACAAACGCCGGTGCCGGGTCTGGCCCGTTGCTCGTTTGGACGACCCGCGTCGGCACGTAGAGCCGCTCCCGGGATGGGTCAAGGGCTGGTGCGCCACAGACTTCGGTGTCAAGCCGCCGCGACCACTGTTCATTCCCATTGACCGCGACAACCTCGCGGCCAGCCGCGAAATACACCACATCCTCGTGGACGACCGGCGGCGCATACGGCCAATCACTCGACGCCAGCACGTCATGCGCCGCTGGCTCTGGCATCCCACTTGCGACGCGATTCGCATTCGCCGGCCCATTGCCATACGAGCGCCAGTCACCGTCGTGGAACGGCTTCTCATTCGAGTCGTTGTTCAAACGTTACAACCAGCGAGAGTGCTTGTCGCCGCCGTCCCACTGAGCGCGAGGACCGCGCGCCGCGACACACGCTCCGAGTTTGATTTACCCTGGGACGAAGGGGACTGCGACAACGAAGACTGCGTGGAGGACTGGTTACCGGGGGCCATTATGATATCCGTTCAACCAATCACGGAAAGTATCTTGTGTCTCACCAACCACGCGAACGAGTCCCCTGTGCAGGGCTCGTACGTCCCATTACAGTCCGTCTCAATCCAGTGCACAAGGATACCGATGCGTGCAAAGCATCACCTGCCATCCCATTCTAGGTGGTTCGAGAGTATACTCAGATATTCCTAGAAAATCGAAAGTACAGACTATGTGCTGAACGTAGCGAACACGAATTCGTCGAAGAGCTTGGAATAGTATCCACGTCCAGTTCGTTCCAGTCTGATACGGTGTGGAATGTCCGCTAAGTAGATGCCAGCAGCGCTCAGGCAAAGACGCTGCCGTCGGTTGAGCGACGGTCGGTGTCGACGAACTGCTCGGCGTTGTCGATTGAGAGGGCGCCGTTCGCGAACGCGAGGTTCCGGCGGAGCGTCTTCTACTCCCGTATTGTTTCTGGATCGATCTCGTCCTGTGGGGACCCGGACTCGGTGAGAGTCTGATTCGTCTGGTTGACCGCCAATTCTTCGGTTGAGTCGACACCGAATTCGGAACGATACTCGGTGAGCTGTTCGCACATTTCTTGGATTCGTGTGACAAGTTCGTCGGTCGAGACTTGGTCAAGGATGTCGGCAGCCTGTTCGACGACGAGTGATTCCGGTGAGCGTGGATACAGCGTGCCACCGTGCTCGCCGGGTGACGTCTCGACGAACCCCTCATTGGCGAGAAGTGTGTGGGATAACGTGTTTGATCTGTCTTCTCACCCACGCGATCAGATTCTACCTAACCGATAAGATCCTGAAATCATAGGTAATATAGTACTATCCTGTTCTGTACCATCTCGATTGGCGACGTTCCATCGAAATCTTGATTTGGTCTTGTCGGTTATAGTAATGTCAATATTGCTCAAGACAATTGCGGTCAATCAACTGGCTCCTCCACCTACGAATTCTGGAAGTGTTCGATTCGGCACTGTTCAGATTGAGTGATTTTGGATGAAGGCGGTGGTTTGGAGCCATGTTTCGACGGTTGCTGGCTGAGTGCGCCGAAAATGATTACCAAACTGGTTGGTTCTTCGTTTTAATTTTTTGCAGACACGTTCTGCAGCGTTCCGCTCCCCATGTGTTTCATGTCGGAAGCGGAGGCCGTGGCGATGAAGCGCAGGCTGCAGCCACGGCACTCCATCGACCAAGAATGTTGCCTCCTCGACGTGATGTTTTTCGCGGGGTTCACGGAGAAACATCTCAGTAAGAGCTTGTGTTCGTGTCGTAAACAGTCTGGTATGGGGGTATAGATTGGTTGCTGGATCGACAGCAGCAGACAGCCAGTAGCGCTGATCGTTGAGTTTGAACACGGTTTCGTCGATCGCAACGTGATCCGAGTTCTTCCCATCAGTCGGCTGTAAGCCGGCTTTCTGCACCCAATTATGGACGGTTGATCGAGCGCGATTGACACCAAACTTATCGAGAATTGAGATGGTATATGAAAGTGATAGATCGGCCGCATGGAGATCGATACCGAGTTTCATCAGCTCGCGCGGTGTCTCCTCACGCTCCACAAACGCTCACTCAATCCAGTCATTATCACCGCTGAGGCGGCTGATTTCTGGCATAGGCACCAAGAAATTCTGCCGCCTCGTCCTTCAATCCTAATCTGAACAGTGCCGGGTGTCCAACCATCAAAATTCAACTTGTGCCAAGGAATAATGTAGTATTTAAGCAATACTGATAACCGTTGATCTTGATTTCAGTTTTATCAACGGCAGCCTGCTTCGACTGTGTCTCAACCAGCCAATACTATTAAATAGGTGATGTATATGGTGGGTGGTAAATTGAAGATAGTATTCTGCATCCACCAACTCAAAGTGAGCCGCCGATTGGGCTGGACAGACGGCGGGCGCTCTGACGGCTTACCCCGTCCGCACATTCTCCCAATCCTCTTCAAACCCATACAGCTCTCGCTGATTCGGACTGCGGACATATCCAATTCTTTGACCCGCAGCTCCTTTCTCAATCTAACTCACCCAGACAGTACCGTGGCTAAAGGTGAATCTTCATTCCGAACGGGTCGTGACCGTGACTGGCCCGGAGAAGTTGAGAATGATTTTCTGCGCGACGTCACCCATTACCAGTTTACTAGCCGGAGAGCGACGCCGCCCGCTAACGAATATGTGGCCGACGTCCCGTTCGCTTGCCACTTCAAGGATATCCTCAGGGATCATCCCGAGTTCTCCTACTGCAGTGAAGGTAATGTCGTCATTGAAGGCATCTGCGCCGATTGCTTTTGCCGTCTCCTCAGCTGCAGACTCAATCTCGGTGATCGTCTCGGACGTGCGTCCCGAGCGTGCTTTCTGTTGAACGTCAGCTTCGAAGTCATCCCGGTCGTGAATACGATAGAGGATAACTTCGGTGTCCGTTCCTATAACGTACTGTTTGGCCGCGTCTAACAGGACGGGATCTGGCTCATCGCTCGTCAGGACGACCAGTATTCGCTCCATACACACTCATGTAACCCGAAGCAGTATAAGAACGGCGACGAGACCCGAAGAGTTTACGGGATGCGTGTCGTACCCATACGACGATGAAGACCAGCGTTCTCTCCGACGTGCAGGAGCTGTCCGTCAAGCAGCGAGAGGAACCAGATGTCAACGCTGACGACGTCCTTATTGAAGTCAATCGCGTCGGCATCTGTGGATCCGATCTCCATTACTACCAGCACGGCCAGAACGGCGACAACGTTGTCGACTTCCCCCACGTCCTCGGTCACGAGGCCGCGGGAACAGTCGTCGAAACCGGCACTGGCGTCACTAATGTGTCGGTGGGTGACCGCGTGGCGATCGACCCTGGCAAGCCCTGTGAGTCCTGTCGGTACTGCGAGGAAGGAAACTACCACCTCTGTGAATCGATGGAGTATCTCTCCTCGCCGCCGACGGACGGAGCGCTTGTCGAGCGACTTGCGTGGCCCGCCAAGCACGTCTACCCGCTCCCCGAGTCCGTCTCGTTACGAGAAGGCGCGCTCTGTGAGCCTCTGAGTGTCGCAATACACGCGTGTCGGCGTGCCGGCGTTGAGGAGAACGACTCCGTCCTGATTACGGGCGCCGGCCCAATCGGACGACTCGTCGCTGAAGTCGCTCGCGACTTCGGCGCGGACCAGATTGTAATGACAGATCTCGTTGAGGACAAGCTCATGGAGGCCGAGACGGCGGGAGTTGACATCACTGTCAACGTCTCCGAGGAGGACACCCTAGAGGTCATCAAGTCGGAGGTCGATCCGCGCGGCGTCGATGTCGCCATTGAGAGTTCTGGCGCTGGCCCCGCGGTGGAGACGGTCGTCGACGCCATCAAACGCGGCGGCATCGTGACGTTTGTGGGAATCCCTCCTGAGACAGAAGTCCCGCTCACGGTGGCAGAGACCATCGACGGGGAGTACGACGTACGTGGGTCGTTCCGGTTCAAGAATACCTATCCGGACGCAATTGCCGGCCTCAAAGCCGGCCGCTACGACGTTGACAGCATCGTGAGCTTTGAGGAATCCCTCGAACGGACACAGGAGGTCTTCGAGCAGGCAACGGAACCCGAGCACGTGAAGGGTGTCGTCCGTATCAACGACGAGTAGCCTACTGAGAACTGTCGTCGTAACCGCCGTCAATCGTGATGATTTCGCCGGTTGTGAACGAGGCCGCATCACTCCCAAGATAGATGGCGGCACCGCTGATTTCGTCCGGCGTCGCGACACGCCCCATCGGGGTGCGCGCGTCAACCGTCTCGCGAAACGCCGATCCTTCTTCGAGCTTTGGTCCAGCCATCTCCGTTTTCACGAATCCGGGTGCAATAGCGTTGACACGGACGTCGGGTGCGAGGTCGGCCGAAGCAGCACGCGTCAGGCCATTCACACCACTTTTGGCCGCACAGTAGGACGGACGTTCCTCCCGAGATTGGTCGGCGGACATCGAGGAGATGTTCACGATGCTCCCCGTATCCATCTCGCGGCCGAACACCTGGCACGCCCGAAAGACGCCGGTAAGACAGACATCGATATCACGTGCCCAGTCCGTTTCGGACATTTCCGTAACACTCGCCTGTGCCACAGCGCCTGCGGAGTTCACAAGGATATCTACTCCTCCAAGAGTCTCCTCCGTGGCCTCGTAGAGATCCTCGATCGACTCTGACTCTGTGACGTCACAGGTCACCTCAGTCGTCGTCGCGCCGAGTTCACGTAGTTCCGCTGCCGTCTCCGCAACTGATTCCGGATCGCGGCTGCTGGCCACGACGTCCGCACCGTCCTTTGCGAAGTCATGGGCAATCGCGCGTCCAATACCGCTCGTCCCACCGATGACAACTGCGTTCTTGCCTTCGACAGTCACCTTGGCTGCTGATTTACTAGTCACACCGGAGCGTCACGCTCGTCGTACCTTATGATTACGGTTGGTGCTAGTCCACTCCAAACTACTGAATGAGTGCTTGGAACGACGGGAAATCGGTGTGGGCGCTCCCCCTTAGAGCATGCCCATCGAACGCGGTAGCCAGAGAGCGACGTTCGGGAAGAGAATGATTAGAAGGAGTGCGATTACGAGCGGAATATAGAACGGAATCATATTCTTCGTAATACGCTCGAGGGACACGCCAGTTACAGCGTTAAGGACGAAGAGAATGACGCCAAACGGGGGCGTGAGCAATCCGATCATCAGCGTAATGATCATCACGATACCGAAGTGAATCGGGCTGATGCCGATTTGTCCGATGACGGGGAGGAAAACCGGTGTTAGAATGGTGATCGCAGCGATAGTCTCCATCATCAGCCCGACGACGAATAGTACGCCAGTGATGAGGAGCAAAACGATGAGGGGGTCGGTCGAGAACGAGGTGATTGAGGTGGCGAGGATCTCTGGAAGCTGAGCACGTCGAACAAGGAAGCCGTAAAGTGCGGCGGAGGCGACGATGAAGGTGAGTGACGCAGTCCGCGTCATGCCCTCGTCGAAGCTTGTGACGAGTTCGTCTACTGAGAACCCCTCGTAGAAAATGGGGCCGATCAACAGCGTGTAGAAGAGCGCGACGGCGCCAGCTTCAGTCGCTGTGAAATACCCTCCAAGAATTCCGCCGATGACGACCGCAGGGGTGCCGAGGGCGGGCGCTGCTTTCAGGAACGTCACGCCAATCCGTCGAATCGACCACCAGTCACCTCTCTCGTAACCATGTTTGTGTGCGTAGTATGTACAGAGCGCCATCAGACCGATCCCCATCAGAAGACCAGGGACGATGCCAGCGATGAACAGCGTACCAATTGATACCTGCGCGAGGACGCCATACATGATGAGTGGGACGCTTGGCGGAATGATCGGGCCAATAATCGAGGACGAACCGGTGACTGCGATGCTGAATCCATCCCTGTAGCCTTCCTCTCGCATCGCTCGGTACTCGATGGCGCCGAGACCAGCGGCGTCAGCTGCTGCAGTCCCGGTCATTCCTGAGAAGATAATGCTCGCTACGACGTTCACGTGCGCGAGTCCGCCCCGAACCGGGCCAACGAGCTCGCCAGCAAAGTCAAAGATCTCGTCGGTCAGTCCCATCGAGTTCATCAACAGGCCGGTCTGGAGGAACAGCGGAATTGCGAGCAACACGAACGAGTTACTCCCGTACACGATTGTCTGTGCGACGAGGAGTGGCTCAAACGGGATGCTCGTGGTGAACATCAGGATGAGGCTTGTGAGTCCGAGGGCGTAGACGACGGGCACCTCGATGAGGTAGAGGGCGAGCAGGATGCCGATGAAGAGGGCGAAGAGAACGACATCAGCCATTACGACCACCCTCCGACTAGCATCTGTTCGCGAATTTCAGCTGTGTGGATCATGTTAGTTATCATCGTTTGTCTCTCGCTGGAGGTCATTTAGAATCGTCTCCGGTGTGAAGAGGAGTTGTGCGAAATCGCGCAGGCCGTACACGATGATGAGGCATCCGCCCGTGAGGGCGGCGATGTAGAGCCAGCCTCCGGTGAACGGGGCGGTGTTTGGCAGTGTTCCGATTGATGTCGTGCGATTTGCCACGTAAAGTGGGTATGCACCTTTGATGAGAACGGCGATGAAGCCGAGGATTGCGAGTGTTCGAATGCTCGCGAGGATACGGAGTGTGCGGTCGGAGAGTCGCGAGACAAGCAGGTCGAGTGAGATGTGCTCGCGCTTCCTGCTGGCAACCGCGGCACCGACGAAGGTCATCCAGACGAGCAGGTACTGTGCAAGGTTGACCGTCCAGGGAAGACTCATGTCGAAAAGCGGCTCAAGGATCCAGCGGGCACTGATTTGTAACCCGACAGTCAGAATCATGAGCGCGTAAATTCCCAGGGCGACGGCCGTCACAGTACGGTTAAACAGGGACCCTACTGAGAGACCGGCTAATTTGGTTTCCATACGAGACACTGTGTGTGATTTCCCCTCAAATGTTTCGGACTTCCTCAAGCGTGGGTTCCCAATCCGCTTCGAACTGCTGCTGGAGTGGCTCTTTCGCGGCGGTGAGCCATGCGTCGCGGTCCGCTTCGACGACGTTCATGCCGTTGTCCTTGAGTGACTGAATCGCTTCCTCCTCGGAAGCGGCGATATTCTCGCTCAGGTTGTTGATCTTCGTCTCAAGCGTGCTGGTCACCACATTCCGGTCCTCTTCGGACATATTCGAGAGCGTGTTGGTGTTGATTGTACACCAGCCCGTGGAGGCCAAGTGCTTTGTCAACGTGTAGTAATCCTGTACCTCGTAGAGCGAAGCGGACAGCATGGTCTCAGCGGGATTCTCTTGGGCGTCGACCACGCCCTGCTGGAGCCCGCTGTAGAGTTCATCGAATGCGACCGTAGTTGGGCTGGCGCCGATACCGTCCCAAATATTGACCCACGGGTCGAGGCCGGGGACACGGAGGTTCACATTCTGAATGGCCGAGGGATCCTTGAAGGATTGATTACCCGAGGTGTGTCGGTAGCCCCGATAGACCGGCGGGCCGATGAGCGCCTGGTTCCCCTCTTCACGGAGGCGCTCGCGGCCGTCTTCGAGGTACTCCGATTCGAACGCTCGTCGCTGTTGTTCCCAGTTTTCGAAGACGAATGGGGATTCGACCCAGAAGTTCTTCGGGTCGTAGTCGATGACCCACCGTGTACCGATGAGCGTTCCCTGAATCGCGCCGATTCGGGTTTGTTCCATGACTTCCTTCTCGCCCCCGAACCCTGCTTCAATCGTGATGTCAATGCGGTCATCGGTCTCCTCAGCGACGGTCGATGCCCAGTCCTTCGCCATCTCGTTGATCGCGTGGCCGCTGGGGTAGACGCTCCCAATAAGTAGGGAGACACTCTGGCTGCCAGAGTTCGTGCTGTTCCCACTATCCGATGGCTGACTGTCGCTCGAGTTCGATGTGCAACCTGCGAGCCCGACTGCGGCGCCGGTTCCGCCGAGGACACCGAGCTGTTCGATGAAACTACGCCTGTTTAGGTCTGGCATGCGTTCCATCATGTACAATAGGGATACTTATATCTATCTGTCTATATACTTACTATTCTATTCGTGATATTAACAAGAGATGTCTCGCAACATCGGCTGAAAGTGACGTTATCAGGCAGATGGGCCAATCATAGGAATTGTTAAGAGGAGTGCGTATAATCCTGAGTTACATGCAGCGAGACGAAGCTACTGCTTTGAGCGAAAGATCGATCGATGAACTTCCGATGCGCGTGGGGGTCGGGCAGTTCATGGCACCAACTGAGGAGCGGCTCCAGTTCATCAAGCAACTCGGGGTGAACGACATTCTCCTCAACATGTACGACACACCGCTACTTGCCGACTCTGAGAAACCCCTGACCGGCGAAGAGAAGTGGTCGTATAAGGAACTGCTCCACCTCCGCACCCGCGTCAACGACGCCGGGCTTCGGCTCAACGCCATCGAGAACCTCCCGATCTCCTTTTACGACAAGGTAATGCTAGGCAAAGAGGGTCGTGACGAGCAACTACAAAACGTCAAAGACACGATCCGCAACCTGGGACGAGCTGGCATCCCAATTCTCGGCTATCACTGGTCGCCTAGTGGTGTTTGGCGGACCTCCACCAATCGGCGAACACGCGGTGGTGCGATTACGACTGCATTCGACGCCGACGAGCTCGGGGATGTTCCGCTCTCCTTAGACCGAGAATACAGCGAGGAAGAACTCTGGGAGAACTATGAGTATTTCCTCGAAGAGGTCGTGCCCGTCGCAGAGGAAGCTGGGGTCACGCTCGCGCTCCACCCGAACGACCCACCTGTCGAGGAGATTGGCGGCGTCCCCTTCCTCTTCCGGAACTTCGAGAACTTCAAGCGGGCGATGGAGATTGTTCCGAGTGAGAACCACGGGCTCGAATTCTGCATGGGAACGTGGTCGGAGATGCACGAAGACCTGCAGACGGTCATCAAATACTTCGGCGAACGCGACAAAATCGTCTATATCCACTTTCGCGACGTGGACGGGAAAACGCCTTCATTCACGGAGGTGTTCCTAGATGAGGGGAACTACGACGAGTATGAACTGCTTACTCTCCTCGACGAGGTTGGGTTTGACGGGCTTATGATCCCGGACCACGTGCCGAAGATGGAGGGTGACGGTAACTGGAAGCATCGGGGCCGGGCGTACACCGTTGGATATCTGAAGGGGATGGTCAAGTCCCGTGGCATCGACTTCTGCTGAAACGAATCGTTCGTGCAGGCTCGATTAATGTGTCTGGTGAGCGCGCCAGTCCAACGATGGTAGAATTTATCCAGTAGCGCGGTAAGAGTATGGTATGAAACGAACTGCGAATGGGGACGGGGGAAAGCAGGTCGAATCAGTACGCCGGGCGTTCCAAATTATCGACGCCTTGGATGACAATGGGCCGATGCAGCTTCCCGGACTAGCGGAGCGCCTCGATATGGCCGAGAGTACGGTCCACGTCCATCTTCGTACGCTTCAGACCGCAGGCTATGTCGTCCACAACGAGAGTGGATACGACCTCAGTCTCCGCTTCCTCGAGAAAGGGATTGCCACCCGCCAGCACAGAGCCGTCTATGCAACCGCACAAGACGAACTCGATGACCTTGCCGAAGAGACGGGCGAAGTGGCTAATCTCGGCGTCGAGGAGAGTGGACAGCGAGTTATTCTCGACCAGTCCGAAGGCAGTGATGCAGTCTATGATAACGCGCCGATCGGCGAACACACACATATGCACTGGACAGCCCTGGGAAAGGCGATACTCGCCGAACTGCCGGTAGATGAGGTCGAGGAAATCGTCGAGTCACGGGGTCTCCCGACAGCGACAGAAAACACGCTCTCGACTCGTGAAGAGTTGTTTGCGGCACTCGAGGAGGCACGGGAGCGTGGATACGCGATTGAGAACGAGGAACGACGTGTCGGCATCCGTTCGGTTGCTGTTCCGATCATGATGGACTCAACAGTTATCGGCGCGATCTCCCTGTCCGGCCCGAAAGAGAGGTTTTCCGACCAAAGAATCGAAGACGAGCTAGTTCCGGCTCTCCAGAGTACATCAAATATCGTCGAGATCCGGTATAACTACGAATAGTTGTACTTTGAGGCCTTCTTACTGTAACATACTTCCTAACGACAACGACTAGAATTACGCCCCTATGTTTGTAATACCATTCCGCCGGTTAGTCATGGCTGTTTGAACGAACAATTCGGTCAGAGCGTCAAGATCGGCTATAATGAGCACGAACTACCGACTCTGTCTCCAAGCTACCGTTCAAGTGAACTCCAAGAGGTGGTCCAAGATTATTGGATCACATACAACAGCAAGGGGTTCGAAGAAACGGACACAGAAACACGCGTAGCGCTGTCGCGCCACATCCCGGTCAGAATCGATAGAAACGGCAATCTTTGGCTGGTTATCTGCACTGACTGGTTAAGTGGTGGATGGTGGCCTCCATCAAATGCTTCGCTGTTCGCTTCCATCAGACCAGTTGTTCACTCGAAAAGACAACAGCAATTTATCGAAGTTGGATGTTCTACTTCCTCTACAGTAATTCAGAATTAGGAACATCGTATAGTTGATAGTAAATGCAATCCAACGACTACGATGACGTCAAGAATCATTTTTAACGAGTCACCATCAAAATCAACGGCGGATAGTTTTGCTCTTATATTGCAATAATACTGGTTCAAAGTTGATAACTTATGTCGCGTTATTTGGGAGATACGACACTGATTCTGTGACTGCGTTCTGCATCACTTCCAAGGAAAGCACGGCGTCACCAAGGCTCCGTTTTCACTAAATGATTCGACTATCGTCCTACTCTTCACCGGTTAGGATTGATCGATTGTTCCGACTACACTGACCAAACCCTGATCAAAAAGTAGTGTCACACGCTCAAATATGATTAACCAAGTCTATAATTCATACGGGGGGAGTCGGACAAACCACGACAGCATCTTGATTGATTGATGAACTACTATAACAGTCAGATGCCGCTCTAAGATCCTAATGGAAAATGCGGATTGAGCCCTCCATATTATTAGTTTATTTGGATGTTTATTCCAAATTTCAGTTTAGAATATTGTCTGCTTTATTTTGAGATGTTCGGGAAAGTGATCCACGACTAGGAAACCGATCTGGGTGCGGGAACACGCCTGCACCTCGTATGGGTTTGAAGCGGATAGAGACGCGAATGCAGCGTGGAACATCTTTTCTCGTGGTCTCGAAGATATAAGGTAGTGGTTCACTTCGAATCGACGCCTGTGGAGACTGCGCTCCCTGTGGCACCGTTGTGTCTGCAAAGTGTGTCGTCGAAACAGGAAGCCCCAACCTCAAGGAGCGAACCGCGTCAGCGGTGAGCGAGTAGGGTGGGGTAGTTCACTCGCAGTTCTCAGTTTTCGTCACCGAGTCCGTCGTTGACCCGGAGCAGGCGCTCCTGCAGTTCCACCGGTGACTCGGCAAACAACCGACACATAGCTTCCTTCCCGACGGCGCCGCGGTCATAAATTGCGTCGGGAACCGTTTCACGATCGGCCATCGCCCGCTCGACGGTCCAGGCCATCGTCCCGCCCTCGCGCTCCTCAGTAGGGTCGGCGTCCGGCTCGGCCGTGCGGTCCACCGCGACAGCGTCCAGTCGCTCGTCGACCACTCCAGCCACCGCATCGTCCAGCCGGACGTTCGCCGCGGCCGCAATCGACGGATCATAGTGCCGTGCGGCCAGCAGGAGGCGGGCGACGTGGCTCGACGCGCCAAGCCAGGGCGGCCCCGCCGGGACGAGACCGTCGGCCGTGCGGTGGACGCGGCCTTCGACCGCCGCCACTTCGCCAGTGTCGACGGCGTACGGCGTCGTAACGGCGACGTTCAGCCCCACTTCGGGGACGAGTACTCCGGCGTCGCGGTCCCGCAGAGCCCGCAGTACCTCGCGGACCTCGCCCAGCGCGTCGGCGCGCGCCGCGTCGTTGCGTAGCCCCGCCATGTGGTGGACGGGTCCGGCGCCCTCGCCGACGTCGAGGCCGTAGCGGACCGCCCGGTCAAGCAGCGCCTCCGCGCGCTCGACAGCGGTCTGCAGGTCCGCGCCGCCAGCGAGCCCTGCCGCGACGGCCGCGGAAAGGGTACAGCCGCTGCCGTGGGTGTTCGGGGTGTCGACACGGCGCTTCCGGAACGTTTTGGTCTCGCCGGCAGCGTACAGCACGTCGACCAGTTTGTCGCCCCGTAGGTGGCCGCCGGTGACGAGGACGGCCTCGGGTCCGCGCTCTGCGATTCGCTTGGCGACCGAACGCATCTCGGCTTCGTCCGTTACGTCAGTTCCCGTCAGCATCTCCGCCTCTGCGAGGTTCGGTGTCACGAGTGTCGCCTTCGGGAGCAACTCCTCCCGGAGCGTGCGCTCGGCGTCCTCGGCAAGCAGCCGGTCGCCGCTCTGCGCGACCATCACGGGGTCGACCACGAGCGGGAAGTCGTATCCCGCCAGCCTATCGGCGACGGTTTCGATGATGGCCGCGGAGCTGAGCATCCCAGTCTTCGCGGCGCCGACGTCGAAGTCCCCGGCGACGGAGCCGATTTGTGCCGCGACCACGTCGGTCGAGACGTCCTCAATAGCGTCGACGCCCTGTGTGTTCTGGGCGGTAACGCTGGTGAGCGCGCTGGTGCCGAAGACGCCCAGCGCCTCCATGGTCTTTAGGTCGGCCTGGACGCCGGCGCCGCCGCCGCTGTCCGAGCCAGCGACGGTCAGCGCCACGGGGGGCTGAACCACTGCTTGTCCTTCCCCGTTGCTTTCGGCCCGATCGACGGACGGTGCCCGCGGGGGACGGTCGGCATCGCGCACTCAGACCCCCTCCACCGCGACCGTCGCACGCTCGTGGGGCCAGTCCTCCTTGGCGTAGGCCATCTCCCAGAAGGCGTGCTCCAGCTCGGCGCTCCGGCGGAAGGCACTCTCCATCTCCCCGCGCAGCGACGGGTGCTCTTCGGCGCAACGGTCGACCAGATCCCGCATCCAGGCCACCGACTCGCGGAACTCCTCGCTCGTGTACTTCTCGATGAACGGCGTGTAGCGGTGCTCGCCGTCAGCGATTTCGGCCATGTGCTCGGCCACGTCTAGATACCCTTGGCCGCAGGGGTAGACGGCCGCTGCGCCGACGGGGAGCGGACGCCCCCGGGCTGTCCGCAGGAGGTAGCTGGTGTAGGCTTCGCAGGTCGGCGCCTTACGCACCGCTTCCAGGTCCTCGCCCGTGAGGCCGTAGTCCGCCGCGAACGATCGGTGCAGATCCATCTCGTCGTCCACGATGCTGTTCGCCACGCCGAAACAGTGCGCCATCGTGGATTCGTCGGTTGCCTTCGTCCCAAGGGTGGCGAACGTCCGCGCGTAGTCAAGCAGGTAGTGGTAATCCTGTTCAAGCCAGGTGCGGAACGCCGCCTCGTCGAGCGTGCCTGCGGCGAGCTCGCGGACGAACGGGTGGTCCATCTGTAACGCCCACAGCTCGGTGCCGCTGTCGAGGAGTTGGTCACTAAACCCCATGTCCGTCCCCACGGTGAAACTCCGCGAATTTATAACTGCTGTATACAACCGACTAATTTCCATGGGGTTGTGCTGGCCGAGCTGGTTGGACTCGTCCAAGAGTACAAGGACTGCGGCCTTATCGGTGCAGCCCATGAGGAGCGAGCCCGCGATGATTCCCCTAATCCCGGTCGGTGGCCGCGGCCGCGGAGCTGGCAACCTGGCTCGCAGCGGCGGCCGTGGCGTAGGCCGCAGTCACAGCTCCACGATCCGGTCAGCCCACGCCCGCAGCGCCTCGAGTGCGGCTCGCTCGTTCCGGGAGACGGGATCGTCGACGCCGAGTTCGTCGCTCTCGAAGGCGTTGCACACCGCCGCGTCCGCCCGGTCGCAGTAGCCGGTCAGTACTCCGGGATCGAACCCGTCGGGGCCATCGGCTTGAAACGGAATGGTGGCGTCGTTGACGAAGACGGCCCGCGGCGACGCGGGTGCTGCAGACACGATGCGCCGAGCGCGTCGCGCATTGGCCGCCGCGAGCGACAGCGACTCCGCGTTCGTTTCGCCGCCAGCCCGGGGCACGTGGGCCTCCAATACGCCGCGCCAGGCCTCCGCCGGCACGTCGGTGAACCGGGTGAGCCGACCGCCGAGCAGCGTGCCGTCCCGCTCTAGTTCGGGGGCGAAGTCGAGGACGACGACCCCGTCGGCGCCGTGCTCGGCCACCCAGGCGTCGAGCGCGCGGGCGGTCAGCCGCGTCTTCCCAGCGTTTGAGGGGCCGGTCACAAGCGCCGTCCCCGTCGGCGGGAGTGGGAGGTCGGTCATCTCAGTCCGCCGGCTCGGGGGTCATCCCGGTGCCGTTGAGCCGACGCCGGACGTGCTTCACGACCAGCCCTGCGATGGCGAGCCCAAGCAGGACGGCGAACGCCAGGACGCCCCCGGAGAGCGGGGTGACGCCGGCCGCGACCTGCTCGCGGACGAAGTTGGCGGCGAGGATCCCCGAAACCAAGAGCAGCGCGAGCCCGCTGAGATTCGTGAGTGTGGCGGTCGGCCGGGGTACGGCCGGTGAGTTCAGCAAGTAGAGGACGACTGCGATGGCGAAGGGAGTCCCGACGGTGCCCAGCGCCAGCACGAGTACCAGCTGGCCGAGCACCTGACCACCAATGGACGCGCCGAACGCCGAGAGCAGCGCGACCGCGGCCACCAGAGCGCGGTATCGCGCGTCCGCGACGGTTGTCCCCCAGCCCAGCTTGTCCGCGAGGACGAACGGCGGGACGATAGTGTTCCCACCCAACGAGGATATCGCCGCCCCGCCGAGCCCGAGCAGGAAGAGCCACTTGGCGTGCTCGCCGACGAGCGGGCCGAGCGCCTGTGCGGCCCCGACGGTGCTGAGGTCCGGCTGAGTGAGGACGCTGGCGGTGACCAGAAAGATGGCGACGCTGTACACGCCGAAGGCGACGAGCATCGACGCGCCGATATCGACGGTCGCAATCTCATAGTCGTCGTCAGTCCATCCCTTCGCCCGCATCGTGTACGAGTGCATCGTGATCAGGGTAATGTGGACCGCACCGCCGAGGATGCCCGCGGCGACGAGCGCACTCCCGCCGGGGAGCGTCGGGACGAGGCCGCCAGCGGCGGCGCCGACGTCAAGCGGCACCACGAACAGCGACGCGACGAACGCCAGGACCACCGCGGCCACGAGGATTTTGGCCGCGGCTTCCAACAGCCCGTAGCCTCGGCCGGCCAGTCCCAGCGCGAGCACGGCCGCCCAGACGACACCCCAGATCCAGGCCGGCGCGCCAGTGATGGTCGCGGAGACGCTGGCCAGCGTGTTCATGATGACCAGCTGCGCAACCCCCGAGGCGAGCACCACGTCGACGACAAGGAGCCACGCCCACCACTCGCCGAGATACTCCTCGACGACCTCCACGATGCCCCGCTCGGTGAGCAGGCCGAGACGCATCGCGAGGTACTGGGCGAGCGCGCCGGCGAACGCCGAGAGCACTACGACCCACAGCAGGCTGTACCCGTAGGCGGCGCCGGCGGTGATCATGGACGCCATGGTCGCCGGGCCGGCTGCGATTGCCCCAGCGACCCACGATGGCCCCATCTCGCCGGTGAATTCGCGGATTCGTTCAGCGACCGCCATCTACACGCACCCCGGGAACTCCTCGCCGGCGATGTGCAGGTTGTCGACCCACTCCGGCCGGTTGTCGGTGGTGAACCGCGACCGCGACCGCATGTACGCGACGATCATCGCCCGGCGCCAGCGGTCGCTCTCGTTGGGCGCAGTGTAGTGGGGAGCGAGGCAGTGCTGGAACAGCGCGTCCCCCGGCTCCATCGGGAGCGCAACGGTGTCGCTCTCGTCGTAGTCCCGGGAGTTAATCGTGATGTCCGTGTCGTACTCCATCGCCTCGTGTTCGAGGAGGCCGTCCGTGTGGGCCTTCGGGACGACCTGCATGCAGCCGTTCTCGGTTTTCGACTCATCGAGAGCCACCCACACCGTCACGTGGTCCATCGGGTGGATGGGGTAGTAGGCCGCGTCCTGATGGAACTTCTTCGCGGTCCCGACCCCCGGCGGCTTCAGCATGCCGGCACAGCGCAATAGCTTCAGGTTCGGCCCCTGAAGCTGGCTGACCACCTCCACGATGTCGTCGTGGTACGCCAGCTCCCGGAACACCTCGTCCTCGCGGGCCATCCCGACACCCTCGAACTTTCGGACCGGTTGCCCCTCGTGGTCGAACTCCTCGGCGTCGATCGACGGCTCCAGCATTCGATCGAATTCGGTCTCCTCTCGCTCGCCGCGGACGTACTCTCGGAGGCGATCTTTCACCTCGGTCACCTCAGTCGCCGACAACACGTCCTCGACGACGACGTATCCCTCCCGTTGATACTGCTGCATCTGTTCGTCGGACAGCGCCATACCACTCGGTGTTATTTTAAGGTAATAAAGCCTTGCGCTCCGGCGAGGCGCGGTGTTCAGATAAGGATGAAGAGTGAGGCGGTTCTTTTCTGGGTGGTTATACCGGAAACAACTCCCTCAACGGATGTTTAGACGAGATCAACGTAGCGTTTGTTGAACGAGAAGCGACACCTCGATTGCTGATGAAGCTCAGTATTCTGCTATATCTTGCTGGACTCTCGCTTTCGAAATACTGTCTTAATGATTGTGGTATTCGGTGTCAAACGCGTACGCTCCACCGCTCATAACTGGGTGCAGAAAGCCGACCTACAGCCTGAGTCTGGACGAACTCCAAATCACGTCGCCGTTGACGAAACCGTGCTCCGACTCAACGACGAGCAATACTGGCTGTACGCTGCTGTCGATCCAGAAACGACCAAATCACTCTATATAACGCTTGAACCGGTGCGTACGTACGTGATTGCCGCTCGTTTTTCGAACAACTCCGCGAAAAATACGACGTCGATAATGCTGTGTTTCTCGTTGATGGCGCACCGACACTGAAAGACGCCTGCCAACGACATGGCCTCCGATTCCAGTCTGAAACACATGGAAATCAGAATGCTGTTGAACGCGTCTTTCGAGAGATAAAACAACGAACCTCCTCGTTCTCAAACTGTTTCAGCAACGCCACAGCAGATACCGCCGACGAGTGGCTCAGATCCTTCAGCTTTGCATGAAATCAGCTAATCTGAACACTACCGATCTCGAGAGCCTGAGGAATTATGTGTCTCGGCATCCAAAACGAAGATGTACAGATGCCTCAACACGCCCCACGCGTCACGCAGAACCTCCTCGATGAACCCCACATCGAGGGGCGCCTCATTTCGGTGCTCCAGCTGCACGATCGCGTCAAGGAGCTCGGGGCGGACCCGGAGGACGTCGCCGACGAATACGCCCTAGACGTCGCTGACGTGTATCGAGCGTTAGCGTATTACTACGAGAACCCGGAGGAGATGAAGGCTGTCCGAGAGCGTCGTGAGACCGACCTGCGCGACCTGCGCGAGAATATCGCCTCGAACCGCCCGGACGGCGTCAGTCCGCCGACTTGATATCAACCGACCCGACCACGACACCTTCTTCGACGCCTACATCGCAGCCTCAACGACGCCATCACCGACCTCGTCATCAACAGCCCCAAGCTCATCCACGAACTCACCAGCGCATTCAACGACGCCCTCACAGAATACCGAAATCAGTAACGAACTCGAAGAGCGTTGAAGGTTGCATTCCCGAGGTATGTGAACTAATTTAAGAACCAGCAGTTCCCGCTTGTTTTTTCATGTGGTAGAGTCTGGACAGGTATATGACCCTTGACACCACGGCAGTGCGCGCAGACTTCCCCGTGCTCGACAGACGCGTGAACGGCCATCCACTCACATACCTCGACAACGCTGCCACCACCCACACGCCCAGACAGGTGTACGACGTCTTCGAAGAGTTCTACAAAGATTATAACTCGAATATCCACCGCGGAATTCACGAACTTAGTCATGAGGCTTCAATCGCGTACGAGGAAGCCCACGACCGTGTTGCCGACTTCCTCGGCGCAGACGGCCGTGAGGAAATCGTCTTCACAAAAAACACCACCGAGAGCATCAACCTCGTCGCGTACGGCCTCAGCCAGCATCTCGACACCGGCGACGAGATTCTCACCACGGAGATGGACCATCACGCCTCGCTGGTGACTTGGCAGCAGATTGCGAAACGAACAGGTGCGACCGTCCGCCATATCCCCGTCACGAGCGACAGCCATCTCGACATGGACGCCGCCGACGACCTCGTCACCGACGACATCGAGATCCTCTGTGCGCCTCACGTCTCGAACGTCCTCGGAACCATCAACCCGATCGGGGATCTCGTGGAGCTCGCACACGATCACGGCGCGTACGCAGTGATCGACGGCGCCCAGTCTGCCCCAACCCGGCCCGTCGACGTCGGGGAGATGGACGCAGACTTCTTCGCGTTCAGCGGTCACAAACTCGCCGGTCCCACCGGCATCGGCGGGCTGTACGGGAAACGCGCCATCCTCCAAGACCTCGACCCCTTCCTGTTCGGTGGGGAGATGATCAGGAACGTCACCCTCACTGACTCCACGTGGAACGAACTCCCCTGGAAATTCGAGGCGGGCACCCCACCCATCGCGGAAGGCATCGCGCTCGGCGCGGCCGTGGACTACCTCGACGACCTTGGCATGGAGAACGTCCGCACCCACGAGAACGACCTCGCCCAGTACCTCCTCCGCGAACTCGCTGAGCGAGACTTCGTCCAAACGTATGGCCCTGACATCGGCGAGAAACGCACCGGCCTCGTCTCATTCAACGTCGAGGGTGTCCACGGCCACGATCTCTCCAGCCTCCTCAACGACCGCGGTGTCGCGATCCGCGCCGGCGACCACTGCACCCAGCCTCTCCACAACCGCCTTGATATCCCCGGCTCCGCCCGCGCTTCCTTCTACATCTACAATACTTGCGCAGATGTCGATCGCCTCCTTGATGTCGTGGACACTGCTCGTGACGACCTCGACGACTACCTCGCCTCCGAGCGCTACCACGACCTCGTCAGCGAACACTATCACGCCTCCCACAACCAGGAAGGCCTCAGCGACCCGACGTTCGTGAAATCCTCCGAGGAAACCACGTGCGGTGATGACGGCGAATTCCACGTCACCATCGCCGACGACCGCATTGAGGCGATTGCCTTCGAGAGCCAGAGCTGTGCAGTCAGCCGCGCCGTCGCCAGCCTCCTCTCCGAACACCTCGAAGGGATGCAAGTCAGCGAAGCCGCGGAACTCAACGGCTACGTCCCGCGCAAACTTGACGGCCAGTACCCCGACCTCCGACGCGAATGCGTTGAAGGCCCCGAAGAAGTCATCCAGGAAGCCATCCGCGAGTACCTCGCAGAGGAACAGCAAACACCATCATCCGCGTAAATCCACACGTCGAACACCGCTTCGACGTGTTGCGAGGGTTAACCTGCACGACTTCGATACCGTGTTCTTTGGCCTTGTATTCGACGTACTTGGAGAGGCGTCGGAACGCCCAGACGTGTTGCCACGTCGCTTCGGGAATGTTCTCCCGAATGTGGGTCAAGTCCTCGAACACGATGTGCGAACAGTCGTTCTCGACAGCCTCCTCAATGAGTTCGTTCGCTACTATGTGCAGGTTGGTCTCGAAGCGTCCGTACTCTTTCTGCCCAACACGCTCGATGAACTCGCTGTCTAGACGGGCCAGGTAGGAAGCGAAGGATTCCCATTCTCCCAGCGAATCCCCTCTACTGCCGCCGGGAACTGCTGCAGTCGGTCATCAAGGACGGCGAGCGGGTGCGCATCAAGAAACGTCGCGCTATGCCGATCAACCGGCGTGTCTTCGTGATCGAGTTGGATGTGGCAGGGCCCAAGATCCGGATGGTCGGCGTCCTGGTGGAAGCCGAGCATCAGGTTCCGGTTCGGTTCGACCCAGTTGATGCGGTAGTATTCGTGGTCGACGCCGGCGGGGTACCAGAAGCGAATCTCCAGGCGTGCGGTCGCCGCATCGTAGGAATGACTCAGGAACGTTGTCGGATCGACATCCGTGATGACGTACCGGGGTCGGCGTCGAGACGGGCGATAGCGGACGTCCTCACACCCCGCTTGATTCGTCAATCGGTCGTGAATGTCGCAGAGGAGGGTCCGCTGTATATAGCGGTCGCGGCCGGCAAGAAAGATCATTCTGTGAGAGAAAGGATTAGCTCGTGGCGCGGTCAGCCACGTCGGTCATCTGTTCGCGGGCGGCTTCGACGTCGGAGTAGAGTTCCAGTGCGTGCTTGATGAGGCGGCGATCCTCCTCGTTCTCACGCCAGAAAGCGATGACGTCGCGGCGCTCGCGGAGTTCAGCACTTGCGAGGTCGCCGTTGGCGAGCGACTGTTCGAGGTCCTCCCACGTCTCGACATCGTAGGTCGCCTGCCACTCCTCGATTTCCTTGGTGATCGCTGCCAGTTCGTTGCGTAGCTCCTCGCGCGTGTTCTCCTCGATGAGCGTCCGAATTTCCTCGAAGAGCAGTCGTGTGTAGTCCGGCTGGTAGCGCGTGGTCTCGCCGGCCTCGACGCGGCGCAACTGGCCCTGGTCGACGAGATCCTGGAGTTCCTCGTTGGTTGTACTCCAGGCGGCGTCGGCCTGCTCGCTGATCCAGTTGACTGACCGCGGTTCGGGAAGCGTCTCGGCGACCGCTCGAATGCGGTCGCGGGCGCTCATCGACTCAGCCCACGTCTGAACGCCATCTCGCGAATATTCGGACATACTTGGCACCTCTCGCAATAGTGTTAGATCCGCACTCCCATATATGTTTGTACGCTCTCGCATAATTGAAAACCCATTGCGAGCGAAGCTGTCAGTGTCGCGTTCCCCAGCGTCCTTGATGACGGCGTCAGTGACTGGCGGACCACCCACCCAGCCAAACTCGCCTCCTACTGCGACGACCAAGCCATCCAACTCTACTCGTACAAACACGAGAACCACACCTCCGTCACCCAGCCATTCACCCCCGGCGACTACGTCATGCGGTACCACAAGACCTGCAGAAAAATAGTACGTTGGCATAAGCGTGCATACTGAATGTAGTGTGGCGGCACACTAGGTTTTTCACACCACGTCACCTACCGGGAGGTATGAGCAGCGACAGAATCGACGCCGAAAGCAAGGTGTCTGGAAACCAGGCTAACATCCCTGCTCGGATTCGGCGGGAACTCAACATCGACGATGGTGATCAGCTCCGTTGGCATCTCGAAGACGATGGGAGCATTCGAGTCCAGGTTCTCCAACAGCAAACGGGCACGTTCGCCGATTTTGACGGCTACGCTGGTGAGGAGTCGACCGATGTAACGAGCGAGCATGACGCCTGGGGCGTCGACGTCGAGTAAATGCCTCGTGCACTCATCGATACGACAGTCCTTTTTGCCGCCGCATACCAGCAGGATGGATCCCATGATGCCGCGCTTCCCGTGCTCTACGGCATCGATGATGGAACGCTCCCGGAGGCAGTCGTCCTCGACTACGTACTCGCTGAAACGCTCAACGGCCTCACGACCCACGCCGGCCACGACGCAGCCGTCGATCTCCTCGATCGTATCGAAGAAAACGCCCGCTTCCACATCGACTCACTCACCACCGACGCCCTCGCGACAGGGAAGGCCCTCTTTCGCCAACACGAACCGCTCTCCTTCGTCGATGCCTGCATTGTCGCGTATATGCAAACCGAGGGGCTCGGCTACCTGTATGCATTTGACGACGATTTTGACGCTGTCAAGGATGTCTACCGACTCGATACAGCAACGAATCCCTACGATCCGAACTGACACTGGGAGACCCCACGGCTGGTGACGATGTTCGGTCTCAGGAAAGACCATTCTGTGAGAGAAGCGGATTAGCTCGTGGCGCGGTCAGCCACGTCGGTCATCTGTTCGCGGGCGGCTTCGACGTCGGAGTAGAGTTCTAGTACGTGCTTGATGAGGCGGCGATCCTCCTCATTCTCACGCCAGAACGCATTGACATCCTCCTCCGTGTGAACGCGGAGGAATCCCGAGCGGTGGGAGTTTCAGGTGTGCAGTCCAATCACCGGACTACCAGACCTTTCGGGCGCGGGTAGTCCCACAACATCGGACTGGTGGACTGCTGGCGGTGCCAAACCGCCGTTACCCCTATCCTCAACCGTTTAGGGCGTCCCGGTGTTGTTTTGGCCACGGGGACGCCAGCGGGCGTCAGCGGACTCGGGGGTATCGTCTGGTTTGCTTTGAGCAGTCAGCACGTTGGCACACCCTTCGAAGATGTGGCGTTCACCGCCTGCTCTTCCGGATACTGCCTCGTTACGAGGGCGGACAGGCCGCCTCCGTAGGACGGTTCGGAATCCGCTCCGTTCCGACCGATTCCTCCCCTATAGTACGGCGGCCTGCCACTTAAACGCCGGTATTCTGAAACTCAAAAGAGGGCGTCGAACGTGGATTTTCTCCCAAGTTGACGGCGCGTATCCAGGCCTGAACGCCGTGGTATTGCGCCTTCTCAGCCTATAACGTCGCGGCGGTCACGGAGCTCCGGACTTGCGAGGTCGCCGTTGGCGAGCGACTGTTCGAGCTCCGCCCACGTCTCGACGTCATAGGTTGCCTGCCACTCCTCGATCTCCTCGGTGATCGCTGCCAGTTCGTTGCGTAGCTCCTCGCGCGTGTTCTCCTCGATGAGCGTCCGAATTTCCTCGAAGAGCAGTCGTGTGTAGTCCGGCTGGTAGCGCGTGGTCTCGCCGGCCTCGACGCGGCGCAACTGGCCCTAGTCGACGAGATCCTGGAGTTCCTCGTTGGTTGTACTCCAGGCGGCCTGCTCGCTGATCCAGTTGACTGACCGCGGTTCGGGAAGCGTCTCGGCGACCGCTCGAATGCGGTCGCGGGCGCTCATCGACTCAGCCCATGACTGGGCCCCCGTCTCGCGAGGATTCGGACATGCTTGGCACCTCTTACGACAGTGTTACCTCCATACTCTCATATATGTATGTGCTCTCTTGCATAATCGAGAATGCGTTGCGAGCGAAGCCTTGGCTTCCTCCCACTTCTGAAGGGGTGGGCTTCCGCTAACACCGCTGTCACCAGCGTCGACAACAACGACATCATCGTAGTGTTTGAGCACTGTATCGAGAAAGCGTATCTGGAGCCTAAGCACCTCGCTGACGTCTGCGAGAAACACGACCTCAGCCAGTACTCCTTCACTAGCGAGGAGCTAGCGTTCGAACCCCAGTACTGACCGGATCGGTGTCCCGCAGGTAGGGGAGGGGTGTTAGCGTCTGCCAGACTAACTACTAGGTTGTTTCCGAGGTGGCGGTTTGGCCTGACGAAACCAGTCCCCGGTACAAGCTTCGCTAGTTAACCCAGAACGACTAACCCGGGGGCGAACGACGTCCGGGGTATGTCTCTGCGACGACTACTCGCTGTTTTTGCGGTGGTTGGGTTGGTTGTCCTTGCGGGGTGTGCTGGTGGGATCGACAATGGTGAGCCGGCGCCGACGTCTGGTGTCACCGAGCAAGCGTCGACAACCGTCGCAACGACGGAAACAGCCACACCGACGGGTGAATTGGTCGTCCACCAGTTGAACGTCGGACAGGGGTCCAGTACACTCGTGGTTGGCCCGGATGGGGAAACAATCCTGATCGACACTGGTGATTGGATTGATGATGGCGAGGACGTGATCGCGTATCTCGAATCGCAGGGGGTGTCACGAATTGATCACCTCGTGACGTCCCACCCTGATGCAGACCATATCGGCGGGCATGCCGCGGTGATCGAGCACTTCGAGACCAACGGGGACGGCGTTGGGGCGGTGTACGACCCCGGGATTGCATCGAGCTCGGCGACCTACGAGGAATACCTCGACGCAGTCGAGGCACATAACGTGACGTTGTACCAGACGCAGGCCGGGGATTCGATCCCGATGAGTGGAGGTACGGCACGGATTCTTGCGCCACCGGAGGGCTATCTTGCGAATAAAGACCGGAACGAGAACAGCATCGTCGTCCACCTCCAGTTCGGCGCCTCAAGTTTCTTGCTGCCCGGCGATGGGGAAACGGCAAGCGAAGAATATCTCGTCGAAACCTACGACAACCAGCTCAATTCGACGATGCTTGCTGTCGGCCACCACGGCAGCCGATCCAGCACCAGCGAGGCGTTCCTTGAGGCAGTGTCGCCACGAGTGGCTGTGATCTCGAGTGCGTATGACTCCCAGTACGGCCATCCGCATGAGGCGGTCTTGGAACGGCTGGCAGCGCGGTCGATTCCGACGTACTGGACCGCAACCCACGGCACGATCACGTTCACGAGTAATGGCTCTGCAGTAACGGTCGCCACACAGCAAGACGCGCCGACGACTGCCACTGAACTCCGTTCGGGAGACCCGGTCAAGCCCGGGACTGGTGGTCTAGTCGATCGGCTCGTGATCCCGGCGGCTGGCTCCAGGACAGCCCCAATCACTGACCCAGCCGGAACGACTGAACCGCCGGAAACGACGTCGACGAGTACCGCCAATCGTCTTGATCTCGTCGAAATTCACGCTGACGCGGCCAACGATGACGCGGAGGATCTGAACGGCGAGTACGTCACCATCGAGCATACCGGGACGTCATCGCTAGAGCTCTCCGGGTGGACGCTCGCCGATGCGGCCGGGCACTCGTACACGATCCCTGAAGGGACCGTCCTTGATCCAGGCGACCAACTCACTATCTACACGGGCAGCGGAACCGATACGGAGACCGCGTTGTACTGGGGGCAATCGTCACCCGTCTGGAATAATGGCGGTGACACGGTCATCCTTCGCGATGCCACTGGTACAACCGTAATCGAGGAGGCTTACTATCGATGACCACCGAACAGTTCACTGGCGTCCTTGATCGCTTCGAGGACGGTCTCGCGGTCATTCTGCTCGAAGAAGCGGGGGACGTCGTCGATGAGATCGTCGTCGAGCGTACGGACCTTCCCGAGGAGGCAGCCCATCCGGATGCAGTCCTCGAGGTGACGCTCACCGATGGGGACGTAACTGACCTCGTGTACGATGCGGCTGCGACTGCCAATCGGAAGGAGCGCGCCCAGTCACGGTTCGATCAACTCGCAGAACGCCCGCCCAATAACGACGAGGACTCTTGATTCCCCTCACCCCTGAAAGGGCGGGATTTCCCCTCGTTACCACTGTAAACTCGCCGGTGTGGCCGCCCTTCGGCCGGAACTGGAGTCTGCACTGGGATCTGTCTCTCTTTGGCTGGTGACAAGCAAAGGTCTATATATGATTCCTCGGTTGTCACATGGTGAATGGAACGGGCGACTCGGGAACGTGAAACGGAACAGAGTGAGCAAGCACAAACGAATGACGAGGCACAGCAGTGCCCGGAGTGCAACTCATCCAACGTGATCACCGATCAGAGCGAACGAGTCTGTGAGGACTGCGGGCTCGTTCTTGAGGACGACCAAATTGATCACGGCCCGGAGTGGCGGGCGTTCAACTCCTCAGAGCGCGACCAGAAATCACGCGTGGGCGCGCCGACGACGAAGACGATGCACGATAAGGGGTTAACGACCCAGATCGACTGGAAGGACAAGGACGCCTACGGTCGCTCACTTGACTCGAAGAAACGCAACCAGATGCACCGCCTCCGCAAATGGCAGGAGCGCATCCGCACGAAGGACGCGGGCGAACGCAACCTCCAGTTCGCGCTCTCGGAGATCGATCGAATGTCATCCGCGCTTGGCGTCCCACGTAGTGTTCGCGAAGTCGCATCGGTCATCTATCGGCGCGCGCTCAAAGAGGACCTCATCCGTGGGCGCTCCATCGAGGGTGTCGCAACTGCCTGCCTCTACGCCGCCTGCCGCCAGGAGGGCATCCCGCGAACCCTCGAAGAAGTAACGGAAGTCGCCCGCATCGACCAGAAGGAAATCGGACGCACGTATCGCTACGTCTCCCAGGAACTCTCCCTCGAAATCCAGCCAACCGACCCCAAGGAATACCTCCCCCGCTTCGCAAGCGACCTCGACCTTTCCGAGGAAACCACCGCAAAGGCCCGCGAAATCATCGACACCTCCGCCGAACAAGGACTACTCTCCGGGAAATCACCATCCGGATTTGCGGCCGCCGCCATCTACGCGGCAAGCCTCCTCTGCAACGAGAAGAAAACCCAGCGCGAAGTCGCCGACGTCGCGAACGTCACCGAAGTCACCATCCGCAACCGCTACCAGGAACAGATCGAAGCGATGGGCTTGGGAGTGTAATCTTCTATTCGCATCCACCCGAGAGACGTTACCTTGTGTTCAAGCGCGTCGTGGATCTCCTGGCCCAAACCTCGATCAACCTCTAGTCCGTATTGCCCGCGATCGGCAACGCCGAGTAGTTCGTCGATAGCGACTCTCGCTCGATTGACGATGCGATCCTGCCTGAGCAATACATCGAACCCCTCCCCAAGGCCGACGGCGATTCCGCACTAGCTTCGTTTCATCTGTGGAACTAGGGACATTCCAACCTAAATGGCGAGTTTACGTCGAAGAGCGAATCGAAACGCTGTGGGAACGGCAGTAGGCAGCCAAGAGAACAAAATATTGTCCCACAGATTATTATGCTGCCCTCTCGTTGTTTGGTATATCATGTCCGAGGAGATGGCCCCAGCCAATCGAATGATTCCGGATGGCGGGACCGAACACCGCGACGTAAACGATGTCGTCGAAGAAGACTGGATTGAGGAGACGACGCCGTTTGAACGAGTGTACGAAATCATCCGCACTACCTACGACCCTGCGTCCGCCGGAGAGATCGCCGACCGCGCCCGCGTCTCGGCAACCACGGCACGGAAGCACTTGCGAACGCTCGAAAGCGCTGGCGAAGTAACAACCTCCCAAGACGGGCAGACGACGTGCTATCGACGATCGGAAACAGCGATTGTCACCGAACATGCACAGTCGCTGCTCGCGGAACTGTCCCCCGAAGAAATCGCGTCCGGTATTGCTGATATGAAGGCACAGATACAGGAATGGCGTGAGGAGTATGATGTCGATTCACCCGAAGAATTCGCCCGCGAACGAGACGTCGACGACGTCGATAGCGACTACGGTGCCCGCCTCACGGAATGGCAAACGACGCGACGCAACCTCGCACTCGCACAAGCAACACTCGCAATCGGTGAAGCAAGCAATACGGGCCACCTGACTGGCACAGATCCCGACGATGAGGGCGATAGCGATACCTCCATCGTCGTATGACCAGCGACGAGACCCCCTCTCAACAGTCTCAGCCGGTCGAGCAATCCGAGGTATTTGGGCCTATTGACCCCGGGGCGTTGCGTGAGATTCGAGACCTGATCATGGAGCAGGAGCCGCTGGCCGAGACAGCGTCACTAGACGATCCGTTGAATCCACAGACGCTCTCGGTCGAACTGTCCGATGGAGTCGGTGCAGCGTCAACCGCTCGGATCGACATCCGGTGGAGTCTAACCGAAAACTATGCGGTCCACTACACGGACGACCGGAATCAGAATTTCCGGTTCGATTGCCATCCAAAACCGGACGCGCCGAAACGACACTTCCATCCACCACCCGACGCTCCGAGTCGTCCCGTCGAGGAATCCTGTATTGCTGTGTCTGAGACCGGCCTTGTGACACGAGCGATTCTCCAACGATGGCGATACGCCTATACCAACGAGACGTTCGAAGGGATCAACGATGCTGAGAACCCGCCATAGCTTGATTCTTAGACGATAGGCGTGTCCGCCTTGTCCTACTGGCGGGGGACTCGTGTTTTCGGAACGGGTACAACTAGCCCTCAGACGATTGGTTCGAGCGATTTCATCGAGAAATCCGACTTCGAGCAGTACTGTTCTGCAAGTTCCATCAACGCTCGAGTTCGTCGGATATCGGCGACGTTGTGGATGATGAGTGGCTCGTAGGCGCCCTCCTCCCACGCAGTGACTGCCTCACTACTGTCGGTAAATGGATCGACCTCGTTCATTCCGGCGCCGATCAGTTCCTCGTAGACGCCACTCAGCGTATCCTCACTCGTATTGAAGCGTGTCTCGAAGACATCCATCACGTCGACGTATGGCAGCGTTCCAAAGGGCCACTCGAGCCCGTGGGTACAGAGACGAGTCCGGAGAAACGGCAAGTCAAATCCCCCGTTCCACCGTTCACCGTTGTACGCGACGAGCTTTGCATCGCGTTGGGTGAGTGTCGACGTGACGAACGTCGCCAGTTCGTTCAGGAGTTCCTGTTCGCTGTCGTGGAGTGAGAGCTGTATGGGTGTCTGGAGGGTGTCGTTGAGCCGATCTGTGAAGCCTGCTTGTGGTGTCGTTCCGTCTATATTGAGAAACACTCGCGACGAGACCGTCGAGTCGAACCCAACTACTGTGAGTTCGTCATCGGTCTCGAACCCCGTTGTTTCGATGTCGAAGGCGATTGTCGTCAACTCAGTCATTCTGCACCTCCAGTGTCACCTTCGGCAGGCGATTGCTGCTGTTTTCCTCCAGTTTCCGAAAGCCGTTCCTCAAGCTCTGTCAGGCGTTCCTCGTGGTCGTCGAGGCGGGCCTCCTGTTCGAGATCGATGCTAAGCAGCGACGGCAGCAGCGGATTCTGGTGGTTCAACAGCCCGCTCGCGTCGGCGTGCTCGCGGGCGTACTCGAACAGCCGGTCAAGGCGCGGCTGGTCGCGACGCCGCAGTGCCCGCCGGAACTCCGCCCACCGCTCTTCGATGGCCCGCAGTGCATCCCGGTACGTCGGGTTTGTGCGCCCCATCGCTATCGGCCTCCTGTCCCGGTCGCGGTCCACGCATCGAGCAAGGGGTCCGCGGTGGCCGCCACCGTCTTACCGTCAGCTGTGACGCCCTCCGGGGTCGGCGTCGACGGCGTCGGCGTCGTCGGTTCCACGCCGACCTGCGTGGCGCGTGCCGCGAGCAGCTGCCGCCAGTACGCGAATGTCGTCTGGTAGTACGCGCCGTCATCGACGGGATAGACGAGTGTCTCGAAGTTCTCGCCGACGACCCGTGGCCCCATCCGAGTTTGCTCGCACTCGAGGTGCTGGTCGGCGACCGTCGCGATTGACTCGGTGAATTCGTTTCGTTCGTTACGCGTAACGAGCACCGGGATGTCGTACCCCTCGGCGTAGGTCGCTAACCGGGCAAGGGTGCGGGCTTGGAGGGTTTTCGCGTGTGTTTCGCCGAGGGTATCGTCGGTGCGATACTGGGCGTCGACGGCCGGGGCGACGATGAGGGCGGGTGTGTGGGACGACGTGTCCTCGTCACGACTCGGTTCCCCTCGACCGGCTGCCCGGGCGTCGGCGGTGGATGTCTGGATTACCTTATTCACTGCCGTCGGGAGATCACAGACGGCGCCGTAGTGTTGGTAGGCGGTAAATCCACGGGCGACGTGGATTCGGTTGAGCAACCGTTGACTAGGGGCGATTTGGGCGAGTGTCGTCGTCGTCGCGTGTCCGTTTGTGTCGACCCAGAAGGCGGGCCCGTCGTGTAGGAGGAGATGGTCGAGCACGAGCGACTGCAGGATCGGGACGCCGCGGCCTCCTTCGACGTCGAGCAGGGTGATGCCGTTGTCGAGCTGCGGCAGCAGCATCTCGTCCGTAGCCGGATCGGCCTGGTCAGCGAGGGACCGATTGCGGTCAGCTCCTCGTGTCGGCTGGTCCACCGCTAATCGGTTCGACGTTGAGTGTTCTCTCATACTCGACTAGTTGTCTACGTTCCCGATAAGCCGCGGCGTGGCGCTTCCGCGTTTCAGGGAAGGCACGAGACAGGTGGGAAACTTGTTCCCAGTCGTCGGGTTTCTGTGGATAGCTAATGGTTTCCGAGAACGTTTCCAGAACTGAGTTCCCCCGTATTGGAGAGTTAACCAACAAAACGAGTTTTCGTGTATTCTGTTGGTTAATACGTCACAGCTGGTTTCGCTGCTCGGCTAGGAACGAAACGAGGTTGTCAACCGCGTCTGCTGGCAGTTCCTCTTGTCGGAAGACGCCCTTGAACGAGTCTTCGAACCCATCTTCTTCAAGTCGATTCAGGACCATCTCGATCTGTTTATCGAGCTTCTCCGGGTCGCCACGGTGGACGTGTCGCTCGATGCGGTCGAAATCCGCACGCAAGCTAATCACGACGAGGTCGCGGGTATCGGCCTTTCGCCCGCTGTGGAGTTTCATCGCGAACAGCAGGGCCGGTTCCGGGATTCGCCCGTCCAGGTCGTCGGCGACGTCAAGTGATTCGATGGTACTGTGTTCGTGAAGATAGCGGTACGACCACTCCGCGTCCGTCTGTCGACATCCCATCGCATCTACGAGTGCCTCGAATTTGACGGTGTTCGCTCCGACCCCCTTTGTGTATTGAACAATTCGCCCGTCGTACTCGTTCGAGACGTCCTGCTCGAACTGTTTCTCGTATCCGAGGTCACGAAGGAGGATATCGTAGTCGTCGAGTGCAGTGTCCGGAATCACGGTGTCGATATCGGTCGTAAACCGTGTTTGGAACGCGGACACTGCCCAGCCGCCAACGAGAACATACGGCAGTTCGGCATCCTGGACCGCGCGATGCGTGTCAATCAGCTCGGATTGTCGCTCGGGAAGACTCATTCCATCTGTTCGTTCGCACTTATGGCACTGTGATGTGATGCATCGATGTCCCTGTTGTACTCGTTGGCGATGATCTCCAAGGCGGGCTCGTATGCTGGCCGATTCTCCATCATCTGGCTGACGGTATCGTCCAACGGGATGACGGGGTTACCGTCGACCCACTCGGCGTCGATCTCGCCGGTCTTGGGGAACAACACGTAGTGAACGTTTCCGTCGACGTCGTTGGCATCCGGGCGCTCGTTGATCGTCGTGTCGACGCCAAACTGCTGGAAGAACGCAATCCACCGTTCGACGTCACGGTCGTGCACTTCGATGAACACCGGATAGTCGTCGTGGCTCCGCGCGATCTGGAAGCCGCCGTGTGTCCAGACGTATGCCGCGTCAATTTCCGTGTACGCGAACTCCATTCCGGCGAAGTGTGGAATGACGTACGCGTCTTCCTGCGAGATGGTGTCGCGGCTGTACAACGCAGCCATCATCTCGGCGTACTGCTGGCGCATCTCGTGATCGACGACCTGGATTCCATTATCAGTATTAGCGATAACTTTTGCGTCATCTAATCGCTCAATCCAGTCGTACACCCACGAGTACGAGACGTCGATTTTGCTCGCGATACGGCTGATAGAATCGCCACGCTGGACTGCTAACACAATTTTCGCAGCTGTGGCATCCATTAACTCGTTCATTATTGAAATCGCCTCTTGCTCGCGCTGTCGGTATCGCTTCTAGCTATCTCTAAAGAGATACCACTACATAGAATTTCCGCCTAAATCGGCTACCTGCGGGACGTGCGTACGCGACCCTTTTCCGGTCACTGCATCGGCGACGCGGCTGCTGAATCGACGAGCGCGTACTCCCGATCCCGACTCGTGCCCTCTGCCTCGATGAGATTGTATTGCTCCATTTTCGAGAGGTACGTCCGGACGGTCCGTTTCGTCCGGGGGTCATCGACCTCCTCTGTGTAGCGGTCGTGAATCTCGCTTGGTCCGAGCGGGCCGTGCTCGCGAACGATGTCGTAGACAGTCCGCTGGTGCGGCGTGAGCGAATCGAGACTTCGTTGTTTAATCTGAGCACGGGCGTCGTCGGCTGAATCGCGGAGGATGTCGTCAGTAATCTGTTCTTGATTTTCGCGGTCGGCCGTGCTGGCTGCCGTCCGGAGGATGCCGATTGCGAGGCGGGCGTCGCCGGCGGCCGCGTCGGCGATTCGGTAAAGCTGGTCGTCGGTGATGACGTCCTCGTTGAGGCCCCACTTGGCGCGAGCACGCAGAATGTCGTACAGCTGCTCGTCGTGGTACTTGTCCATCCGGACGTGTTCGCTGGAGCGCAGGCGACTCACGAGGCGGTCGTCGACGCGGCTGAACAGCTCCTCTTCCTTGTTCGCGATGCAGATGATCGCGAACTGTGGGAGGCTGTGGAGGTCGTAGATGACGCTGGGGTCTTCGAGCTGGTCGACCTCATCGAGGATGACGACGGTTCGTGCGCCGTCGTGCTGTTGGAGGCGGTCGACGAGTTCGTCGTGGGGCGTCGACTGGCGGTGGATGTCGATGGTCGCGCCGAGGTCGTCGAGGATTTGGTAGAGCGTGCGGAACCGAGTGTAGTTGCGCCAGCAGTTGACGTAGATGGCCTCAACGTCGAGAACTTCTTCCCGAAGTCGTTCCGTGACGAATTTCGAGATACAGGTTTTCCCCGTTCCGCTGGGTCCGGTGACGATAGCTGTGTCGGCTGGTTCTCCGTTCGTGATGGGCTCGAGAACGCTGGAGAGGTGGTTGACTTCGGCGTCGCGATGCTCGACTTCTCGAGGGACGAACCCGGCGCGGAGGACGCGAGCATCGCGGATCATCTGTCTGTGGTCGTCTCATTTTTCGTCTACCCCTAAAAGCGTGACCGGGTCGTTTCCGGAAACGACCCAAGTAACACCACAAGAGCAATCTCAATTCCTACGCTGTCACTCGATTCCTGTTTACGGAAAACTAGGGCTTCCGGGAATTTCAGGAATCGGATCTCAGCCAATAAGCATCTCATCAGATGGGGAAGAACGCGTTACATCAGGGGCCCTAGTCGGCGGCTTTGTACCCGATAGTGTGGCTAAGGCCACCAATTCAAAACACTCCCCACGCCCCGCTCAGCCTCCAGCCGAAACCGGCCCCAGACACGCAGTCCCCTCGGAAATCCTGCTGAAAGAAGCACGAAATAGAGAACCTAACTCCATAGGGTGGACGTTTTTCCACGGCCGTATATTGTCCGTGGATAATGGCGTTTGCGACCTGTCCAAACTGCGGGTATCGGCTGGTGAAGGCGAAACGCCGAGAGATTATTGAGCAGGAACCGAGCTATATTTTCGAGTGCTCCGAATGCGGACACGAATGGTCAAAACCGATTTTGTGACCGTGAAGGCCGATACGTAACAGCACTTCTCTACAGGACTCCACGGGGTTGCGCGTCGTGGCCGGCGATTTCTGGTATGTACACACGAAACCACGAATCTCGTGTGAACGAGATATCTTGTAGATCGACCCGGAGATACGCTTTCACTCTTGTTTTCAGAAATGTATGGCTGTGGTAGTTCTGCTGTTCACACGACGGGCAATCCACGAGTAATTTGAAGCTATTGAGGTAAACCGAACTTAACCAACAAACTGAGTGAACTACACCAGATGTTGGTTAAACTCTCTATGGGTATCTAACGGCTTCGTGCTCCCTATCACTTACCCGTCCGGCGTGGCAATCGACGATCTCAGATGGACCTCGGAGACTCGCTGCACCACGACTCAGCTGTAAACCAGGATCTTCCCCCGATGCAGTGCGATGCGTGCGAGTCAGCCCTCCAGTCCCCAGACCGGCATATGCTGTCATTCCTGCTTCTCGACCAGCTTACAGCTCCACTTATCGGCTGTGACGACCACCTACAGCAGTTCGCTTCGACCTGTGGATACACGTCGGAGGCATCCGCTGACCTCCTCAACCACCGGCCTGCTGGCGGCGTGAGCTGTCCCAGTTGCGGCCTCGCAGCACATACGCCACACCAGCCGCTCGTCCCGGTTGGGGACGGTGCTGTCGCGATTCTCACCTGCCCGAAGCATCAAACCGAGATTATCAACCGATTCCATACTGGTCTCGACACACAGCAGCAACTGACAGCCCAAATTAACACGGCTGCCCACCATGACGTTTCATAGCGAGGTTGTTCACTCGTCTGCTAGCATTTCTAGGTCTTCAGACATGTCCGCAGAGCTCCGCCACTGATGCATAGTCCTCGTCATCAAGTGCTAGCAGAAATGCGAGAAGGTCATCTCAAAGAGAAGGCTCACGTTGTCAATGTTTTCCAAATCTATCGATGCGATTTTCGTGAGTTCATCGATTTGGACGAGTGGTGCAGAATCTTTGTCAGCCATTTTGTTCAGGGCTACCGTCACACTGACCCGCGGTAGTCTATCCGCTATTCCCCCCCTCTATATCGAGCGACTGTTTTAGGTTGAACTCTGAATAAAACCTCAGCAGTCCCGGGGTGAAAGTGAAAGACGCCGGTGCTAATCGAGTTCGCCGTACCCGTCCTCACGCATCAATTCTGCCACCTCTTCGACGTTGTTGAACGCCGCGAGAAGCGCATACTCGCGAGCATCCGTCTTCGCGATGTCATCGGCCCCCAATTCCGACGCGAGTTGACTCCGAAACTCCGATTCCTGGGAGACGACCTCGTCGCGTGCGAACAATTCCAGACGGTTGTCTCGCTCGTCTCCGACGTTGCTCCGACGCACGAAGTATGGGTACCTCGACGAACCCTCGCTGGAATTTGACTTCGTTTCCTCCGTGGCCGTCGATGCACCCGGTCGTCCTGCATCATCTCCATTCGGGCCATCGACCGTCACGTCGGTCTCCTCCTCGGTGCTGGTTGCTTCGGACTCTTCGTGTTCCTCGCTAGACTCGGGTTCTGGACTCTTGTCCGAGTCGTCGTCCTCTTCTCCGAAATCGAGGTTGCCAGACCCCTTCTTCATACCCCCCATCAGTTAGTCACCTCAGGCTCTTCACCGAATGAGGGGCGGAGAGTCACATTCTCGTGGTCCTGAATCTCTAGCGTGAGCTCTTCTGGGATGTCCGCATCGAACGTCTCTGTCCCGATGAAGTACGCCAGCGTCCAGAGATCTTCCAGGGTATCTATCTCACGGTCAGGAACGCGGCGCTGGCCCGGTTCAGAAACCATCTTGCCGTCGACCTCGTGGGTCTTCCAGCGTTCTTCGACTACCTTGAACGCCGACCCACGTGCTTCCCACATCTCGTCCATCATACTCTCGCGGTCAGCTATCGAGACTGGCGTCGCGAACTCTTCAGTCCCCTCGAACTTTTGCTGATACTGTTGGTGGGCGTTCGTCTGCCCGACGCCGCTCGGAACCACACAGGAGAGTCCGACTTGGATATCCAGTTTGTCCTCCATGCCAGTGACCAGCTGTTCTAGGCCGTCGAGACTCAGGTTCCCCTTCCCGGCTGGTTTGACAGGCGCAACGAGAGTTCGAAGGGCGTAGATCGCGTTGTAGAGGAGGTCTTCTGCACGCGCGTTCGGGTCGATGAGAACAGCATCATACTCCTTCTGGAGTTCCTCTTGTTCCCAGAGGAGGTTGTAGAGAAGCTCGAACCGCGGGTAGTCCTCTTTGTCCATCCCCTCCATCTGAGCCTCGTAGGATATCTTCTGTTCGAGATTGCTTGTGAAGTCACCGAGCATATCGTGACTCGGGACGACGTCGACGCCTTCACTGCTCGTCTTGATCAGGTCCTTGAATGGCCCCTTTGGTCGCTCCAGAATGTGACGAACGATGTTGTCTGCGTCGGGGTCGCTACGGTCTTCACCGACGTCGAAGAGGGTGGTGAGGTTCCCCTCTTGGGGGTCCAGGTCGATGACGAGAGTATCAAGACCTGCGCGCTGGAACGCATCTGCGAGGTTTCCGGTCGTAGTGGTCTTGTACGTGCCTCCTGATTCGGAGTAGACGACGAGGGATATCATACACTCCTTCTATTTGGGTGCCTGTTACATATATCTGTGTCAGACAATCGGGCCAGCAATCTGTAACAGCAGTCTGTATCAGCCATCTGTAATAGAGGTAATTTATGCTATAGTACGTCCGAGCGGCCCATATGAGTGCATTTCCCGAATATTGGAAATTAAACCCTCTGTCTGGAATTGTTGACTGTAATGGTAGTCTGTAATTTGTCTCTGGGGCCTATTGCTGTAATCTGGCACGCGACCGCGGGACGAGCTGTCTGATACAGATGGGCGTTACAGATATCTGTAACAGCCAGTAGTTACAGCCGTCCGTTACGAACATTCGGTGACGATAGCCAGCTGGGTTCTCTGTGCGGGGCAAGACGGGACAGAGGCCTGTTACAGAAATTCGGTACAGACGCTCGTCTGGAACTTCACGTCCACGGGGCCGGGGCTGACGCTGGATAGAGGCGAGATGCAGAAACCCCTTACAGACGCCTGTAACAGGCAACGTATTCTGGATTGGTTCTGAAGATGTGGATCGGTCTGCTTCAATTCTCGAGAGTTCTAATGCCGAGCAAGGGTTCAACGCCGGCGGTCGAGAGTCACTTTCGAGGGCGAGGCCTCTGTACCCGCTCTTCGTCCATCTCCAGTGGGAAAACGCCGGAGTAGGCTGTTGTAGCCGCTCAAGACCAGCTTTCTCGGGATTTCGCCGTATCTGACGCTACCAACAGAAGTTGAGACTGGTTGTCTCAATGCATACGGCTTTGAGGCGGATCAATCCCAGAATCTATCAATTCCTCTGGGTCCGTCGTAGGCGCTATTCAGGTAATACACTCGGCGGAAGGTTTTCCTTTACCGCTGTCACCGCTTCGCCCGGCGTGTCTAGGTCGAGTCCCGGCACTGTGTACACAGGCAGGTCGACCATCGATTCGAGTACGTCGGGGTTCGTCCGCTCGGCGAGCGTTTCGCCAGCGTAATCGTTGAGGACGACACCGCACACGTCAAGACCGCGCCGTTCGAGAGCCTTGACGGTCAGCGCGCTATGATTGAGCGTGCCGAGTCCCGAGCGTGCGACTACGAGCGTCGGTAACCCGAGATCGGCGGCTAGGTCGACGACCTCCATCCCCTCAGCGAGCGGCACCCGGAGACCGCCAATCCCTTCGACGATACCCGGGTCAGCAGCCTCTAGTTCGCGCCGACAACCCTGTAGGATCTCGTCGTAAGAGAGGGCGACATCTTCTACATCTGCGGCAACTGCCGGGGCAAGCGCGGGTTCGAGATAGCGCAGGCAGACACTGGCGTCCTCGCTTCCCGCGGCTTCGGCGACGAAGCCAGCGTCGTCGTCCGGTGGAAAGCCAGTCTGTGCGGGCTTGATACCGACTGCATCGCGGCCGCGGTCGCGGAGCCAGCCCACGAGGCCGGCAGTGATGACAGTCTTGCCGACACCTGTCCCGGTGCCAAGCACGAAGAAACTCATCGCAGCCCCACCTCCTCGCCGGCGGCCTCGAACGCGTCGAGACAGCGGTTGAGTTGCTCGCGCGTGTGTGCGGCTGTGGGAGCGACGCGCAGCCGTGACATCCCCACCGGAACGGTCGGCGGGCGGATGGCAGGGGCGAGCACCCCGCGGTCGCGGAGCGCTTCATCGAGCGCGACCGCATCCTCCCGGTCTCCGACCAGCACGGGCAGGATGTGGGTCTCACCGAGCACCTCGAAGCCGAGGTCCTCAAACCCCGACCGGAGGTAATCGGCGTGATTCTGGAGCGTCTGGGGCCGGTCCGTCTCCCGTGCGATACGTAGCGCCTCCTGTGCGGCACCCGCCGCAGGCGGGGAGAGCCCGGTCGAGAAGACGAACGAACGGGCCGCATTCGCCAGGTACTCGATGAGCATCTCATTCCCGGCGACGAACCCGCCCTGGGCACCGAGCGCCTTCGAGAGGGTCCCCAACTGGACATGAACCCGATCTTCGAGTCCCAGCTGACCGACCATGCCGCCGTCGTACACGCCCGTCGCGTGGGCTTCGTCGACCATCACCCACGCGCCGTGGCGCTCGGCGGCCGAACATATCATTCTGAGTGGAGCGATGTCGCCATCCATGCTGAATACCGAATCTGTCACGACCAGCCAGGATTCCTCCCCATCTGCTTCGCGGGCACGGCGATCCATGGTCGCCCGGAGGTCGCTGGCGTCACAGTGGTCGTACACCTCGATATCGGCGCCGGAGAGCCGACAGCCGTCGATGATGGAGGCATGGTTGAGTTCGTCGGAGAAGATCGCGTCGGGGGCGAGCGCCGTAATCGTCCCAATGTTGGCGGCGTACCCCGAGGAGAACGCCAGCGCACGCTCGGTTTCTTTCGATTTGACGAGTGCGTGTTCGAGCTTGCGGTGAGCGGATGTATCGCCCACGACGAGCCGGCTGGCGCCCGCGCCAGTGCCGACTTCATGGGCTGTCCGGGCGGCTGCCTCGGCCAGTCTGGCGTCTCCCGCGAGCCCGAGGTAGTCGTTGGCTGCGAACACCAGCATTTCCTCGGCATCGGCGTCGAAGGCCGGTACGTCGGCACCGGGGTCGGGCACCCGGCGAGCCCTCGGCTCGACACGGTCGACAGGAGCGAGGTCGCGACGGAGCCCACGCTCTTCCCGGGACTGGAGGCGTGCTTCGAGGTCGAACCCTCGATCCATCTGCTGCTGCACGGTTCAGAACCCGGGCATGAGCTCGGCAGGCCCGTAGACGCCGTAATCGCCGGTCCAGTTGCGGCGGACGGCAGCCTTCAGGTAGCCGAGTGCAGGGCCGTTCACGTTGGCTTCCATGCTCGTGTCGTCGTCGAGTTCGAACGTGTTGGTACCGACCTCGCCATCGAACGTGCGACCGGTGACTTTGACGGTCGTCGTTGTGGGCTTCTCGTCGTTGCGAAGGTCAAGGACGCCGCCGACGGTCACGTCCTCAGCGTCGCAGATACCCGCCCGTTCGAGAAGCACGTCGTCGGCGTGCTCCATGTCGTTGAACTCGATGACGCCGTCGTGAGCGTCGACGATTTCCTCGATCTCCTCGTCCGAAAGGGCGCGTGCCGATTCGATGTCGTAGTCGGGGAGGTGGGCGATGTCCTCGCGGACGGTGCCGCGGTTGTCCTCGTAGCCGGATTTGAGGCCGACGCCCCACCAGATTTCGACCTCCTCGATCTCGATGAACGACTGGGCGGCGAGTGCCGCCGCGCCCGTGAGGAGGCCGGGTGTCGCGCCCGCACCGCAGACAAATGTGATGCCTGATTCTTCCAGTTGTTCCTCGCGGTCGTCGAGCATGACGATGACACGTGAACGCTTGAGCACGTCGACGAGGACGCCCTCGTAGCCTGCGTTCGCGAAGCGCTCGGCGACAGTCGGAATGAAGTCGTGTTCGAGGTTCGGAAGCGCGATGAGTACCGCGTCGATGGCCTCGTGTTCGGCGATGATGTCCTCGATGGGCGTCTCCGTCGGCTCGGCCTGTGCGGAGGCGACGACGCCCTTGTCGTCGCCGTGTTCCTTGATGTCGTCACCGCCGGATTCAACGGTAGTCCCGCCGTCGGAAGCGATGTTCCCCTCCGTTGCGGCCAGCAGTTCGTCCACATCAAGGCCGTCGTGGTTGACGGCAACTCCATGGCGGTCGCAGGCTGCGATAGGGGTGAGTTCGTCTTTGTCCGCGGAGACTTCGAGTGCGCGACGGCCGATACCACCAGTGCCGAGAACGGCGAAGTTGATGTCGTTCATAGCTGTTGCTGTATCTCTGTGTTAGTCATCAGACAGTTCCGCCTTGCTCGTGGCTGTCCCGACCGCCGTACCCGCGGGGTCGGCCGAGTCGCCATCACGGGATTTCACTTCTTCCGGGTCGAAATCGTTGACCTCGGTATTGGGCTCCATGCCGGCCTGCTCCATCATCTCGATGTCGTCGCCGGGGGACTGGCCCTCGGTTGTGAGGTAGTTCCCGGTGAGGATGCCATCCGCGCCGGCCTCGAAGGGAAGGTGTTGCTCGTCCTCAGCGAAGTTGACCTCGCGACCGCCGGTGAGCCGCACTCGCGCGTGCGGGTGGAGCAGTCGGTAGACCGCGATGGTCTTGATGGTCTCCGCCGTGGAGATGAGTGCTTCCTCTCGGTCGTCGAACATCGTCCCGGCGACCGGATTGAGGATGTTGACGGGGAGCGAGGAGACCCCGATGTCCTGGAGCGCGATGGCCGCGTCCACGCGGTCGGTAGGCGATTCGCCCATGCCCAGGATAACGCCGGCACAGAGGTCCATACCGGCTTCCTTGGCGACTTCGAGCGTCTTCACGCGGTCTTCGAAGTCATGGGTCCCGACGATTTCGGGGAAGAAACGCGGCGAGGTTTCGATGTTGTGGTTGTAGTGATTGAGCCCTTCGTCCGCGAGAATCGCGGCCTCTTCTTCGGTGAGGATCCCGAGGGAGGCGTCGACTTCGACGTCGGTTTCGTCTCGTACTAAGCGGATTGCGCGGATGACGTCGTCCCACTCGTCGGGGCGTTTTTCCTTGGAGACGCCTTTCTCGGCGACGACGACGCCAAAGCGCTGGGCGCCGTCGCGTTCGGCTTGCTTGGCCGCCTTGAGAATTTGTTCGGGGTCGAGAAAGCCGTAGGTGTCGATACCAGTGTCGAAGTGGACTGACTGCGCACAGAACCCACAGTCCTCTGCGCAGTTGCCCGCCTTCGCGTTCACGATGGAACACGCGTCGACAGTGTCGTCGCCGAGCTGGGAGCGGACGTAGTCCGCTCCCTCGGCGAGGGGCTCGACCGTCTGGGCAATCAGTGCGAGTCCATCCCGGCGGTCGAGTGTCTCGCCGTCGAGTACGCGGGCGACAGCGTCGTCGACGGTGCGATTTCCTGTCTCGTAAACCATGCTAGCCAAGCCAGTTGACGAAGATATAATTCTTGGGTTTCCATTCACGGCAGTGCTCAGATAAGGATGGAGGGTGAGGCGGAGCGAGGTCGAGGCGATTGATCTTGCGGAGACAGTGAGTGCTGGCAGACCATTCCAACAGCCGATACGACGCTGGTCACCGACACAGAGCAAACAATTCAGGCTGATGCGAGTCGGCTCCGGCAAGGGTGGAGAATTTGATTTGGAATGCGGTCGAATACGGGATTGCGGACGTGCCTATGACGATTGGTGAGTTGGAGGACGGCTTCTACGTGGCAGCCGCTGGGCCGGGTATCTCTGAAGACGTAGGTGAGCAGGTGTTTGAATTGGAGGACTCAACCAACGGTGAGGGCCTGGGCTGTATATCGTCAAGCAGTTCGTTGACGCTCACGGGTGGGAGATCACCGTGACCGACAGCGACGAGGAAGGCGCACGATTCGAAATTACTAGTGTCCAGACTGATAGATAGACGCTCTGAGTCGGTCACGCTACAATGGTTGAAATAGACCGAGAGGAATCGGTAAGTACAGGATACATAGTCAGCACAGGTTTCGAAGTCGCGATCACTCGTATTGAGTGGCCCAAAAATAAATTTCAGAACTGTTGAAGGTTAATCGTCTGCGTGTGATTCTGCAGGAGTAAATGTGACACCATTGATTTCGACTTCATCAGGAACGCGACTCGTGTCATGGGTTCCAACCGGCGGGAGATTCACATCCGCAGCAGGCGAAGCGTCAAGGTTAGTCTCGTCATCAATCGAAGACATCTCACCGTCGGCATCCCGTGCGTCCTGATCAATTCGCATCGAGCAGAACTCGACACCACACATCGAGCAGAAACGAGCTTCCTTGTAGTTGTCGCCAGGCAATGTCTGATCGTGGTATTCTTGGGCACGCTCGGGATCCAGTGCGAGTTCGAATTGCCTGCGCCAATCGAACTCGTAGCGCGCTTCGGAAAGTGCATCATCCCAGTCACGTGCACCCGGAAGATCATTCGCGACGTCAGCAGCGTGGGCTGCAATCCGATAGGCTGCGAGACCGTCTCTCACGTCCTCTTCGTCAGGGAGACCGAGATGTTCCTTCGGTGTAACATAACACAACATCGCCGCTCCTGCACGAGCAGCCTCGGTCGCCCCAATCGCGCTTGTGATATGATCGTAGCCCGGCGCGACATCGGTGACTAGCGGGCCGAGGACGTAGAATGGTGCACCGTCACAGACGTCTTGTTGGCGTTCGACGTTATCGGCGATCTCGTCTATTGGGACGTGTCCGGGGCCTTCAACCATGACTTGAACGCCGTGGTCCCATGCGGTCCGAGTCAGTTCGCCGAGTGTGTCGAGTTCGGCGAACTGGGCTTCGTCGCTCGCATCTGCGAGACAACCGGGACGGAGGCCATCGCCCAATGAGAACGTCACGTCGTGTTCCGCGAAGATTTCGCAGATTTCCTCGAATTTCGTGTACAGCGGGTTCTGCATCCCATTCTCTTCGATCCACTGGGCTAATATAGACCCCCCTCGCGAGACGATTCCAGTCTTTCGGCCGTCTGTCAGTGGAAGATGTTCCATCAGCACGCCTGCATGGATAGTCATATAATCGACGCCCTGCCTGGCTTGCTTCTCGATAATGTCGAGCAGCAGTTCGTGGGTGATCTCGGCGGGACTGTCAACACGCTTGACAGCCTCGTAAATCGGGACGGTTCCGACCGGCACGGGTGAATGCTCGATATTAGCGCTACGGATGTCATCAAGATCCTCGCCGGTTGAAAGGTCCATCACAGTGTCGGCACCATAGTGGACCGCAGTGTGGAGTTTCTGGAGTTCGCCTTCGATACCACTAGTCGTGTCGCTATTGCCAATGTTCGCGTTGACCTTTGTAGAAAATTCCCGTCCGATAATCATCGGGTCAAGCGATTCGTGCGCATGATTGTTCGGAATGACGGCTTGTCCGTCGGCAACCTGCTGTCGAACAAAGTCCGGATCACAGTTTTCGCGCTCGGCAACTCGTTTCATAGCAGATGTGATTTCGCCTGCTTTGGCCAGCTGGATCTGAGTCTTTGCCATCAATAACCAAGTTATACTACTAAGTAATATAGCCTATGGGAAGGACGACTTGTATTCGCCACTCTGTAGCGGAGTGAGATTTGAGTAAAACTACTTTCTGCGAGCGTGTCATAGAAAAGTTCACGCACAGTTTCTTTCGGGGTAGTAACTAGCGAATCTCCTGCTAAACTCTCCCGCACACCGACCTCTTGCTGCAGTCGCTCGCGTTGCTCGCTCCTTGGAAAAAGCTCGACCAAAAGCCTGCGAGCCTCCCGATGGTCGGCTCTTGGCCTCGCCTTCGGCGAGCGAACCGGCGACCTTCCGGGTCCTCCGGACCGCTCGGTCGCCGGACAGCTGCGGTAACTAGATCCTCTATACTGATCAGTTAGACGGATTCTTGGCCGGGTCGTGGCCAGTATCTCGTAGTGGTTGCGACCTGGGAGTCACAGCGCACGGTCTTTCGACGAATCGCTCAACAGCCGTACGTCCAGTGGCCAGTCTATGATTTGACGCCGTTGTACGATCAAACCTCACTCGCCGGATTAGAATCGGATATTCAAATCGTCTCGGAAGTCTGGTTTACTCACCACGAACACGACTCACTGGAGCAGTTCATCTGCACACTCCCAATAGCCTACTTCAGATTCGAGGCCCACGACCGCTACAGAAGATCGACATGCTACGAGATGGATACCCTCTTTCGTGTGTTCATGCTGAAAGAACTCCACGGATGGAAGAACGAAACAGCACTCCTCGAGTACCTTGATAGCCATCCCGAACTTTGTGAACGCCTAGAGTTGGGGACGGTTCCCGATCAATCGACACTGTGGCGCACATGGAACGAGCGCTTCACGCGAGATCTTCGGGACACTGTCCAGAAAGCGGCTCGAACAATCCTGATCAAAGCACAGAACGCAGGTGTCGCGGTACCACGCGAACCAGAACGAAACCTCCCGGGGCGAGGCGACGACGCTACTGAATCGGACCCAAACGACCAAGCCATCCTCGACAAGGCAGGGAAGATCACCGACCACATCAGTCGCGTCGTGTTCCCCGCGTTCTCGCTCAACCGGGGCGAGGGCTGTGAGATTCCTGAGAACGCCTACTGGGGCTTACAGACCTATCTGGGGCTCCGTGAGAACTTGGCCGCCAACGAGGGCGCTCAGAGCTTCATCCACGAGTCGACGCGTGATCGAACACCACTCGGACACGGCCACCGCGACCAGATTCGTGACCTCCCTATCGAGCAGATCCGCGAGATGTACCGACAGGCCGTCCAGCAACTCACCAACGAACTTGCGGGGACGGAGGAGTTCTTCCGAGCTGGAATCGTCGCGATCGACATCACTGAGGACGATCCCTTCACGGGCGACCGAACCGGCCACGAGGACGAGATAATCGGAACGAAGGAGAAGAACGACGAGTACGCCTACCAATGGGCGACCGTCCAGCTGGTCGGCAACGCTGTTCCGCTCGTGCTTGATGCCCGCCCAGTTCGACGAGGCGAGTCACGAAAGGAGATCGTCAAGGACCTGCTCAACTCCGCTGAAGAGCTCGTTCACGTCGATAACGTGCTAATGGACCGAGAGTTCGATAGTCAGCACCTCTTGGAGATGATTAGCCAGCGGGGACTCTCCTCTGTTGTCCCAAAGCGGATGCAGGCTAGCGAGAAAGCCCAGGCAAAACGACTCCTCCAACGGGGGCAAGACCGGTACGAGACCGACCGGAAGCTCCATCTCGGGAAGAATGAGTGGCACGAGACGACGCTGATCTACCGACGTAAAGAGAACTCTGAACACGACGATCACCGGCAGTACTCGGTGTTCATGTCCAACCGAGGTGGCGGCTTTCTCAGTGAGTACGGCCATCGGTGGGAGATTGAGAGTGGCTATCGGTCGATCAAGCGATTCATGGCTGCCACGACGTCGACGAATTTCGGACTGCGGTTCTTCTACTTCGCGTTCGCCTGTTTATTGTACTCGATTTGGCGAGCAGTCGACCTACTCGTCCAAGTCGAGTTGACGGGTGAGTACGAACACTCACCCATTGTGACGGCCGACAATACGCTGACGCTGCTGAAGAAGGAGACTGGAATTGGATAGGGCGGTACTCGGTCCGGGGCAATGCGGATTCCTGAGTGGCAACGCTGTCGGGGATCTCGGAAACTCACCGATCTGGTCGGTAGTACGACACGAGAAGATCCTCGAAAGAGGATTCGAAGCGTCCTCCCCTCACAAATTCGCCCGAAACCACGCATTACAGCCCCGCTAAACCCGCCGTAGTCTCACCTTCCAGGGCCCGACAGTAGTTGAGACAGGTCGTCTCAATGCATATGGCATTCTGGCACAGTTCATAAATAGTATGAAAACGTAGTCTCGGATAGAACGATGGCACGAATCACCGGCTCCTATCCAGACGATCTCGACCTCCTCATCGAGGGTGCTGTCGAGGCAGGTGTGTTCGGGGGAAAGAGCGATGCGCTGCGAGAGTTCGTGCGTGAGTACTTCGAAGACCACGAAAACGAACGCATCGCTGCTGCAGTCGCCCTCTACGAACGCGAACGAATTACGCTCGGTGATGCTGCGAGGCTCGCTGATGTCGACCGCTGGACGATGCGGGATATTCTCCGTGAGCACGGTGTGGAACTCCGACTCGGGCTCGTTGACGAAGACGACGCAGCCTACGAGGTAGAGGCAGCACCCGAACTCGAATTCGATGATGAGGACTCATCTGATGAGGAGTCACGTGTTAAATGACAGGTGACGATCTCCCAGCGAACCCGAGCGTCTTGAACACGACTGTACTCTCGAATTTTGCGTACATCGATCAGCTGTGGGTAGTTGCTTCCCTCTCTGGAATCTGTACGGTACCAGTCGTCCGTGAGGAGCTCGAACACGGCGTTGATAACCACTCATATCTCCAGTCAGCACTCGATACGCTTGACGACGAAATCCCAGTCGCGACTATTTCGGATACTGTCGCAAACAGAGAAGCCGTTGTTGGTGGGCATCTCGACCCCGGGGAAGCACAGGCGTTCGCCCTCGCCGACGCACACGACGGTCGACTGCTGACAGACGACGGAGATGCCCGGTCGTTTGCGAAAGACCAGGGTGTGACCGTTGTCGGGTCAGTTGGCGTTCTGTTGGCTGCAATCGATGCGGGGAAGATCGATGAATCAACCGCTGACGAGTGGCTGTCGACGTGGATCGACGAGATCGGCTACTACGTCCCGTATCGAACGATCTCCGAGTATCGGTGACTGATTTAGAGTTCGAAACACCTGATTAGTGTGCTCGTGAACACGTCTATTACCGATGAGTGAAGCCGACAGACGGCTGTCCGAGGAGAGCGAGCAACGGTTTCTAGACCTGTACGCTCATCTGTTGGTGTATGTCAACGACCGATTCGAGGTCATCGAAGAGATTGAAACGGTCGCTGATCTTGAACAGCACTATACTGACGAGCTTCTCCCGCTCCGAAACACGCTGTACAACGAGTCGACGACGGACCTGATAGAAGACTTTGTTGAAGAGAATCCTCCCGACCTGTCGGAGACTGATCTCGAACAGGTCGCAGCGTGGACTGACTTCGTCGCCGGAGAGTTCGTCGTCGTCCGCTATCGCGAGGACGACGCGATCTTTCTCGATTGGACAGAACCGCCAAAAGCATACGCAGTCCGCCCGGCTCGGCTTCCGTTCGCCGAACTATGGGACGAGTCCGCACTTCCAGTCCCGGTTTCGAGTGTCGTCCTATTGCCGTTCGAGGACCAGATCGTCTACGATGGATGGATCGGTGTCAAGAACATCATCTTCGGGGGCTCGCTCAGCACTGACATCGACGACGAGTATGAGGAGGCCAAACATCGCTTCGGCATAATCGACTCGCTTCCAGCACCCGAGGAAGCCGAAAAGACGGATGCTGAGAAGTTGCGCTTCTACATGAAGAACAAGCGCAACCGAGAGCGATACGCGTCGGAGATCGAGCAGTTACGGGAGAAAACCGACAAACTGGAGCGGATTTACCATCAAGAGATGGGGAAGGCCCGAGCTCGAAGTTTGGGTCGCGAACTGCGCGAGTTGGAACTCAACGAAGCCTATGTAGCGATCTACGATGATCGGATCATCACCAGTGCCCCCTCCGAATCCGAGGTTCGCGAGCTACTCGAAGAGATTATGCCCGCTGGGAAGGCTGACCACCCCTACATCTACCACTTCGATCCCTGACCGAGAGTCCACAGCCTACGAATGGAGTTGCGTGACAGTCGATGCGATTTCGCTCTTGGTCGGTTCGCTTGAGAACTCGAACACGCTGTCCCCGACACCGAAGGCGTACCTCTGGTAGGGGACGTCGACGTGAATCCAGCATTCGACATCGCTGTCTGTCCCCTTATACTCGGCTTCACCTGTATTCTCTCCGTGCTTCAGCACATCGAGCAGGTACTCTTCGATATGTGGCGCATTCGCGATCCGCAAGAGATGGTCGGCAGCGACGTTGTCCAACACGTCTGCTGGGGTTCCGTATCCGTCGCCGACGAGATAGAACTTGCCGTCGTACTCGTGTGACTCGATCTGAACACGGAGTGCGTACGTCTCAGCCATATCGGTATTTCCGAAGAGCCACGTATCAGACTGTCTGTTGAAGAGATGACCCGCTAGTGGCCGTGTCGTGAACAAGATTTAGTCGGAATGGCACGCAACCACTGTATATGTCTTTCACCGCCAGCTGGCACACGCTTCTCGAGGAACTCGACGACCTCCCCGAGAGTGCGACGCTCATCACGTCACTCTCCCATCAGCGATTTCGTATTACTGACGTGCAGGACGCTCGCGTCATCATTCAGTTCGAAGACAGCAACGAGACGCGGCCACTCCAGCGCGACCAGTTCGAAACGCTCTATCGACGAATTGAGGACGCCCCCGACGGGTTTGACCTTGATCGTCTCCCGCCGGATGCCGACCCATACCCGGCGGTGTGGAGTGTCCATCCACGATTCGAGGTTGATGAGGACGCTGGCATCATCACACAATCAGCGGTTGCGACGGCAACGCAGGTGATGGGTGCAGAGCAGGAACCAACGGACGAGGAACGAACTGAACCCGACGGACTTGATGTCTACTCGGATGCGCTCCTCCTCATTGACGCACTCGAACGTCACGATGTGACTGATCTCTCTGAACTGGAGACGGACGCGTTGGTGAATCTCTACACTCTGCTTTCGGATGTCCAGCGAGATGCTAACGAATTCCGCAAGGAGATCGCGGATGTCCTCCTCGCTCGGCTCCATCACGACCGTCCGGTTTCCGGGCAGTATGGCTCCGTCCAACGGACGAGTCGCCGTAACCGCTCGCTCAAAGACGATGAGGAGGTACTGGAACGCCTCGAGAACGCTGGCATCGACCGCGAACGTGTGCTGAGCGTCGACCGCTCGAAAGTCGATGAAGCGCTTGAAGTCACCACGCTCTCCGAATCCGATGTGTATGAGGTCGAAGAAAGCGAATACGTTCGCAAAGCAGAGGTCGATGAAGATGTCAAAGAGTCCCGATTGCAGGGGTTGAAAGACCGCCTTGCTGCCAGCGAGGACGACGAGGCGAACCAGCTCCGAGAGGAGATCGAGGACCTCGAGCAGCGTATCGACGACCTCACCAGCTTCCGCACAGGTACGGAGATGCAAGGATGACTGCCTACCGCTTTCGCGTCAAGTTCGCCCCCGACCCCACGTCGCTGTGGCGGGATATCGTCGTTGGTGCGGACAGAACGATCGCCGAGTTTCAGTCGGCGATCAACCCTGCGGTCGGACTCGATCAGGGCCACCTCTGGTTCGTCGGGGAGGATGAAGACTACTGGGACAGCGCCGTCAAATACCAGTGTCCGCAGGAGTACGAGGAGTCGCTTGGTGGTGATCCGGTATTGCGTACGGAACGGATTGAGAACGCTGACGAGGTGACGATCAGCGAGATGACTCGCCAGCTCGGCCTCGAACAGTATGACCGTATCTGCTACCTCTATGACTACGGCGACGAATGGCGGTTCTACGCAATCTTGAAAGAGATTCTCAGCGATGATCCGAGCGACAAACCACCCGAGGGTATGAAAGAGAAAGGCGAGTCCATCGACGACCAGTACGACGCACCAGGAGCCGCTGAAAGCGATTCGCCTCTCCCTGACCCACTCTATTCAGTGCTCCCTGAAACTGCTGTCCCTGTTACGGATCTGCGTGAGTTGGAGAAGCGAAATGGTATCGTCCACGTCATACCACTGCTCAGTCTCGAAACCGGATTCGGGGCGGTCTGCGAGCGGTTCGCGATTCAGTTCGAAGAGAGGGGATACGTCCTCGAAAACTTTCAGCCGGGGTGGCAGGTCGTCGAGGAAGTCGACGGGGTAGACAAGACGGAGGAAGAACTCCTCGCGGCCCTTGCGGACGCAGTACGTGGATGGCACGCTGAAATCGCGGAGATATCGGGGGCGATGACAGGGCAGCATTTCGACGAGGAGACTGTCGAAGCGATGCACGTCGAACTGGAAGCAGAACTCGAGCGCATAGGATACGGCCACCTGTAGGCTGCTCTCTTGACTGTCTGCCGAAGAGAACGAGTTCTTGGCTGTGAAATGTCCAGCGTCTCGTAGTGGCACCAACCTGTGAGTCTCGCCGGAGTGTCTTTCGTGGGATCGCCCGAAAATCGCACGTCGCGTGGCCGAAGTACGACTCGACACCGTTGTATGACCGAGGTTCGCTAGCCGGACTGGAGTCGGACGTTCGTACTGTTTCGGAAGCGTGGTTCGATCATGACGCCCATACCTCCGTTGAGCTGTTCGTCTGTACGGTTCCGCTGGCCTACTTTCGATTCAACCCTCACGATCGCTACGCGAACTCGACACGCTATGAGATGGCCACGCTCTTTCGCCTGTTCGTGCTGAAAGAACTCCACGGGTGGGACCACGAGACAGCACTCGTTGAGTACCTCAAACGTCGTTCTGACATCCGTGAGCAACTGAGTATCGAGTCGATTCCCGATCAGTCGACGCTGTGGCGAAGTTGGCACACACGCTTCACGGAAAATCTCCGAGAGACTATCGAAACGGTTGCTCGAACGATCCTCATCACCGCTCAGAACGCGGGCATCACGGTCCCGCGTGAACCGGATCGAACGCTCCGGCACCACGATACTGAATCCGGTCAGCCGGCGCCAGACGATGGAGACGTTCTCGACCAGGCGAGCAAGATCACCGACCACGTCAGCCACATCATCTTCCCCGCGTTCTCGCTTAATCGTGGTGAGGGCTGTGAGATCCACGAGAATGCGTTTTGGGACTTGCAAACGTATCTGGGATTGCGAGAGAATCTCGCCGCGAACGAGGGAGCTCGCAGTTTCATCCACGAGTCGACTCGTGACCGGACTCCGATGGGACACGCGCACCGTGACCATCTTCGTGATCTCTCGATCGAACAGATTCGAGAGATGTATCGGCAAGCGGTGGGTCGCCTCTTAGAAGAGGTCGCAGCGACGGAGGCGTTCTATCGTGCCGGGATCGTAGCGATCGATATCACTGAAGCCGATCCCTTCACAGGTGACCGAACGGGCCACGAAGACGAGATTATCGGGACGAAGGAGAAGACCGACGAATACGCCTACCAGTGGGCGACAGTCCAGCTAGTCGGCAACGCTGTCCCACTCGTCCTCGATGCTCGTCCCGTGCGGAAAGGCGTTACACGCAAGGAAATCGTCGAAGACCTGCTTGACTCTGCGGAGGACCTCGTTCACGTCGATAACGTGCTGATGGATCGAGAGTTCGACAGCCAGCACGTCTTGGAGATGCTCAGCCAGCGCGGGCTCTCGTACGTCGTGCCGAAACGAATGCAGACCAGCGAGAAAGCCCAGGCCAAGCGCCTTCTGCAACGTGATAAGGATCGGTATGAGACCAGCCGGAAGTTGCATCTCGGCGATAACAAGTGGCACCACACGACGCTGATCTACCGTCGAAAGGAGAACTCCGAGCATAACGATTACCGACAGTATTCGGTGTTTATGACGAATCGGAGGAGTGGCCACCTCACCGAGTATGGGTATCGGTGGGAGATCGAGAGTGGGTACAAGTCGATCAAGCGATTTATGGCCGCAACCACGTCGAAGCATTTCGGCCTACGGTTCTTCTACTTCGCGTTCGCGTGTCTCCTGTACTCGATCTGGCGAGCGGTGGATCTGCTCGTACAGGTTGAGTTGACCGGTGAGTACGAGCATTCGCCCATCGTCACAGCCGACAACACACTGACGCTGTTGAAGAAAGAAACGGGAATCGGATAGTGAGGGGACTCTCCCCGTGGTAGCGCGGCGTCTGAGTGGCTACACTATCCGAAGCCTCGGAAATGCCCCGGGTTAGTTTCCAGTTCAACAAGAACACGCGTTTCGAGAGCGATCTGAGGCAGATTCCGTTCGTCAAATCGGTCGAAACTACGCATCACAGGCCCGCTAAACCCACTGTAGTCTCAACTCCACGGGCCCGAGATTTTGTATAGCGATATACGATATACAATTTCCTGTAGTGCGGAATTCCGACGGTAAGAGACTCTAGACTCCCGAATTCTTCCGGTGAGCCGAATACAGCAAGTGGTCCTGATTATGCCAATAATCACGACCACTTTGAAGTACCCCGCCGCCGTCGGTGAAGCACGAATGCTGCAACCGCCTCACGACGGCGCTTCCCCCAGGGTAGAGGCACCGAGACCGGGCCCGCAGGCCGGTGGAGGGCCGGTGGATGCCTGATCGAGCGCTTTCGACGCCGCTCGACGACAGCTTCGAGCGCTACCTCCAGGACAAGGGGAAAGGCCGCGGTGGCGACGGCGGGAACTATCGACGCAACGCTGCACGCGAACTCGAGCGGTTCGCCGAGTGGGCCGCCGGCGACCGCGGCGACGAGGACTGGGCCGGGATCGTCCCTGACGACGTCGACCGAGAGCCGACCTTCTATGACCTCGACGAACGCGTGTTCCGGAAGTACGCCCGGCATCTCGGCGGAGATCGAGGACTCAAGCAGAACACGGTACAAACCTATTACCGCTATATCTCTGCGTGGTGTGGCTGGTGCGTCAACGAGGGGTATCTCGAGGCGCACTACGCGCAGCGGGCGAGCGCGATGGCGCCGCTGCCAGAGGATGACGGCCGCAAGCCCGGCGACCAGCAGGCCTGGACGTCCGAGCAGCGCCATGTGCTTACCCGCCACGTCGACGAACGGGCCCGCGACGCCATCGAGGCGTACACGACACTCCCAGAGGGCACTGACCCCCTCGACAAGCAGCGAGCGCGCTACGCGGCGCTGAAGGCGGCTCGCGACCGCGCCCTCGTGTTTGTCCTCGCGTACACGGCCGTCCGCGTCGGTGAACTCCTCCGGGACCCGAACGACCCGCGTCGACGCGGTGTCCGCTGGGAGGACCTCTCCCTCGACGAGGGGGTAATGGACGTCTACCGGAAGAAACAGCAGTGGGACGCCGCGAGTCTCCCTGACCCGGTGATCTCGCCGCTGCGAAGCTACCGCCAGCTGATGGACCCCCCTACAGAGCGCTGGCCAGTGTTTCCGACGTTCGACCAACGGACGCTTGCAGAACTCGTAATGGATGAACTCACCGACCGAGGGGAACGCTTTGAGGCAATTACTGAGCATCGTGAAGAATACGCTCGAGACCTACTGCTGGCGCTTGATGAGGATATCCGGCCCCCGTCGATTACCACGGACGGCGCACGGTCGATTCTCCAGCGACTCTCAGAGGCCGCAGAGATCGACATCGACCATCCGAAACACGACTATCTGGCGCCCCACGGTGGTCGACGTGGGATGGGTGAAGTGCTCGTTCGAGCCTTCGGATATACCGTCGCCGCCCGGTATCTCGATAATTCGGAGGAGATGGTTCGTGAGCGGTACTCGCATATCGAGGCCGGCGAACTTGGCGATGTGGCGACAGAAGCACTCGACGAAATCGAACCACGACCACAGAGCTGAACGACCGAACTCAGCCCTCAGTTCTCACTCGTCGGGTTCCCTCGTAGAGGGCCGGGAGACCGAGGGGGAGTGCCAGTATGCCGAACCCAATTAGTGCATACTTGGTTCCGCGTGTACGCTGCAGCATCAGAACCGTGGCAACGGCGCCGAGAAGCGCAATCAGGAACGCTGCGTCACTCCAAATAACGTCGTAGGTCGAACAGTACAGCCAGCAAACGAACGTGTATGCCGGGGCGTTCCAGGTCGGAGGCTGGAGTTTCGGCCAGAAGAACCGACAGTACGTCGTCCAGCCCAACATCGCGATGGTCGGCAACCCGATGAGCCACACCGCTGCCCCTCGGTTCCCGTCACCGTATCGCCGGTATCCAGCGAGGAAGAGTGCGGGAAAGCAGAAGACCCACAGCCAGATGCCGACCGTATACGTGACCGGCCAGTGCTCGATCCGGGGCTGTGTAATCGGCAGGCGTAGTGACTCGGGCAGCGTCGCCCACGGAAACGAGGGGTCAGGAATCGGATTCGTGAGGAAGGCGATCAGGCAGAGTCCCGTCCCGACGAGGAGGCCGTATACTCCCAGCGTCGTGTATCGGTCAAGCCATGCTGGAAGCTGCGGACGGGTCGACTGTTGACGGTGATCAGGGAAGCTGGCCATGCTTCATCTGTGTCGGGTCAAGTGTCTCGTTCGAGTGCCTCGCGTCGCTGTTCGTATTCCTCGTCAGTCAGCTCCCCGCGAGCGTAGGCAAGCCGAAGCTCTTCGAGTGCGTGGTCTGAGTCACTCGCATCTCCCGTGACCGCGCGATAGATGAGGTACCCACCACCGACGAGGGCGCCGAGGAACAGGAACTGCATCACGATGCCGACGATGAACATCCAGCCTGGCATCGTCCCGTCGCCCCACATATGACCGCCCCACGTACCACCCATCATCGGACCGAACCCCATCATCCCGAAGCCCATGAAGAACAACGGGAAGATGAATACGGCGCCGATGATGGCGAGGGGGAGCGTAACAAGTCGCGCGTGTGAATTTGTCGGCATACTGTGATCCCTCCGTGAGTTTGGGTTCTCAGGTTATACTACGCACTAACTATTTAATGCGGTTGTGCCTTTTACCTGCGTGTTCCACCCACCGCTATTCTTTTGAATTCCTACTTACTACGGCTCTGGCCCGAACTATCTGAGGGAAAACTGCAAAAAATGACCCCGCCGATGATACATCTATGCAGGTGACGATGGTCGAGGGCATCTTCGAAGCCCTCCGAATCGGTGTCGGATTCCTCTGGACGGCGGCGTGGGCGATCATCATGGGCCTCACGATCACGAGTCTCGTCCAGATCTACGTCTCCAAGGAGCGGATGGCGCAGGTCCTCGGCGACGGTGATCTGAGTGGCCTCACCAAGGCGACTGCGTTCGGCGCGGCCAGTAGTGGCTGTAGTTTCGGCGCCGTCGCTATCGGGAAGGGCTTGTTCAAGAAGGGGGCGCACGGGGTGAACTTCCTCGCGTTCATGTTCGCGTCGACGAACCTCATCGTCGAACTCGGGTTGATGATTCTAATTCTGCTCGGCTGGGAGTTCCTGGTCGCAGAGCTACTGGGCGGACTCATCCTCATCGCCGTGATGGCCGTCATCGTTCATCTCACGCTCCCGGAGAACCTCTTCGACGAGGTGCGAGCGACGCTCAACGAGCGCGACCGTGAGGCGGGCGTCACCGAGGATCCAACCTGCGGGATGGAAGGAAAGGACGAGTACGCGCTTACGACCGACGGCGGTGAGACGCTCAAGTTCTGCTCGGAGGGCTGTATGGAGACCTACCGCCAGGAGATGTCGAGTCGCGGCGGGTGGCGCGACGAGTTGCTGTCGTGGGGTGGCTGGTACAAAGTCGGGAATCAGTACCGCAAGGAGTGGTCGATGATCTGGAAGGACGTCATCGCCGGCTTCCTTATTTCGGGGTTCGTCATCGTCTTCGTCCCCCAGTGGGTGTGGAACACCCTGTTCATCCAGGGCGATGGGCTGCTTGTGACTGCCGAGAACGCGATTATGGGCGTCGCCATCGCCGTCATCAGCTTCGTCGGCAGCATGGGCAACGTCCCGTTTGCCGTCGCGCTCTGGGGCGGCGGTATTAGCTTCGCGGGCGTCATCGCGTTCGTCTACGCCGACCTCATCACGATTCCCGTGTTGAACGTCTACCGGAAGTACTACGGCTGGAAGGTCATGCTGTACATTCTCGGCGTCTTCTTCGTCACGATGGCGTTCACTGGCTTCCTCATGGAACTGCTGTTCGACGCGCTGGGAATAGTCCCGGATTTGGCTGGTGGGGAGACAGCGACCGAGCAAACGTACTTCGAGCTCAACTACACGTTCTACCTCAACCTCATCGCTTTCGCGCTCTCCGGGTTCCTCCTGTACGTTTATCGTCGCGGCCTCGGTGCGCCTGGCCAGTACCGTGACCCCGTCTGCGGGATGCGGACTAACGACAGCGAGCCATCGGCGACCCACGACGGTGAGACGTACTACTTCTGCTCGCAGACCTGCAAGGAGACCTTCGAGGAGGATCCAGACGAATACGCCACCGGGCATCCGATGGTGATGGAGGGACACGACCACTGACGGACAGCTCGTCGAGGGTTCACAGTATCGATTGAGTCCGTCCGTCGTATTTGGACACATCCGCTGACGTGGCCATAATGAACATGCTCCCGTGACTCTTGAGCGGAGAGAATTGGAAGCCGAATTTATGGTACCCGCCTTTGAATTCCGACTGAATGTACGACCGAATTCTCCTGTCGACCGATGGAACCGTTGCGTCTGAAGAGGCTGAAACACACGCACTCGAGCTCGCAGCCGCCCACGACGCAGTCCTTCATGTGCTCTACGTCGTCGACGAGGATGTCGTGACTGCATACAGCGGGGACGAGTACGTCGACGAAGCCGAAGGTCCCGAACACGGCCTCGAAGAACACGGCGAGGAAACGCTTTCCGAACTCCGACGTCGAGCCGCAGAAACCGATGTCGACGTCGAGACGTCGATGCAACATGGCCGCCCCGCTGAGACTATCGTGAATCACGCAGACGACTGTGACGCCGATCTCCTCGTGCTCGGTACCAAACGCCGGCCGGACGAATATCGTGCGTTGCTCGGAAGTGTCACCGACCGCGTTCTCCGATTGACAACTCGTCCGGCCACCGTCGTGAAAACTGAAGCCAGCGAGTAGGAAACTACCGTCAGCTACCGTTCATTATCTGGTATGAGATGGGGGCGCGGTATCTCGCTCAGCAGGTCGATCGTCTGGCAATAGGACTTCCCGGGTTTGATTCTGAGTGCGTGGAGCGTGAGTATCGTCCATTCGGCGAGGTTGGATCCTCGGAAACTGTTTTAGTCCGAAGATACGCCTGTGGAGACTGCGACCGCTGTGTTAACTGACGGTGGCGATTGCTCGTCCGTCGCTGGGTAGGGCGGGGTCGTTCACAATTTTGTCCCTGTTGTATGGTAGCTATCTGTGAGGATTATGAGAAGGAAATTGCAACGGATCAGGGATGCTCCATCGAGGATTTGAACCTCGGTTCTGGGCGTGAGATGCCAAGATGATTGGCCGAGCTACATTAATGGAGCACTTGTAAAGTTATCCGCCGTGGAACAGATTAATACTGTTGACTGTAACTCCGGAAGTATTCGCCACCAGGGGTAGCAAATTCATTCACGCGCTTTGAGACAATATTATCACTCTATTCATATTTATCCGAATAGCAATACAAACAACAAGAGTGCAAGGACTAATACAATAATGGCAATCGATTGCCTGATTCCTGCTCTAAAAGTACCTAGTGTTACATTTTCGTCCCGAGGCTTAGCAACGTTTGATTGTTTCACAATAGCCGTGATACGTCGGACTCCTAACTCGGGATTATTAAGGAGCCATCGAGTCCCTGTGGTGAGATGCACCACAAATTGATCGATGCGAGCAAACGAGTTGGTGGCTCCGTAAACTATTGCTTTGGTCCCAAAGAAAACGGCGGGATTGTAAACATCGTCGAAATCTGGAATGCGACCAATTCGCTTGAGTGGCCGACGTAAGATAGCGAATCCAAGAACACCCGCTATCGCAAGCGCGAGACCCTCACCGATATGACCCAAGGTGAATGTTTCATAATGAATCTCTGACCCGAAGGGGACGATACTGAACAATCCACTGGGGTACACTCCAAAGAGAACACACAGTCCTGCTACTATCCCCATCGCAACTTTCTGTCCTCGGGTTGCGTCGTGGATCTCGCCGTCGTAGTTGCCGTGGAAAAACACATAATAGCCCAGTTTGATAAACGAAAGGAATGTTCCTACGCCGCCAAGTATCAATAGCCACCAAAGGGTCTCCATCTCCCCGTACTCGGCGGCTGATAGAACCATTCCTTTGCTGACGAATCCATTCAAGCCCGGGAATCCTGCGATTGAAAGTGCCGCGATAGAAAAGGCTACGGTCGTCACTGGCAACTTCCTCGCGAGCCCGCCGACGCGTTCCAGACTTTCTTCGCCAGTTCGATAAATCACGACGCCGACGGTCATAAACAAGAGACTCTTGTAGAGGATGTGATTGAAGACGTGACCGAATGCACCAGCAGTGGCGAGTGTTGTTCCTATCCCGACCCCTGCTATCATGTATCCAACCTGTGATTGAATATGATAGGAGAGAAGCCGTCGCATATCACTCTGCATCAGAGCCATGAATGCCCCGAAGACGGCCATTCCGCCACCCATATAGGCAACTGCGAGCTGTCCCTCCGGAAATATTCGATACATCACATAGACTCCTGTTTTCGTCGTATAAACACAGAGAAAAACGCTCGCAGCGATGTGGGGCTTAGGATATGTGTCAGGGAGCCACGTGTGGAGGCCAATGAATCCGACCATAGTGCCGACACCCACGACAGCTAGTACTTGAGGGACAGTGCTGACGATGCCATCAGCCGCCGTAAACAGAAACGAATTAACAGTTGCGTATTGCCAAGCTATCGCTGCCAGTAACAGGCTCCCACCGATTCCATGCCAGAGTGCATACCGGAAGCCCGTTCGAACCGCTTGCCGGCCGTAATGCCAGACAAGCAGCGTACTTCCGATCGACATTAACTCCACAAAGAAAACAAGCGTCAACCAATCACCTGCGAACACGGCCCCAATGCTAGTTCCAACGTAACTGAGGGCAAATGCTGTCTGAACGGTATCGGCATCACTCGCATATGAATAAATAATCCCGATTGAGCCAATGAATGCGAAGATCCCGCCCATCAACCGAGTGAGTGAGTCGACGTACAGGAAAATGGTCGAAAAGCCGAATAAACTTCCAGATATAAGTGCGCCCTCCGGGAGGAGCCATATGTACGGTACAACGACAGCAGTCGCGACCAGGCCGAGAGCATGACTAATCCGGCGGGAGAAAAACGGCGAAAGAATCGCGACGAGCAAGACAGGCACGAACGGTGGTATCAGTGGTAATGTCATTGGCTAGAACCGTCCCGATTAGCTGGTAGTAACTCGTTTACTCCACTGAAGGCGGCGGTGTGCATCTTCGCGGAACAGGAGTTGGCCAAGCTCAACATTGTCTTATTTTCACTTGTATATAACGTGGCGTTCAATCAATTCATTTATGTTGTAAAAAAGGATTCCGACCGAGACAAGTGTCGTGACGAGGTAGGTGATCAGACTGAGCGGCCCACCAACTGCTGTCCCAAGGATTCCACCTGTGAGGCCGACGATTGTGAGTTCAATCCATGTTACGATGATCCGAGACAATAGTTGCGGTTCGGGAGAGAAACGCGTTGCAGTCATCGCACTTGGTCTCGGTTGAACGCAGTCCAAGTGTTATAGTCCCTAGACACCATATTGTTTCTCCATACACTGGTCGGTCGTTGGGTCTGAAGTCGTCTCATTAGTATGTTTCCTCGATATTGATCGGTCCGCTGAACGCTGAATAGAGCACGACAAAGTACACGAGTACGATCGGGAGCAGCACGCTCGCCATGATCGACATGAGATTGAGCGGCAGCGTGGAGATGATCGCCTCTCGGATAGTGAGTCCCGCGGTTCGATCAACGAAGGGGAACAAAAGGGTTGCGACGAGCCCAACGAGTCCGAAGACGAGTGCGGCTGTCGCCGCGAACGCAGCGTAGTACCGACGTCTGCGAAGCGCGACGACATAGATCCCCGTCAAGGTTGCAGTAAGGATCACAAGTGCGACGATGAGGGGTGATCGGAACGAGGAGCGCAGCCCTGGTTCGGTCACGTATATCGCCCCGAGAGTACTGATCGCCACACCAAGATAACCCACGGCAGCTTGAACACCGTAGGTCCGCATTTCGCCTCGCAGCGCGCCGCGGGTTTTCACCCCGAGGAACGCCGCCCCGTCGACGACCGTGAGGACAAGGACTGTGACACCGCCGAGGACCCCTACTGGGGTGATGAGGCCGGTCGCTCCGACCAGCCAATTCATCACGAACAGACCCAAGAGGAACGGCGTAACGGCACTTCCAATAACGAACGAATAACCCCAGAACGTTCGCCAGCGGTCGTCCTCACGTTCCTCATACATCTCTGGGGCGAGTCCTCGGAGGCCAAGTCCTGCGAGAATCGCGAACATCAGCAGGTAGTACCGGCTGAAGAGGTTCGCGTAGACGGACGGAAACGCCGCGAATAATGCCCCACCGAAGACGACGAGCCAGACCTCGTTCCCGTCCCAGAATGGCCCGATGGCGGCCAACAGATGTTCTTTCTCGTGGTCGTCGTCACGGGTCGCAAACAGGATTCCCACACCAAAATCGAAGCCGTCGAGAAAGAGGAACATCCCAAAGATGAAAAACAGCAACGTGAACCAGAGCTCGGCGAGCGGCAAGCCGAACAGCGGCTTCGTGGCCAGCCATCCGAGGTTACTCACCGGACGTCACCTCTGATTCTAAGCCACGGGAAGAATCACTTTGCGTGAGTTCGTCTTTCGAGGGTGGCCCCGATCGGATGATACGACCGACAACGTACGTGTAGAGGCCCAATAACAGGAGGTATCCAGTAACGAATCCGAGGAGGGTGAACGTTGCTTCTGCACCTGTGAGATTTGGAGAGACGCCGGCACCCGTCTTCATCACCCCCTGAATGACCCACGGTTGTCTCCCGACCTCGGTGACGATCCAGCCGACCTCTACGGCGACGAATCCTAGGAGAGAGGACGCCATCAACGCTTTGTGTAGTAGGTCGTCCTCGAAGAGTTCCCCACGCCACCATCGATAGACACCCCAGACGGCCAGCAGAATGAACCAGAACCCGAGCGCAACCATAATCCGGAACGCCCAGAAGACGATCGCTACAGGTGGGGCTTTCGTCGAGAAAGAGTCGAGGCCGCGTATCGTCGCCTGTGGATTTCCGCCGCTAGCGAGCCACGAGGCCCCACCCGGAATGCCAATACCAAAGAGATCTTTCGTGCGTGGGTTCAGCAGATCGCTGACGTCCGTCGGGAACGCAACGATATACTCGGGGACGTAGGAGTCGGTTTCCCAGACGGCTTCCATCGCGGCGAATTTCTGCGGTTGGGTTTCGGAGACATGGCGGGCATACTCATCCCCTTGAATCACCTGTAGTGGGGCCGTGATAATCAGGACGACGAGCGCGATTTTGAGCGTCTTCTCCCAGACATCGATGTGTTCAATCGGGTAGTCCCAGACGTGGTGGCGGAACACGTAGTAGGCGGCGACGCCGGCCATGAAGAGCGCGACCGATTCAACGGCCGCGTTCTGCATGTGGATGAACATATAGGAGAACCGCGGATTGAGATAGGCTGCGAGCGGGTCCGTAAGCTTCACGATTCGCTGGCCGTTCTCGACGACGATTTCGAACCCACGCGGCGTCTGCATCCAGGAGTTTGCGATGAGGATCCAGACGGCCGAGAGCCACGTGCCGAGCCCGACGGCGATACTCGACAGGAAGTATAGCCAGTCTGACACACGGTCACGGCCGAAGACGAATATTCCAAGGAACGTCGCTTCCAGCATGAACGCCATCATCCCTTCGAGGGCGAGTGGTCCACCGAACAGCTCTCCAGCGGTTGTCGAGAATGCGGCGAAGTTCGTTCCGAATTCGAACTCAAGAACGAGTCCCGTTACGGTTCCGACGACGAAGCTCACCGCAAAGATTCGTGTCCAGAACCGACGAAGCTGCTCGTACACTGGCTGTCCCGTCCGAACCTCTTTCCATGTGAAATAGATGAGAAACGGTGCGAGGCCCATACTCATCACTGGGAAGATGATGTGGACGATGGTGGTGAGCGCGAACTGGAGACGGCTCGCAAGAACGGGATCAACCATCGGTTTCCCCTCGGCGGATATTTCTATTGGTCTGAACGATGATCCGCAGACCGAGTGAAAAATGGACCCCTGTCGGATGGAATGCCATCATTCCGACTTTGCGACTTCGGTATGTCAAATGAGGGCGGTGTCCTACGTATTGGGAATCCGCGTTAGCCCCTTATGCTGGGGTCTTTGATAACGAAGATATGGAGCGTCGTCAGGTGCTCAAGACAGCCGGACTTCTCGCAACAGGTGGCGTAACCAGTCTCGCAGGATGTAGTAGTTCAGGGAACGGAGATGGTGGTGAGTCGACCACGAGTGAGTCACAGGCGACCGATGGCTCGAGCGGTTCGAATACGGTTATGATGGTTACCGAGGGTAGCAACTATTACTTTGATCCCATCGGCCTATTCGTTGAATCCGGGGAGACGGTCACGTTCGAAATTCAGAGTGGGAGTCACTCGGCGACTGCCTACAAAGAAGGAACAAGTTCGGCATCGGTAACTCGGATACCTAACGAGGCAGAAACGTTCAATAGCGAAATATTGAGTGAACAGGGCGCGACCTACGAGCATACGTTCGAAACTACAGGTACATACGATTACTTCTGTATCCCACACAAACCTATGGGGATGGTCGGTCGAATCGTCGTCGGCGAACCAGAGGGTCCTGCCGAAGGGAGTATGCCGCCGGATGGAGATGTTCCTGAAAGCCAGACTATCGTCGATCAGGGTAGCGTCTCGTACAGTGAGTTCTCTGGGTAGGTCAGTAGTAGCTGGCAAACACGCCTTGCCCGCGTAGCCACTGGTCGAAACTGAGGATACTGTGTACACAACCATAAATTAACCCCGGCTATGACTTCCGGATCCCTTTCTTGGCCGACGTGTTTGGAATCTGCCTTTGAGAGCGTTCGGAGAGAGCGACGCGAGGTTGAACGTGAGTGCCGGGCTTTTCGACGGCTTCGCCAGCGCATCCGGAGTCTCGAAACAGATACGCACAAATTGAACAGCCATCCGACGCGCCGTTCAAGCCACTAACGGCTGCGTCAAACACTGGAAACAGGGCAAGCGCGTGAGCCAACCGGAGTTCACGTCGTGGACCATGCTCTACGATGAACGGAGTGTTACGTTCTACCGGGACAAAGTCTCACTCCCAACCGTCAACGGATGTGTCGAGTGTAACTACCACTCCCGGCGGATAGTTCGACGCCATACGAACGGTATGTGGTCTCGGAGGCGTTCGCGTTCCGAGCAAGCACGCTCCAGTACGATGCACTCACATGCCAAAACCAAATATATCCGACAGCAAGAGGGTGTCAGTCGTCGTTTAGATCAACGCCCTGGTCTTCGTCTTCTCCGAAGATACGCCTTGAGATGATTGTCCCGTCGGACGACGTGTCCGTTTCCTCGCGGCGGACGAAGCGCTTCTTCAATACATCATAGCAGAAGATCCCCGACCCGAGAATGATCAGGATGTCACCTGGGAGCCGCGCCCAGAAAAGATTCTGGACGATGCTCTGGTTGTAGAACGCCAACGAGCGTGCGGCGTCGTATCCTTGTGTAAAGACAGTCTCGAGCTGGAGGAATCCAATAGGTATGTCACCGATAATTACCATCCACGCAAGGCCGATGTTCAACAGCCAGAACGAGCGACGAAGGTTCGTCTCTGTCCACTGTCCGGGCTTCGTGGTGAACCGGAGGATGTAGGTTGCCATCCCTAAGGCGAGGAATCCGAACGCACCGAACATCGCTGCATGGGCATGTCCGACTGTCAGGAAGGTGCCGTGTTCGTAGTAGTTGACCAGTGGGAGATTAATGAAGAATCCGAGGACACCCGCACCGACGAAGTTCCACACGCCGGAGGCGATTATAAACATGAACGGAAGCGTGTACGGGAAACTCTCGTCGGCAGTGGACATCACCCGATATTCGTTGAGCGCCTCGTAGAGGATGAAAACCAGTGGGATGAACTCAAGCGTCGAGAAGACTGTTCCAATCGGTACCCAGTATTCCGGGAGGCCGATCCACCAGTAGTGATGGGAAACCCCGATAACGCCTGCGCCCATCACGAAGAGCGCTTCAAATATCACCGCTTTCTCTGCACTCCGTCGCTTGAGGAGGTTCATCGAAACAAGCGTCACGCTGATGATTACTACGATAAAGAACTCGAAAGCACCTTCAACCCACATGTGAACGACCCACCACCGCCAGAATTCGGTGACGACCATCGACGTCTTCGGCGTGTAGAGCATGCTCGCCGAGAACAGGAGTCCAATTGATCCACCTGCGTACAGAATGAGGTGGGCGAGCCCGTACCGACTTTCTTCACGTAGCATCGGCTTGAAACCGCGAGCGACGAGGGCTGTCCAGAGGCCGAAGCCCGCGAGTAGGCCAATCTGCCAGAGACGACCAACTTCGAGATATTCGAGCCCCTCGTTGCCGAGAATCCACCAGAGTGCGCCATCAATATACCCCTGTGCGCCAAGCCAGATTCCAAGTAAGCCACCAACTACGACCACGAATAGCGCACCTAGTAGGACGTGAACGTATGACTTCTGGTTGTCTGGCTCAGTTCCGGTAAGTAACGGCGGCAAGAAGAGGCCGATACCGAGCCACAGTGTTGCGATCCACAGGATTGCCAGGTCGATGTGCCAGGCCTTCGCGATGGAGAACGGGAACATCTGCACAGCGTCGAAGCCAAGAGCTTTTGCGATGCCGTAGAACCCCTGCCGCTCGATATAGTAGTGTGCCATTAGCCCGCCGAGCAGGGTCTGTACAACGAAGAGAACTGCCGCGACAGGAACAAATCGAACTGCTGCAAACTGACTTGGGAACAGTTCGATTTCCTTGGGATGGGGGACGTCGACCCCGTCAATCTCTGGCTCCGGAAGTTCAACCGATTTGTATAGCCAGATTCCGAGGCCACCACCACCTACGAGAAGAACCATCGATACTACACTCCATACCAACGATGAAACAGGCGGCGAATTACCTGCACCCGGATTGTACGGCCACTCGTTTGTCCAGGAGATGTCGCTGTTTGGACGGTCGATAGACGAGAACAGCGCGGTCCAGAGTGCGAAGTCAGCAAACCGCTTTGCATCGGTTTTTGACTGAACGAATTCTGCGGGAATGCCGTGTTCGGGTGCACCGCCGTAGTAACGCTCAATATACGATTGACGGACTTGTTTATACGCGTATGTTTCTGCGCCAGTGAGCTGAACGGCTTTCCCGAACTCACCGTTCTGGAGTTGGCGCTTCACGGTCGAGTTTACCGCCGCTTGTTTCGATTGAGTGAGTTCAGCGTACGCCGTTCCGTACCGCTCTCGCGCAACGTATCGACGCATGTTCGTCACTAACCGCTCCTGAGCATCTGCCGTGTAGTCAGCCCCGAAGTAGGCGCCATTACCAAGGATCGATCCCAGGTTCATCAAGCCATTCTGCTGAAAAGCAGCTTTTCCTTGGACGATATCTTCGTTTGTGGCAAGGGTATCCCCCTGGGCCCCAACTATTTGATCGGGGCGTTCGGGCGACTGCTGGTATGCGAAGTACGCACCTGTTCCCATAAAGACGAGATTGAACACGAAAATTGCTAAAAGCGCCTTCGCGAGCGTTTCTTTACGCACTTTCATTCTCACTACCCGTGTACTCCATGAGCTGTTGGAAGATGTCCGCATCCATGACGGACCGATAGACCAGGCCGGTGAGCATTCTGCCGGGATAGAACGTTCCGTTCATGACGTGGTTGACTTTGTGGCAGTGCATGAGATATATGCCAGGGTCAGCGTCAGCTGTGAACTCGATCGCGTTTCGTGCCGTGCCCGTTGTGTTCGCATCGTTACTTTCCCGCCCTGGTCGTCAACGTCGACGACTGTCAGGGAACTGGTAACGGGGAGATTAGCCGGTACGGATTGGGTTCCAGTTATTGTCGTTGAGGCCGCCTCTGGCTTGGTTGCTCTGCCTGCTTTACAGCCAGCTAGCGCTGAGGCGATGGTGACGCCAGTTGCGGCAAGAAATTCTTGACGTGACAGCCCGGCTCTGGGAGTCTCAAACCGTTTCATCATGGAACAGCCAGGATTTTGGACTGCCTAACTATAGGCTCCGGGTGGTATCCCAGTTCACGGGACAGTAGCCGGACATATTCGACAAAACTCGGATAATAGTCCAGTAGCCCAGTGCCGGTTCAAAAAGCACTTAGACGCGGGCGCGGTGGTTCACGGTGATGGAATTCCTGGTGCTGGTGTCTTGGTTACTCATCATGGCGGTGCTCACCACCCTCGGGGCACCCCTGGCGGTCTTGGCCTTCCGATCGCTACCCCGGAGAGGAGCGGCCTTTGCACTTCCGGCAGCGCTGATCCCCTTTGCGATACTGGTTTTCTGGGTCGGTCAGTTCACGTTCGGAATCAACACCATCCTGCTATCGGTTGTTATCATCGCTGGCGGAGCGTCCCTTGCCTATCGTCTCGGCGGACAGCCCGATTGGCGGGCTGTCGCGCGGATGTATGGCGTCTTCGTCGTTGGCTTCGGGATTATGGTTGTTTTCAGGGCGTCCAGTCCTTCGATCACGCCCGCCGGCGGCGAGCAGTTCCTTCACTTTGGGCTCGTCAACGCCCTGGAGCGGGCACCGTCACTGCCGCCGGAGGACTTCTGGTTTGCCGGGAAATCCCTCCGGTACTACTACGGGACGCAGCTGCAGGTCACTAGCTGGTCGATGTTGTCGGCGACGCCTTTGCGCTACGGATTCAATCTCGGCATCGCGACGTTCTACGGTGTCCTCTTTGTCGCCGCCTACGGACTAGTTGCGGACATCGTCCATATTCGGGGGTACTCCTACCGTCTCGGCGGCACGCTTGGTGCCGTCTTCGTCGCCTTTGCGGGGCCGATGACAACGCCGATCCGTCTCCTTACGCCGTACCTCCCCAACGGTATCCAAGGACCCGTCGCACAGGGCGCCTTTGGATTCGTCGCCGCACGATTTTACGGCGGCAACCTGACCAAGACCGTATCCGAGATCGCGAATCCATTAGACTGGTCGTGGTGGTACACCCGTTACGTGGTCCCTGGCACCATCCAGGAGGTTCCGCTTTACTCCTTCGTCAAAGGAGAACTCCACGGACACACCCAGTCGACGGGCTACGTGCTCTTTGCTGCGGCCTTAGCCTATGCCTACTACCGGACGCCCAAGGAGGCGCGGCTCCGGCGCGCAGCCATCCTCTTCGGTGGCCTCGGCTCCGTTGCTGGCGTCTTTGGTTTCATGAACACGTGGTCGCTGCCGACGGCGGGCGGCCTCGCTGTTCTTGCGGTCGCAGCGGCCGACCCACATCCGGCAACTCTATTGCCCTCGGCGGTCAGCGATGTTCTCCAGCCTTGGAAGGGTCGTCGAGAGAGAGTGTTTCGGGTCTTCAGCGAAGTGTGGCGGCTGGTCTTGGCAGGCGCCGTCGGCGTCGGGGTAATTCTAACCGGCGTCGCTATCGCTTCGCCGTTTCTCGTCTTTGGCCAAGTTCCACGAAATAACGGTATCGGCTTCCTGCCGCCACGTAGCGCGCTCGGTCCGTTTCTAGTCATCTACCTCGGCCTGCTGTCCGTAGTTGCTACGTACGTGGCGCTGCAATACTGGCCGCGGTTGCGGCAGTATCGCCGCGGCGTCTTAGCAGCGGGTGCAGTGGTCCTCTTTGCGGCTATGGCCACGACGACCATATTCTTCGACTTCGCCGTGCTCGCGATTATTGGTCCGATCCTCGTCGGGGCCTGGCTGCTGTTGCGAACCGGTAGCGACGACTTTGCGCTAGTCCTGATTGTCGCCGGATTGGGGCTGTTACTGTCCTATGAGGTCGTGTACGCCCGACTCCCGGCCACAGATCTTGCGCGGTGGAATACCGCCATGAAGGTCTCCGTTCAAGGTTGGATCCTCGGTGCCGCGGGTGCGGGTGCAGCGGCTGCCACAATCATCTCGCGGGCTAGCGATCGGATCTCTTCTGACCAGCCCCCAGTGGATGGCTCCGGTGAATCCGCGGATACCGATGGCTTGTCTCTCGGTGCTACCTTCGCCGTCGTTGTTGTTGTCCTCGCGCTGGTATCTGGCCTAGTCTTCCCGACGATGGTTGTCGGTCAGGAAATCGGCGGCGAAGTCGCGGAGGGGTCATGGCAGCCGACACTCGATGGGCTGGACAGCCTTGAGCAGTGGAAACCGGCCCAGGCCGAAGCCATCCACTGGCTTGACAACCGCCCCGGGACGCCGACCATCGTCGAAGCAACCGACGATTCCTATCAGTTTACTAGCCCTGCATCGGTCTTCACCGGATTGCCGACTGTCGTCGGATGGGATCATCAAGCCGAGTATCGGGGCTTCACTGCGTATAACCGACGGGTTGACGATGTCCGAGAAATATACACCGGCACTTGGCTGACAGCCGCAAAAAACCTTGACCGGTACGATGTCCAGTACATCTACGTCAGCCCAAATGAACGGGAACGGTATGGAGAGGATCTTCGTTCCTTCAGCCGGTCATCTCTCTCGGTCGCCTTCAGCAACGACAAGGTGACGATCTACGCGGTAAATCAGACTGTTCTCCCCGACGGATGACGTACGTACTCTACCGCAAGCAACAGTGACATGAATCCGCTGGTACCGATGGTGTCGAAGTAGTCCCGATGTCCCAGGCCTCCTCTTCGATTACTCGCTCCCGTCCGCGGCGTTCACCTGCACTTGTTCGAACTCGATAGTGACTGGCACGTCCTCTCGAATCAGTTTGAGAATGTTACAGGAACGTTCCGTATGCGTGAGTACTGTCTCTATCTGATCGGCGGGCTGCTTAGTAGCAATCTGTATAGCGAGGTAAATCTCCTCGACGAATCCGGTCTCAGGCCGGGCGTTTCCGGTAATGTCTAAGTGGTTGAAATCGAAGTCGTGTTTCGAGGCTTCCGTGCGAAGCGTTACGGCAAAACACGCGCTCAACGACCCGAGGAGGTGATCGACCGGGGTCGGTGCTGTCGACGAACCACCTTTCTCCGGCGGTTCATCGTAGTGCCAGACGTACTCACTCAGTTCAACTCGGCCCGATACGCCGTCTTCAGTCAGCAGCCGTGCCTGACGCCCTGGCATCTCCATCTCATCAAGCCGGTCATTCATATCAGGCTTGTTTGGTTGTTTCGTCGTTGTATCTTCGGGCCAGCGTCGGACAGATCAAGTTGACGTTCGCCCCGTGAGCGTTCGACCGAACCGACATTCAGCTGGGGAATGTTTCGGCGGATAGTAATCAGTCGCCATGTTCGGTTGGGCGAGCGTACGAATACTCACTGAGAATATCGACGGTAACATGATTGATGTCGAATTCATCGTGGAGCAGTTCCGTGATCGCTCGCTTGAGCTCATCACGCTCCTCAACAGTTTCGACATCACTGGTAACGTGAACTGTCGCCACGTCGAGTCTACTGGACAGCGACCAGACGTGGACGTCCGAAACCGCAGTCACGTCGTCGAGGGCTTCGATGCGTACTTCGAGGTCCTCGACTGATATCGGGCTGCGCTGGAAGAAAATAGCGCCACTCTCCCGGAGCAGTTTGATCGCCGACCAAATGATGATAACAGCGATGAGCACCGCCGTAATCGGGTCCGCGATGTAGTAACCGCCGAACTCCACGAACAGCATCGAGACGATGACAGCGATTGATGCGCCTGCATCCCCGAGGAGGTGATAGAACGCGCCACGTTCGTTCAGCGACATTTCACCGCCCTGGACGACGTACACGGACGCGAGATTCACGACCAGACCTCCAGTTGCGAGGAGGATAGTCATCCGAGGGTTGATGTCTACTGGTGAGAGGTAGCGCTGGTAGGACTCCCAGACCAGGAATATCACCATCGGAACGAGTAACACGCCGTTCAGGAACGCTGCGAACGGCTCGACGCGTCTCAGGCCATAACTCCAGTATTCGCCGGGTTCGGATTTGGTTCCCATATAGGCCGCGACGAGAGCCATCACGTACGCCAGCGAGTCGAAGAGCATGTGGAACGCGTCCCCGACGAGCGCGACGGATCCGAACGCCAAACCCCCCAGGAGTTCAATAACGAAGCCGGCGAGATTGATAGCTGCTACCGCGCCGAGAGTACGAACACTGGCATCCTCGCCGTGCCCGTGACTGTGGCCCTTGGAATCCATACTATATCTCGTGCGAGATTCCGGAACGCCTTCAATCCCACCGACGGAGGGCAATCCGTACTCCGGTAGTAGTGATATTCCCCGCACACCCAATACCATAGGACACCCGGTTGGGAACACCGTGATCAGAATGATGGTTGCGTTGGGGCACCAGCAGTTAGTGCCGCCGGCAACGAGACGTTGTTTCATCCGAGCGTACTGTAAGCCGCTGCGTACGCGATGGCCCCAACTGTGACTGCGGCGAGCCCTGTCACGAGCGTTTCACCGCGTCTGTGTCGAGCGAAGGGTCGGGCCGGAATCCCAACTCCGACGATAGCGAGCGCAAGAATACTGAAGACGAAGGGTGGAGCCGTATGAATCGTCGGCGTAGGAATCACGAGGACAGCAGCCGCGTACCCGCTTCCGGCCACGGCACGCGGGCGAAGCAACCCGCGGATTGGAATCCGCTGTAACCGCGTGTACGCGACTATCGCTAGCCAAATCGTCCCGAGTTCGAGGAGGAACGCGGCCAGCAAGTGCACTGTCGGGTCCGGATGCAACGCAATCCGACTGGTCACCAGCACGATGTCGAATGGATAGAGAAAGTCGGCAGGACCGCCCGTGAATAGGTCTCCGAATGGATGCGATACCAGGCCGATTAGAGCCGCTCCAAACAGCCAGCCCGTCGAGCTTCCCTTCCGACGTGCCCACTCTCCGATTGCGAGCCCTGTAGCTACGTACACGACTAACACCCCAGCGTTCACGAGGCCATCGATGACAGCTCCGATAGCGATGATGGACAGGAAGCCGCCGACAGCAGCAATTCGGCTGACGCGCGCCGGAACATTCCATGCTGCGACCGCGGCAGCGAGAATCGCACCGATAACGAGCGAGTGTGTGGCTCCGCGATGAATCGTATTCGCAGTCCCCCAGAACACATCAGGCGACACAGTTTGGACCGACCGTACGAGCAATCCGATGGGTGCGTACACGATATCCACGTCGGGGACGAATGCGAACAGTCCGGCGACGACGCCCAACTGTATCGCTCGCTCACGGCGACAGCCCGCCACCGTCGCTAGAAACGCAACGAGGGCAAACGCTCCGAGGCCGTGCCCGACGAACATGGGGCTACTACTTCGCTGATAGCAATAAGTGGCGTGTGACACGGGAACACACGAATTATTTCAGAACTGAACTTGCCGCCGAAGCGATTGTGGATTCTTAAGACCCGAAAACGTAGCTCCTAGCCGCAAACGTGGAACCAGAACCGTTTCAAACCGCTGGACAATAGTATGAGATAACTGGCTAAGGGCTATGACAACTGTTCAAACTACAGTCCCGCCGAACGACTCGTCCGAAGTCTGCCAATACTGCGGTGAGCCCTTCCCGACTGTGGAACGCCTCACCCTTCATCGAGGTCTCGAACACTGGTCTGACATCGGTGAAGCAGAACGAACCGCCTTCCACGATGCACGAGCAGACGAACAAGATGCACTAAGTTCGTTCCGGCTGCGGGCGCTCGCCTGCATCGTCGCCCTATACTTCGGCTTCCTCTTCCTCTATGCCACCTTCGCCATCTAACGCTGGGGAAGCGTCGGCCGACGAGCGAGACGCTGAAAATGACAACACAATACATACGATTCTGGGCACAGTGAGGTCGTACAGCCTCCGAGTCGGAACCCAAGCGCTGGTCTGGACAGTAGTGCTGGCAGCGCTCATAGACGTGGTTGCGGCCTCGAACGGGATGACGCTCTCCAAGCAGCCACGGGAAACGCTAGCTATCCCTCGGTGGTTGTATCTGGCGACGGGGGGTGCTACGATCGGCGCGTCGGCACTTCTCGCTAGTTTCGTCACCGATCGGGCATTCATCTACGCGCTCCACTCATGGTCCGTCCGCCTTCCCGGTGTCCCAACTATCCGCCGTTGGGCGGCTAGATTCGGCCGGCTGCTGGCTCTAACTACCCTCGGTTTCATCGTCTACGTGGGATACACTGGCCCGCAACTCCCGGCTGCGAGTCTCACAGTTCTCGTAACGTTCGTCGGTGTACGCGGTGGACTCCCGGTTATCGCGTATCTCATCGGGAATCCGTGGTCCGCGATTAACCCATGGCGTGCTCTCACGACGTTCCTTCCGATTCGTTTCATCGAGTATCCCGACTCGTTCGCTCGCTGGCCAGCTGTCGTGGGCGTCCTCGCGCTCGTCTGGGCGGAAGTCATCTTCCCCGTCAGCACCGTCCCACGAGTGCTGGCGACAGCTATCCTCGGCTATTCGCTGTACACAGTAACCGGGGCAATCGTCTTCGGCTCTGACGCCTGGTTCGAGCACGCTGACCCACTGGCCGTTTTGTTCCGGTTCTACGGGGCGGTCGCACCGATTCAGGTACGCGACGGATCATTTGAGGTGTCGCTCCCGGGGAACGACCTTGCAGACTCGGACATCGTGACCGACGAATCTGACGTCGCCTTCATTATCGCCCTCGTTTGGGAACTCACGTACAGTGGATTCATCACGACGACCGCCGGTGCGCAGACTATCACGACTGTCGTGGAGTCCCCACTTGGTGAAGTGCTTCCCACTGTCCCCGTCGCTGTACTCGCCTATACGATTCTCTTCGTTACAGGTTACGTCGTGTTCCTCGCGGCGTACTGGTACGCTGGCACAGCCGCTCGGCGACTGACAAACACGTACGTTACCGGCCGCTCAATCGCAATACGATTTGCACCGCCGCTTCTGGCTATTGCTGCCGGCTATCATCTTGCTCACTACGCTGGCCTAGTCGTCTCATTAAGTCCTGCGCTCACGATGGCCGCTGTTTCCCCGCTTACGCCACCTGCAAATCCACTGGTGCTCGCACCACCTGGCTGGTTCACCGGCCTTAGTATCGGATTCGTACTTGTCGGTCACTTGCTCGCCATCTGGGAAGCGCACGCGTCCGCTTACGATCTCTTCCCAAGCCGACTTGTTGCGATCCGGAGCCAGTACCCGTTCATTCTCGTGATGATTGGATATACTATCATCAGCCTCTGGATTCTCTCACTCCCCGGCGCAACACCACCGTATCTCGGATAGACGCCGTCGGTTGCGTCCGGACGCACACGAAAATCGGGTCTTATCTACCACATCGCTGCGAATCCTCCTGAGTTGATTTGTGGAGAAACAGCCGCTCCGTGGGTGATGTCGGTAGAGTAAACATCTTCTACCCATTAGGCAGATTATGACTGTTTTGCAGGTGTCCCCAATTTTCCTGCTTTACGTTATAACGTTCCTCGTAGCTGCTCTGGCCTGTTTTGCAAGCCTTGTACGCCTTCAGCGTATCACTGACTCCGATACCCGTCGCGGGTTGCGGGCACTCCTCTTGACCAGTGGTGGCTGGGCAACCGCTCACGTTGGATTTCTCCTCTCCCCAACAACACAAATGAAGACCGGATGGTATCTTCTCGGCTTGGTAGTTGGCCTCGCTGCCGTCGGCGCATGGCTGTACTTCTGTTCTGCGTACACTGGCCGAAACTACCACCGGAACCCGACGTATCGCCGTCTCGCCATCGCTGTCTATCTCACACTTGTCGCAGTGAAAGTCACGAATCCGCTCCACCACGAATACTTCACCGCGACGGTCATCGCCACGCCATTCCCACATCTGTCCGTGTACACCGGGCCACTTCACTGGACGGCGATGGGGCTGTCATACGCGCTTGCGTTCGTCGGCTACTTCATGCTACTCGAACTGTTCACCGAGATTGACCTCAACACACGACCCCTCTTCGCGCTCGTCGCCATCACCGGCCTCCCCGTCGTGTTCAATCTGATGGGCTACACGACGCCATACCTCATCGACATCACCTACGAGCCCCTTGGGGTGGCAATCTTCGCTGTTGGAGTCACATTCGTCTACATCGACCGATTCGACGCAGTCCAACTCGCCGCCGAACGGGACGCTCCCATCATCGCGGTTGATGCAGACAACTACATTCGAGACACGAACCGCGCTGCCCGAACCGCCTTCCCGAACCTTGCCGATGCAGAAAGCGCCCAGCTGGATACCACACTCCCACAGATAGCAGACTGCCTCGACAGTGACGACCCGATTCTGAAGCTCCAGCACCACGGAGAAACACATTATTACCACGTTACCGGCACCCCCTATGGGACGGCGAACGCCGGGCTTGGTCGAACAATCGTATTCACGGATGTAACAGACCGCGAGCGGTCCCGCGAGGAGATAGAGCGACAGAATGAACGCCTTGAGCAGTTCGCCAGCTTGGTGAGTCACGACCTTCGCAATCCACTCAACGTCGCCCAAGGTCGCTTTGAGCTACTGCGCGAAGAGATCGACGGAGTAGCAGAGAATGATAACGCAGCGGCTGTTGAGCGGGCGTTAACCCGGATGGACGAACTGATTGCCCAAATTCTCGGACTTGCCCGTGATGGGGAACCTGTCGAACAGTGGGATGCAGTGTTGCTCTCGTCGGTCGCCCGTGAGTGTTGGGAGATGGTTGAGACACACAGTGCTGAACTACGGATTGCTGAGGAGTTAACGTTTAAAGCAGATGAGGCGCGGCTACAACGCCTGTTCGAGAATCTCTTCCGGAACGCTATCGACCACGCCGGTCCGGCCGTGACGGTTACTGTCGGAGCGCTTGCTGACGAGTCAGGATTCTACGTTTCCGATAACGGCCCCGGCATACCGATAGAGAATCGTGAGTCCGTGTTTAATCCGGGATATACGACCCGCGAAGAGGGAACCGGGTTTGGACTCGCAATCGTCGCCGAAATTGTGACTGCACACGGGTGGGAGATTCAGGTGATAGAGAGTGATACCGGCGGAGCGAGATTTGAAATACGCGGCGTCGAAGCCCAAACAAACCAGAATTAAGGCGTTCTAATATTGGACCGCCTTGTTTGTTGATCTATTACTTCGCAAATCAACCGCTTGGTGAGGGTGCGAGTCTCGCTCTTGAAGGGAAACCGTCTTACTCGCGGGGAGGGCGAAACCACAGGGATGTATCTGGTTACGTTTCGCCTCGACCCCGGGGAGTACGACGAGGAGTTCCACGAGCTAAATGACGCGATACAAGAAGCTGCTGAGGACACGGAAGGCTATCTTGGCAAACGGACGTGGCACGCTCCCGAGAGTGAGGAGGTTCTCGTCGTGTACTACTGGGAGTCATTAGACGCGCTTGAGACGTTTGGCGCATATTCAGAACATAAAGAGGCGAAACAGCGGTGGACGGAGTGGTACGACGCTTACGAGGTCACCATCACGGAAGTTATCGAATCGTATGGAAGTGGATTCGGTGACGACGCAGACCCACCTGCGTAGTGTATTACCTGTACTTACCGCTGCAATCCAGTGTGCCGACGGTTCGATGATACCTTATCGAAGCAACCATGCTTCGGGGAAGTGAATAACTGGATACGATGGTCTCTCGTTACGTCCCCGAGGCGCTGTCCTCGCGGTTGTCACGGCGACAGGTCCTCGCGACGGGTAGCATCGTCGCTCTGAGTGGATGTCTCGGCAGCGGTGGTTCGGATGGGCCGTCGGGAGCAAAGGTAAACGAGGACGTCGCTAATGCACCTGTTCCAGATTCACCGGATTCGTTCACGTACGCGACAACAGGGTCTAGCACCTCCACAGTCACCTACTACGGGAGTTGGAAATGCCCGTATTGTGCGGAATTCAGTACAGGCCTCCTCGGAGAGCTGGTCACCGACTACGTAGAGAGCGGTGATATCAGTCTTCAGTTCCGCGCGCTCGCATACGTCGACGACAAGCCGTTCCTCGGGGCCGATGCCTCTCGGGCTGCTCGTGCTGGTCTTGCAGTCTGGAACGTAGATCCGGAGATGTACTGGCGCTACCACGAATACGTCTTCGCTAATCAACCTCCGGAAAGTGAAACATGGGCAACGACCGAAAAACTCGTTTCGTTCGCCGAATCCGCAGATGTGCGTAACCTTGCCCGCGTTCGAGAGCAACTCGATGCACAGACGTACGAACCCGCAGTGCAGAAGACGAGCGAAGCGGCAGCAGCGGCGAGCGTCTCCGGGACGCCCACGCTCATCATCGACGGTGAGACTGTCAATCCTCTGAGCGACGAGTCACGGGTTCGAACGCTCATCGAAGACCTCGCCGATGGCTCCTGACCAAGACCGAATTATACTCGGTGTAGCGACACTCGTCGCTGCTATCGCCACGTCAGGTAGTCTCTGGTTCAGTCTTGGTTTAGGATTAGTTCCATGTGACTTCTGTTGGTATCAACGCATCCTGATGTATCCACAAGTAGTCATCCTTGGCGTGGCGACGCTCGAAACCCGGATCGGAGTCTGGCGGACTGTATTACCGCTCTCAGTACTCGGGGTCATTATCGCCACGTATCACTCACTCCTTCAGGTGACGACAACAACATGTACATTTGAAGGGTCTTGCGCCGTTGTGCAGTGGCAGTCGCCGATACTTGGGTTGGCCATCCCGAATCTCTCGTTAATCGTGTTCGTACTGTTGACTACACTTATTCTGTCGTTCCCTCTGGCGAAAACGCCCTCTAATCAGCATTCAGGCGAGTGAAGCAGTTGCCCGTCGCATTCAGACGGTAAACTGGACCGCGGACATCTGCATGAATGCGGTTTCGTAGCCGTCGTGACGAGACACCTGTGGTGGTGTCTCAATTCGAACGGTGACGGTATCGCCGCGCTCGACTTCCGCAGCTGTCGTCCCGTAGTAGTAGCCGAGATCAGGGTCGAGTGTGCCGTCCAGTCCCGTCTCCAGAACCGCTTTTCCGTCACGCTCAACTACCATCGAGAGCGACATTCCCGGGAGCAGAACGCGGTTATAGGGCGTCCGGGGAGAGACGACGAGATACGGTCCGTCTGTCTCCGGGAATCGCCGTTCTTCATCGACCAGACTCGTGCAGAACACAGCATCGTCAGCGGACGCCTCGCCGAGTAGTCGTCCGGGGAGCTGTTCTTTCGGTGGCGCGACCGGGGCCGGTACGCCGTCCATTTGCATCAGTTCTACTGTCCCACGGGTGCCCGCCTTGTCATCGAGACGGCGGATCGGGAGGTCATACGTTTCTGACGGCTCAAAGGTGAACTGGAGTTGCGCGGTTCGCGTCTCCGTAAACCGACCCTTGAACGGGCTGGTCCGTGCTGCCTGAACGGGCGCAATCCGGACTGTCACCTCATACTCACCGCTCCCCGATAGTGCCACGTTATCCCCGTAGTGGAACCCCATATTTGGGGAGAGCATCGACCATAGATTCGTCGTCGAGACATTCCCTTCCTCATTCTGAATATCCACTGAGACTGCGGTCGGGAGTACCGTCCCGGATTCGACATCCCAGACGCTCGCCATCAAATGCAGCGAGTCGTCCGACGAGACAACGACTTTTGTTTTGTTCGGCCCGGTCACCGTCCAGAATCGGTGGGGGAACGAGTGCATCAACGCGACGCCGATACCATTGACGGTCGTCGTTTCGTATACGCCCATCCCCTCAACAATCGCCGGATAGTAGACACCGTCTGGCCGGTCTTCGACGAGCGGTGGATCTCGCCACGCGGACTGTGTCTCGAATCCGAGTCGCTGAAGACACCCGGAGACGCCAGCTACGCCGACCAGCCCACTCGTGGTTTTCAGAAACCGCCGCCGGTCCATGTATTGTAATTCTCTTGGAGATTGAGTAGGTGTTGCGATTTTCGTTAGGCCGTCGCTATCATCCCTTGATATGAAAAAAGGCAGCGAGAGTTCCACGGGTCACCTGACTCGTGGTTGTTAACGTGCGAATAGAGCGCCCGGATGTGCTGGATCCCGAGGAAGCAGCAACATCAGCGGGGTCGGTTGGGTAACGTGCCAGCTTAATCAAACCAGAGTGATCTCGGCGGCTAGAATGTGTAATCCCACTCGTCTTCGTCGTCGAATTGCCCCGGCGGATGCTGGGTGTCTTCAAGCTGCGCCAACACAGCTGGACGGACCGGACTTGCTCGTGGGGCTTCATCCACGACGCCCCCGAACCGAATCCCCGGCATCGTCTGCTGTAATTGTCGTATCAATTTGAGTGCCGGTGCTCGTGCCAACGTCGGTGCCCCAGCACCCCCATCTGCGACCATTCCGACCGGTCCTGTCGCGCGGAACGACCGGGAAAGTGAGCCGTCACCGTCGGTATCAATACCGGGTGCGCCCCGCCAGTAGTTCCCCTCCCAGACGTGCAACACGTTGAACCGTGCTGTCGCGGCGTACCGTCGGTTATACGCGATGTCGTTGTCGGTGACGCGGTTCGTCGGGAACAACGACATCGCTCGAATCCCAACCCGATTGAACGCTGCGACATTCTCCTCATAGACTGAATATTGGCCTTGCACGACGACGCCGTGCTGGTTATGCGTCACAACATTCTCCGCGACGTAGCTCGACCGCCCGAAGACGAGGACGCCGTTCTTGCTGTTTGTGACGGTATTCCCTGTCACGACGTTTCGGTTCGATCGGTCGTGGATGTAAACGCCGACGTACGTGTCCTCGATATCGTTGTCAGCGGCGAACGCTCCTTGAGCGAACACGCTGAACACGCCGATCATCATCCCCTCCATCGAGGAATCTCGAACAGTGAACGACTGCGTGTCGTGGGCAAACACACCGACTTTCCCGCCGTAAAACGTCGAGTTCTGGACGAGCGCGGGCGCGCCGAGAATCGAAACCCCGAGGAACCCATCCTCCCAGTCTCGCGTTCCCCGAACCGTGAGGTTTGACACGGTGAGATTCGGGCTATTCCGCGCGATAATACCATTTGCGCGTGTCCGTATGTGAACGTCAGAGACCAGTGATCGGGTGGACTCCTTGAAGACGATACCTGCGTCACCGTAGCCATGCGTCGTCCAGTAGCGTTCCCGGAACGACTCATTCCTGACCGGAACGCCCGTAATGTTCGCTCGGTCGCGGGTCCGCACTGTGCCGATGCCGGACATCGAAAGATCCGTAATCGCAACGCGTGATGCGTTCACGTAGATGACACTGCGGTTTTCGTCCCCGATGATGCGCGTCTGGTTGACCCCATCGCCACGAATCGTCAGGGGTTTGTCCACCGTGACATTGGAGACAGAGTGATTCCCGCTTGCCAGCTGGATGGTCGTGTTGGGTGCGGCACGCCGAATCGCTGCAGTCAGCGACTCGTTTGATTCTACGGTGGTCGAAATCGGGCGGTCGAGGAGCGACCGCGCACGGGCGGCCGTCCTGTTCCCACGTGCGCTTCGTGCATCACTAGTCCGCTCCCATTCAGCGGAGGTGCGGCCCGCAGCGCCGATAGCTAGCTGTTGGACCGCGTCCCACTGTTCGACGCGACCACCGTACTGTCGAGCGAACGCCGTGGCATCACTCCGGTTCGAGAACGGGACTAACGCTTGCCTCCGAGTAGGGATGCTGGCAGTGCTGTTGACGACGAAGTACGCCGTACTGGCCGGCATCCACTCCGTATCTGCGTCCATCGGGGCTCTGAGTAATTTATCTTCTCCGACGTAGACGCCAGTCCCGGAGAAATCCGAGACGTACACAGTCATCGGCCGCCCGAATTCGCGCTCCGTGCTCTCCTGCAGCCCTGCGACCATCGACGTGATGCCGTAGTATCCAACGGTGAATTTGAACTGGGAGAACGAGACTTGCCCAGTCGGCAACGCAATCGTCGATTCGTAGGCACTGACGACGACGCTTTCTGGAACACCCGTTGACTTCGTATCTGACATCGGAACCGCAGCTGCCTGCTGGCTCCCACCGCCCACGGCGAATGGCCCGACGACCGCCGCGAACACGAGGAGGCCAACAGCAGCCACGTGCCAGAATTCCATAGGCGGCGATACGTGGGGAGCCGCAAAGAATGATGGGGCAATACATTTTTTCGAGTGGCACAGGAATCGCTATCCGTAATGAGTGATCGTGGGGCGACAGTCCGCGATAACGACGATACTGAGACGGCGGCTTCGGCTGTCGTTGAAGCGTCGGCACTCTCGAAATCGTTCGGTGACGTCGATGTTCTCAACGGTCTCTCCTTCTGGATTCCGGATGGTGAAGTCACCGCGATTATCGGGCCGAATGGATCTGGGAAGACGACGCTCGCGGAACTTGTTACGGGCGTAGAGAGTACGACGGCGGGCGAACTCACACTCCACGCCGGTGGGGAGCGCCCCGTCGGGTATCTCCCCCAAGACCCGCGGTTCCAGCCGTCGGCGACGGTCCGGGAGACGGTCGCGTTCTACGCCGCCCTGCTCGCCGGAGAGACCGACGTCGATGCCGCACTCGCTCGCGTCGGCCTCGAAGCCGCGGCCGACCGCCGAACGGACGCACTCTCCGGAGGTATGCGCCGCCTCCTGGGAATTGCAGTGAGCCTCCTTGGGTCACCCGAACTGGTTGTCCTCGACGAACCGACGAGTGGACTCGACCCGGAGATGACCCGCCACGTATACGACGTGATTGCGGGGTTGACCGAACGTGACCAGGCCGTCGTGCTGACGACGCACGACCTGTCGCGCGCAGCAGACGCTGATTATCTTCTCGTGATGTCTAATGGTAACATCGTCTCAGCGGGGTCCCCAGAAGAAGTGCTTGCAGACACGGAGGCGGAGACCCTAGAGGACGCGTTTGAGACAGCAGTAAGCGGTCGCACGGTCACCGCCGAGGGAGGCGATGACCATGAGTGACGCCACCCAGCAGTTCACTGCGGTCTTCGAACGGGAGTTGCGAGCACTCGCGCGGTCGCGGTCAGTCTGGCTGCTGGCCGTCGGGTTCTTCGCACTCGTCATGGCAATTGCAGCCCTCGGCGGGCAAGCCGGCTACGTACCGCTCGTGCTGGCGCTCCTCACGCCGGCCGAGGTCCTGGTGCCGGTGCTGGTGGTTGCGCTCGGATATCGTGCGATTCTCGGCGACCGGTTACGGGGCGAACTGAAAGTCCTCGATACGTTTCCGATAACGCCCATTCGGTACGGGCTCGGCGTCTACTGTGGCCGACTCGCAGTCGCACTCGGGATTATCGTTGCGACGCTGCTCGCAGCAGGGTTCGTTGTTCCACTTTCGGGGGGCACGCCGAACGTGCTCGCACAATCAGGCGGATTAGACTCGCCAGTGTACTACGCGCGGTTCGTCGCGGTGACGATGGTATTCGCGGGCGTTGTTCTCGCCATCACACTATTGATTTCGTCGGTCGCTCGGTCTGCCCGTCGTGGGCTCGTGTCCGCGGTCGGCTTGTTGCTCGTGGTCGTCATCGGCTTTGACCTCGTGGTGATTGCTGGGGTCGGGCAAGGCTGGATCGTCGAACGAGGCCTAAGCGAAGCGCTCGCAGCCAGTCCAGTAAGTGCGTACCGTGGACTTGTGATGACGTATGCTGTCGAACCGGCAGTGACGATGACGGTTCGGGCGGCATCGCCGATTGCAAGCGTGTTCTCGCTGGCTGTGTGGACGTCCCTGTCGCTGCTCACCGCCGCGGCGTTAACCGGAATCGAGTGATTGCCGAACGGCTTAGTGATGACGAGGGCGCGTCAATCCAGCCGTAGTAAACAGCGACTGTAGAAAAGGTTAGGTGAACGCGAGATACGCGACAGCGAACTGGCCGGCGTTGTACGTGCCGTGCACGACGACCGGCGCGAACAGGTCGTCTGTCTGCTCGTAGGTAGCTCCGAGTACGACCGCGACACCGAAGACTCGTGCGAGCGTGACGAGGATCGCACCCGGTGTGGTACCCGTACCGCCGTACGCGAGGATGTGGCTGGCAGCAAACACGAACGACGCGGTGATAACAGCACTCCGGCGTGAATACGCACCGTACAGGTATTTCTGGAGGGCATTTCGCGCGAGTAATTCTTCACCTGGTGCGACAACAACGAACGAAAGGACGATTAGGGGAAGCAGGATTTCGGGAGTCGTTTTTGCTGCCTCGATGAGAGAGTGGGATGTTTGTGGAAGTGAGAATACAGAAACCGTGGCGGCCATTATTGCATGTAGAGTGAAAATTGCGAGTATCCCGCCTGCTGCCACGACAAGGTCGCGCTGAGTCAGCGTGCTCACGTCGATACTACTGTTGGTAGATTTGATGAACACGACGCCAACTATCGCATAGGCGATACTTGCGACGGCAGTGGAAACTGAAACGCGAACCACCGGTGTCGAGGGGACAAGAGAGACGGCAATACTATTGAGGAGACCCCCCACGACGAGCGCGAGTGCGGAGACGGCGAGTGCGAGGAGAGTTCGACGCTCCCGTATTTTGACTGCTGACTGGTTCAATTTGGTGATGGCAGCACCACCCGCTCCCAGCCCACTGAAGCCAGCCAGCAGCGAGATAATCGGTCCGAGTACTGTTGCTGTTTGGAGCTCGAGGACCGCAGCCGCTGCTCCGAGCGTCAGGCCAGCGGTGGCCGCCGTTGCGACAGTGTCGACCCACGGCGGAGCAAGCCCGTGACGTCGGACAGTGAAAGCCAGTACGGCGACCACTCCGGACACACGAGTAGCTTGTACCGTGAAGTCTGTTGTTGCAGGCCACGAGAGGAACGTCCCAACCAGTCCGATCCCAGCAAGTACAACCCCAACTGAGTGCGCGTACTGTTGTTTCATAAGACGAGAGCTACCACGTTTTCCGGCAGCACTTCCGCTCAGTATTCATTTCACTCATTCTTAGTTAGGTGAGTCGGAGGACGAATCCTGTGAGGAATAGTGCGAAGACGATCCCTACAAGAACCGCCATCATGAGGAATTTATCGTTCATAGCCGATGGTTAGGGCCACATGTACCTCTTCGTTTCGAAATAGTGAAAACCGAGCCGTTTTTGCTGTTGTACGGAGAGAATCGCTGAAGACCCTTGCAAAGACGGGCGCAGAGAAACCGCCTATCAACAGGGTAAGATATACACCTCACTTCTGAGATGATCCGCGACTGAGCGGGAATACTACGAACTTGTACGATATTCGTCGTGTTTCATTCCGAGGAAGAACGCCAAGACCGAGAAGACAATCATCGAAGGTAGCACCATCAAGAAGACTGTCGAGGCAGCCATCACTGACGTCAGTGCGACCGCAGCGATGGCGACGATCACGACGAGCGGGACTACCGAGCGCGGGAAGTGGAACTCCACACGTCACGTTGGGACTGGACGGACACAGTCCTTAACCTGGGTTGGTGACTACTGATATCGACTGGTAGTTCTGTCGTTGTCACACGGTAGTGTCGTCGTATCGGCTGGCATACGAGATAGCGAGCAGTCCGAGACCGAGAAGTCCACCTACTGCCACTAAGCCGAAAATTGCCAAATTTGGCGGGTTTAGTTCGAACACAATTGGGCCGATTTTACCGTACTGTGCTGCTGGCCCACCGTCGGTAAGTGGTCCCGACGGCCCACCATTCCCGTAGATGATAACTCCCAGCACGTACCCGAAGATACCCGCGACGGCAACCGCGCTGAGATACATCCACATAACGACTCCGCGCCCGTTGGTTACCTGACTGTCTGCCATTTGTCTAGACCTATCGTGGGGTTCCAGATGCAACAATAGCCCGGTTTCAGTTAAACGTTCGATGACATATCTCCGGAAACTCCTTCCCCCTTCTCGATACTGAGAGCAGGTATTAGGACTTCTTAGACGTTGATAGCGTAACATGAAATGGATATGCTTGCGAAACCAGATTGGGACGAGAAACGCAAGTCATACACCAAATGCAAAACTGCCAGTTGCTGCTCAAGTAACCTGTGCGATAGCTATATTGAGAATTAACACCCAATTATACGCAAGGGCCCTGACGGCAATTTCCGTTCGTTCTTGTGGCCAGATGGTTACGTTAAACCGTTTGCCGCCATTTTGTCCTTTCTTAATTGCCGTAATCAATCCTGTAACTCCGACGAATGCCCAGCCAAGCAGTCTAATAGAACCTAGTTTAAGTGATCAGGTAGCAGCAAGAATCCCTGTGGTCGGAGCTATAAGGAAAAACGTCTGCTGTTGGTCGTTGTGGGGGTGAATTTAATTCGCCCCATTACTTCAAACTTCCAGAGTAACCACTCCGAATATCCGAAACCGTGAGACAGAGTTGGCGTAGTTATGCCTGTGAGTCAGACGATCCCGTGGCTAAATCCCGGGTTACCATTGCTATAAGTGTGAATAGTAGAATTAACAACATCACAATGCTGGCCACGACGAACATGCTAGCTAACCCACCTTGGGTGTATCCGGGGGTCCTAACGTATATAAACGTAATTGCAACCAACAGAATCAGCATCGTGACGACGATACCGTCTCCTAATCTCTTTCTCATATTCGGACAAAGGCGGTCAATCAGTATAATAGGCTCGGAAACGGGTAGCGAGAACGCCGGACCGTAGTGATAATCACACGATTGTCGGGTGAAGTTTTGCCGCCAGCGTCGTCGAGAGCAGACAAAGAAGAATGAGGATGGCGACGCCAAGATGGGCTGTGACGATTATTGGTTGGAGTTCCCGGGTAACAGTCAGCCCGCCTAGTAGCACCTGAATTGGAAGCAGAATAAGAGCGGTCATCGCTGACCACTTGATGAGCGATTCTTGTGGGCGAAACAGCCATCCTGTAACTGCTGTTGCCAGAATTAGCAGTCCCGCAATGAATGCGAGTCCGCGGTGGGCCCACTCGGCGAAGATTTGGAGCGCGGAATACGGCGAATTAGCGATAATTTCGGGCTGGAGAAACGGGAGCCAAGTCCCGTAACAGGTCGGCCAGTCAGGACAAGACAGCCCAGCGCCAATCGCGCTGGTATATGCGCCGAGAAGCATCACAATATAGGTTACCACCAGTGTTCCTCCAGCAAGGTGTACGTATCGTAGTCGAGAACGCCGTATACGACGCGGAATTGTAGTTTGTCTCATCTTTCTTTGAGCGGTTTTTCGATAAACGAGGGTTAGAAGGGGCTACTGAAACGTCTGAACCGGTATCCCAAATTCTGGGATACCGCCCCACACTCATTAGCTGAGACTGCTTGTCCCTGAATCGGAGCAACGCTACTGTCGAAACCGAGTAATGCCGAGGAATGATGGAGAACCGGAAGATTCCCACACGAATGAGATGACAAAACCGCCGCAAAATCAGGGTTCAGAAGAACGATCAGTCTGCCCGGAGTGTGGTGGGCAGATTCGTTACGACGATTCGCAGAGTGAGGTAGCGTGTGAAAGTTGTGGCTTAGTCACCGACGAACAAACTATCGACCATGGTCCAGAGTGGCGATCGTTTAGCGACGAACAACGACAGAATAAAAGTCGGGTCGGTGCACCGACGACGCCGCTGATGCATGATAAGGGGCTCAGCACAACTATCAGTTGGCAGGACAAAGACGCGCGTGGCCAATATCTCTCCAGTCGGAAACGAGAGCAACTGCAACGTCTCCGCCGGTGGGACGAACGATTCCGCACGAAGGATGCCTCAGAGCGGAATCTCAAACAGGCATTCGACGAAATTGATCGGATGGCATCGGCACTTGGCCTGCCTGAAGCAGTTCGTGAGACCGCCGGCATTCTCTATCGGCGTGCCGTCGAGGAAGGGTTGCTTCCGGGCCGATCCATCGAAGGGATGGCAACGGCTGCGCTGTACGCGAGCGCGAGGCAGCATCAAACTCCGAGGTCCCCTTTTGTCGTCGAAACGGTAAGCAGAGTCGAAAAGAAACGCTTTCAGCGAGCATACCGATACCTCTCCCGGGAGCTTAACCTTGAAATAGAACCGGAGTCCCCGGATCAACATCTGCCGCGGCTCGCGTCGTCGCTTGACGTGACCGACGAGGCACTCCGACGTGCGCGAGAACTGCTCGACGTTGCCCAGCGGAACGGCATCCACAGCGGGAAAAGCCCGGTAGGCATGGCGGCATCCGCGCTGTACGCAGCGACGTATCTTACAAACGAGAAACTCACCCAAGAGACTGTGAGTTCAGCGGCAAGCGTGAGCAAGGTCACGATTCGAACTCGTTACCAAGAACTTCTCGATGTCTACGCCGAGCACGAGTAATGAACAAGCATACGAGCCAAATAGAGACGGACATCGTGGAGTCACTTGCTGGCGAATCAGAGACTCACGCGGTTGAAATTGCGGCCACGATAAATCGACACCCAGTGCACGTCGAGCAGGTATGCATCCAGCTTTGCGAACAAGGAGTTCTCAACTCGAACCGACGCGGATTCTACGAACTCACCGATGGTAGTTCCCAACAGTTCGAATGCCGGTGACCCAGATTCCGATAGGCAATGCGCTGCCAGTATGCGTATCAACCAAACTGCCACGAAGAGGCGCAGCTATCAACTCACGGCGAACAGTTGGATATTGTCACGCGGAACGGCGGCCGGGAATCATACAACGTATCCTACGAAAAACCGAGGAATTCAGCATGGTGGATGATACAGCGACGTCGGACGATCAGCCATCCCCTGAACTCGTCCTCGACGCGCTGGATGATCCGGGCTGTCAATCAATACTCCGCGAAACCGCCGATCCAATGACTGCTACCGAACTCGCCGAAGCGTGTGACATCCCCCGTTCGACGCTGTACCGGAAGCTTGAACAGCTCAGTGACGCCGCACTCCTGCGGGAACACGACAAAATAAACCCTGACGGTGGGCGAACGTCGTACTATCAGCGAAATTTCGAGAACGTGAACATCACGATTGACGAGGACGACACATTCTCCGTGACAATCGAACATGGACGGCAAGGAACTGACGAGCGACTTCGAGATATCTGGTCGAAGATGGGTGACGAGCTATGAATGAGATCATGGCTGCGATTGTCGCCGTGAAAGCGCTCATTCTGGGCCTTGGAGGTGGAATTACGTATATCGCACACAAAGCATACCGTCGGACGGGTGACCCCTCACTCGGACTCCTCCGAGTTGGATTCGGGATTGTGACGTTCGGTGCACTGTTCACCGGTATTGCTAACGTGGTCTATTCGGTATCGCTCGCAGTCGGCGTCCTCGTCAACAGCACCTTCGTGGCCGCCGGTCTCGCTGTGATTCTGTATTCGCTGTACGTCCAGGACTGACGACGCTCGTACATAATCATGCTACAGGGATATTTCCAAAATCAAAGCGAACGAACCACCGCTGTTGCACAAAAACTGAACGAACGCAGTTCAACTCCCGCACAAAGTGGAGACAATCGCGGTACGGCTCGCTTCGGCTCTCTTCTCGCGTTAGTCGTCCTAGTAGTTCTTGCACAGATTCCGGTTGTATCAGCCCATGGCGGCGAAGGCCCACTCGTCATCTCGCAGCAGGCGAGTATCGCCGTGACCCTCGGCGGAATTGGACTTGTCGCTGGCTGTGCGTTATTGAAGCGTCACGAACAGGTCTCGCCGACAACAGCGCTATACGGAATTGGAGTCGGACTGTTCGTCATTATTCTCGGGATCATCATTTTCGACGGGGTCACACCAGATCCGACCTATGCGGCCAGTTCGATGCCGTTCCCCCGCTCGTGGTACGAAGTGCTCGGGCTCGGTGTCGGCGTCAGTGTTGTAGTAGCGAGTTTCGGTATTGGAATGCTTCGGTGGCCGACTCGCCCACGGTACACGTTCCTCGGCATTCTCATGGGCTTGTGGATCTCGTACCCATACGTAATCCGTGGCTCAGCGAGCTACACCCACCCGCTGGGGTATCTCATCGTACTGGGCACACCGATTCTCGTCGGATATGTTGTCTGGACGGATCGAGGGGATGTCGTCCGTGCAGCTCTCCGGGATCGTGTTGCGCGACGGTTCGGTGCCATCGTTACGCTTCTCTCCGGGATATTCTTCCTTTCGTCAAGTGGGTATCTCTCGTTCTTCTGGGAGGAGGGGCTGCCGCGTGAGCGCGTCATCACGGTCTTGCCAGTCAATTATCAGCTTGTCCAGTGGGACACGCTCGAAATCGTGCTCCCGCAGATTCCCTTGACGGTGGCTCTCTCGATTGGGGTAGTTACGATAGTCGGGCTGTTGAGCGTCCTGATCGGAATGAACGCCCTCCTGATTGCTTGGCAGTGGCGACTTGAAGAGGGTGCGGGAATAACCCAGGGAACAGCCGGCACAGGGTCTGTTATTGGTGCCTGCACGTGTGGCTGCTGTGGTCCACTCGTCGCCAAAATCGCCGTACTAGCGGCCGGCCCCTCCGTCGCAGCACCACTATACTGGGTGTTCGTTGATTCCTCTTCCCCACTTAGCGCGTTATTTATCGTGGCCACGGTGGTCATCTTCACTGCCACGCTCGTCCATTCAACTGAGAAAATGGACACAGGAGTGTCCTAACCACGACTTTCACGAGAAAGACGCAGTTATATTGGATGCCTCCTCGATTCGGCTGGTTCCTGTCCTGCCCCAGCGCTCCTAAGATGCGGTGCAGGCGGTTAGCGCTCGGAGGTCGAGCGTCGATGTGTTACGCCCCCTGCATGTCCATCGGTCGGAGCCAGTGGTACCACACGAATAGTATCATCCCACCGTATCCCGCCGCCCAAACAATCTGGCCGAGCGTATCTGCGCCGACCTCGGAGAGGAAGTAACTAGTTACGCCAGGGATAGCGACACCTGCGAAGACGATTGCGCCGAATACGACTCGGTCGTCGAGATCCATTAGGCGACACCTCGTCCCCGAATCAGACGAGGACCGATACTCGCCACGCCAATACTGATGCCGCCTGCAATCAATAATGATGCCCCACGGAATGCCACGTTGTAGCGGACTAACAGCAGGCCGGCAATTGCTGCGAGTGCGCCGAGCGTCGCCACTGTATAAAATGGACGTGTAATATGCTGTGACTCCGTTAGAATCCCCGCGATAGATCCAATAAACAGCAGCAAGCCGCCGACGGTTACTGGGCGCAGTCCGAACACAACACCCAATTCCGAGGTGACGAGACCGAGCGCGACGAGTGGTGGCCACGGACTTGCGCGGGGATAGACGTCACTTAGTCCTGCTTCACTCATGCTGACACCTCGTCAGAATCCGCCTTAGTAGGCGTGATACGGGAGAGCCGCATCGCATTCCCGGTAACGCCAAGCGTCATGCCAGCATCCCCGATCAAAACAGCAGCCCAAATCGGGACCAACCCGAACGGCACACCGAGTGCGAGCAGTCCTTTGGCGCCCAGACTCGTCCAGATGTTCTGCCGGATGACGCTGTTCGCGTCGTGGGAGAGTTCGTAGAGGTACGGCAGCTTCGACAGGTCGTCGCTCATGAGCGCGATGTCTGCCGTTTCGAGGGCAGTATCCGTGCCAGCTGCACCCATCGCAACGCCGACGGTCGCCGTCGCGAGCGCGGGTGCGTCGTTAACCCCGTCGCCGATCATCGCGACCCCGTCGTACTGCTCGTCGAGTTCCTTGATCGCTGTGACCTTCTCGTCGGGCAGGAGTTCCGCACGGAACTCGTCGACGCCGACCTCATCGGCAATCGCCCGGGCGGTCCGCTCGTTGTCGCCTGTGAGCATGACGACGTGCTCGACGCCCAAGTCGTGGAGCTGCTGGATCGCCTGCTTCGCCCCGGGGCGAATCTCGTCGGCCACGGCGATCACACCCTCGATCTCATCCTCGGTTCCCACGAGGATGACGGTCTTTCCCTGTGACTGGAGTTCGGGGACAGTCTCTTCAAGAAGGTCGAGGCAGTCATTCTGCTCACACATCTGCTGGCTCTTCGTCGTAACGACACCGCCGTCGGTTGTCGCGTGGACGTGTTCGAGATCGAAGCCTAACTCCTCGAAGAATCCAGGTTTGCCTGCATAGTGTTTCTTGCCGTTGAGAGAGGCTTTGACGCCCTTTCCGGTGATACTATCGAAGTCATCGACTGTTGGCGCTCCGATATCACTATCCTCGGCGAACTCGACGATTGCATCGCCGATGGGGTGTTCGGACCGCGATTCCAAACCACGGGCACACTGGAGGACATCGTCTTCAGTGTTATCGTTCAACGGAACGATATCGGTGACGGTGAGTTCGCCTTTGGTGAGCGTGCCGGTCTTGTCCATCGCAATCGCCTCGACTGCACCCATTGCTTCGAGATGGTTACCCCCCTTAATGAGGACGCCGTTCTTCGCGGCGCTGGTGATCCCCGACACAACGGATACGGGCGTGGAAATGACGAACGCACAGGGACACGCTAGCACGAGCAATGTGAGCCCATAAACGATGAACGTCGGCCACGATGCCCCGAACAGGAGTGGCGGAACGACCGCAACCAAGACCGCGAAGCCGACGACAACCGGCGTGTAGTACGAGGAGAACCGCTCGACGAACTGCTCGCGTTCGGTCTTGTTGGACTGGGCGTCTTCGACCATCTGGATGATACGCGAGAGCGTGTTATCGCCCGCTTCAGAGGTAACCTCAACCTCAAGATACCCCTGTTCGTTGATTGTCCCGGCGTACACCTCATCACCCGGTGTCTTGTCCACCGGCACGCTCTCGCCTGTGATCGGGGCCTGATTGACAGCACTCTCCCCGTCGAGAACCTCGCCGTCCATCGGGATTTTTTCGCCCGGACGCACGACGACGATGTCGCCGACAGCCACGTCATCGACTGGAACCGTCACCTCTTCACCGTCTCGTTTGACCGTTGCCTCATCAGGCGAGAGGTCCATCAGCTCTTGGAGTGAGTTCCGGGCGCGGTCCATCGAGTAGCGCTCGAGCAGCTCCGCTATGCTGAACAGGAACGTAAGCGTGGCGGCCTCGAAGTAGAGCGCTTCCCCGAAGACGAGGCTGGCGATGATGGCGCCGCTGATGGCGATGCTCATCAACAGGTCGATATCGAGATTACGGTTCAGCGCGGAGTAGTAGCCGTTGCGGAAGATGACCTGGCCAGCGGCCCCAACGGCAACGAGGAAGAGGATATCGGCGAGAAGTAACTCGCGACCGACGAGTTCAGCCACGAGGACGTTCTGGCCGGTGAGGAAGAACTCGAAGAGCAGGCCGAATGTGACGACCCCTCCGCTAATCCAGGTTTTGATCGCCCTCGAACTGGTCCAGACGCTCCCCCGGTCGTCAGTAGCACTCTCCACAGTGTCTGCGTCGGTCGCAGTTGAGTCAGTCACCTCGTAGCCAGCATTCTCGATCGCAGCAGTGATCTTCGATGGTGAAATGGAGTCACCATCGTAGGTTGTAACTACCTTCCCGGTCGTCGGCTGTGTCTCGTAACTTGAGAGCTCCTGGACGTCATCAAGCGCATTTTCAATTTTCCCCGCGCAGGAAGGACAGTCCATCTCCGGGACAGTGAACGTCGCAGTCGTTTCACTCCGGTTCTCGATGGTATATCCGGCCTTTTCGACGCGCTCGGCAATCGCGTCCGGCGACGTTTGATCTTCCTCGTAGGAGACCGAGAGCGTTGCCGTCGTTACCTTTGGATCGACACCGATGATCCCGTCAAGCTTCTCGACGCTATTCTCGACTTTCCCCGCGCAGGAGGGACAGTCCATCTCCGGGACGGAAAACTGGACAGCGCTGCCCTCCTCGAACGAGGCGTCATCGTGGTCGTGGTCGTGATCGTGGTCGTGGCCACCTTCTTTTGGTGGTGTCATTATGTAAGCGGAGGGGCCACAGTCTTATTAAATCAGGTGCTATAGAACGGCCATTTGTTAATTGCTATTATTAAATAATGAAGGGCGAGATAATATATCTAATGCCTTATAGTTATCCGCGGCACGCCCTCCAAAGCTTAATTCTACAATTGCAGCCGGCAATTCGGGGATAAACTACGAAGCAAAACCCGTTCAGCGGTGCTAACAACGATAATCTAGGCGTACCGAAGTGCGAGATCCTCGACGCGCTGGGGGAGTGGGGAAAGATATCTGGGCAGACGAGTCGTGGTTGCTGTGGGTGTGGAAGGCATTCGTCTCACCCAATTACATCCCGGCACTGTCGTTTCGCCGGTTCGTCATGATGACCCCACTGAACAGCATCAGGACTGCGAGCGCGACCATCCCGAGGTCCCAGCCCATCCCGGCAGTCATGGTTGAGCCCATACCGCTGCTCATTCCGCCACCCATCCCGCCGTTCATCCCGGACCCCATTCCACCGCTCATCCCCCAGTTCATACTCCTAGTAACGCCGACGACCGCCTGATTAAGCAACATCACCAGCGAGTACCCGATCATTAGCGGCCCACTCGCGTTCCCGAGCCGACTCGCGTAGGGCGTGAGCAACACGACACCGTGAACAACGACTATCACGCCGAGGAGCGCCATGAGGAGGCCGCTGTTAGAGCTCATCATTCCGCTGCCGGTGGTCGCCGAGAGCAGCGAGTAGACTCCCGAAACGAGTGCGATTGCGGCTCCGTACTGCCGTGTCGTACCGTCTGTGTTCATCGTATCCATATCAGACCCCGAGCATCATCCGAAGTGTCCCACGGACGCCCATCGGCAGTCCGATTGCTCCGGTGAAGAACGTCATGAGCCACCACCAGGTGTGATTCATCTCGTCTTTCGCGTCCGCGAGGTACCACACGATGCCGCCGGTTACGAGGAGTTTGAGGACGAACGTCGACCCCGAGAATCCAGTCGCCTGATACACGAGATTCGTGACGACCAGCTTCGGGGAGTAGCCGAGGAACGTGACACCGATGAGGTTCTGCGCTCCGTCCCACGTTTGTCCAAAGACGGCCAGCAAGAACATCGGATGGCGGAGATGTGCGACGTCAACGAGACGTGCACTCCAGTAGTAGAGTGCGGTCACGCCGAGGGCGATCCCCGTCGTCGCAACAGGAACCCACAGGCGGAATGTCGCCGCCGTTGAGAGTCCATACCAGAGTGCCCACCCGACGGCACCGATCGCCCAGACCGACCCAACGAGACCGACTATCGACGGGATGGACCCGATATTCCGGTCACGACCGAGTGCGCCGACGCCGAGTGCGAGGACGGTGACGGCGGTGACGACGAAGTAGATCGAGGGTGTGATGAACCATACTGCGTAGTCGCCGAGCAGTCCGATGTCCTCGAGGGCACGCATTACTCCGCCGGCGACGATAATCGGCGCGAACCCGTATGCGAGCCGGGCATCGAACGTGACATCGAGGTAGTCGAGATATGCCCAGAGTCCTGGGAGGCTGTACACGACCGCCGCGAGATAGGTCACCGTGTTCACGGTGTTGTATCCGCGGACGGCCTGTATTCCCTCGTGTGTGACAGGCTGGCCGGCAGCGTCGGCGACGACCGGACCCCAGAGATACTGCCAGACGAACCGGTCGTAGACGAGCGACGGGAACGCGAGGAGTGCGGCACCGACGAGGACGACCGGGGCAAGCAGATACAGCACCCACCATTCTCGGGTTCCGGTGTCGGGGAGGACGGTTTCGACGCGCCGCGCAACGATACTCACGACTCATTCACCTCGACTCGCCACGTCGTGCTCTTCGAGCGTCCCCACTGTTCGAGTGACATAGCTGAGAGATCGTCCTGAAGCTGGCTGAGGTACTGTGCGACGGCTTTCGGCGACCCGTCGAGGTCACTGGCGATATCCCGAGCCCGGAGGTACGTGGGCTCAGTATCGGCTTTCTCGACGATATACGCGTGTACCGTGCGGCGGGAAATAGCTGACATGGATCGAGGGCAGTGGTGTTCAGCGGAGTTTTCCGAGCAGTTTGTAGTCGTGATCCGGGGTGTACCGCCGGAACAGCAGGCTGTTCGACAGCACCGACACGCTCGAGAACGCCATCGCCCCGGCCGCCAGCACGGGTTGGAGTAGACCCAGCGACGCCAGCGGAATCATCGCCGTGTTGTACCCCAGCGCCCAGACGAGGTTCTGCTTGATTTTCTGGAGCGTCGCGTCCGAGATGCGGATTGCCTTCACCACGTCGAGCGGGTCGTCGCGCATCAGCGTGACGTCCGCAGCTTCGATCGCAACGTCGGTGCCAGAACCGATGGCGGTTCCGACGTAAGCGACGGCGAGGGCGGGCGCGTCGTTGACGCCGTCGCCCACCATCATCGCCTGCCGCCCCTCGTCCTGAATGGCCTCAACGGCGTTGGACTTGTCCTCGGGGAGGACCTCCGCGCGGACGTTCTCCGGGTTGATGCCGACCTGTTCGGCGACGGCGCGGGCGGTGCGCTCGTTGTCGCCGGTGATCATCATCACGTCGACGCCGCGCTCCTGGAGCTGGCTCACCGCGTCTTTCGCGCTCTCTTTGATCGTGTCGGCGTCGGCAACCACACCCACGAGTTCGCCCTCGTAGGCGACGAGCATGGCTGTCTTCCCCTCGTTTTCCAAGCGCTCCATCGTGTCCTGCGCGGGCGACGGGTCGATTCCGTTGTCACGGAGGAGCTTCCGATTCCCGACCAGCACCTCACTGTCACCGACGGTCGCTTTGATGCCATGACCGGGGACGTTCTCGAAGTCATCCGGGTCGGTCACGTCGATGCCGCGCTCTCTGGCTCCGTCGACGATTGCGCGGGCGAGTGGGTGTTCGCTCCCGCTCTCTGCGGTGGCAGCCAGTCGCAACACGTCGTCCTCGCTGAGGCGGTCATGGGCGGTCAGTTGGCCGCCATCAGCAGTGGGTTCACCACCACCATCCGAGACGGGCTGGCCGTCGTTATCGAAGACGACGACGTCGGTCAGCTCCATCTCCCCCTTCGTCAGCGTCCCGGTCTTGTCGAAGACGACCGTGTCCACGTCTTTCGCTCGTTCGAGGATGTCACCGCCCTTGAACAGGACGCCGTTCTGTGCGCCGATGGTCGTCCCGACCATCGTCGCAGCGGGCGTCGCCAACCCGAGCGCGCAGGGACAGGCGATGAGTACGGCCGACGCGAACACGATGATCGAGAACTCGAAGACGGTGACGGTCCCGCCGGCAATTGCAGGTCCTCCTGCCACGGCACCCCACAGCGGAAGCCACTCAACGAAGCCTGCGAGGGCTCCGGGGAACAGATACCAGACAACACCCCAGAGAACGGCGTTCGCGATGACCGCAGGGACGAAGTACGCCGAGATGCGGTCGGCAAGGTTCTGGATGTCGGGCTGGCGCGACTGGGCTTCCTTGACCGTCTGGACGATCTGCTGGAGCGCAGTGTCGTTCCCAACCTTCGTCGCCTCGACGACGAGCACGCCGTTCTCGTTGATCGTCGACCCGACCACCTCGTCGCCCTCACTTTTCTCGACGGGGACGGATTCGCCGGTGACCATCGACTCGTCGACCGCCGACTGACCGTCGACGACGACACCGTCGGTCGGAATCTTCTCGCCGGGTCGGACCTTCATCCGGTCGCCGACCTCGACGTCTTCGAGCGGAATCTCCTCCTCGTTACCGTCTTCGTCGACGACGGTAGCCGTCTCGGCTTCCATCTCCAGCAGTTTGCGGAGTGCTTCGCCGGCCTGGCCCTTCGAGCGGGCTTCGAGGTAGTTCCCGAGCGTGATGAACACAAGGATGAGCGCCGCCGTGTCGAAGTACAGGCCGCCCGCGATCAGTCCGGAGAGGACGGCCACGGAGTAAACGTACGCGGTGGTCGAGCCCAGTGCGATCAGCACGTCCATGTTGGCGCGGCCGTTCTTCACGAGTGCCTTGTAGGAGTTCTTATAGAACGGCCAGCCGAGCACCAGCTGAACGGGCGTGGCCAGCAGGAACTCAACCCAGCCGAACTCGAAACCGAAGACCGTCTCGGGAACGACTCCGCCGCCAAGGAGGAATTTCTCAAGCAGGAAGAAGAGAAGCGGAGCGGCGAGTACCGCACCAAACAGGGTCAATCGAAGCTGTTTGCGGATTTCGGCCTGTCGTGCGGCGTCGCGCGCGTCCTCACCGGAGTCGCTGTCGTCGCCGTCCTCTCGGACGGGCGAGTAGCCCGCACTCTCGATGGCATCGTAGAGTGCATCCAGCGACGTGTCCGCGGGGTTGTACCGGACTTGGGCTTCGTCGGTGGCGAAGTTCGCCTCGGCCGCGATGACACCGGGTGTGTTCTCGAGAGCAGTCTCGTTGGTCTGTACACAGTTGGCACAGGTCATATCGGAGATGCCGATGGTCACCGTGTCAGACACCGCACCATATCCGGCATCTTCGATCGCTTCGTATATCTCTTCGAGCGATACCTCGTCGGGATCGTACTCGACGGAGCCTTCATCCGTGGCGAAGTTCGCGTTCGCCTCGACGACGCCGTCGAGGGACTCTAGCGCATCGCCAACTGTCGCCGAACAGTTAGCACAGGTCATCCCTGTGATGTCGAGATGTGCAGTTCGCGTTCCCATTCTTGTCCTATACTACGTGGTCCTTCCTTAGTGCAGTTACTGTTTCGAGACCAGTGCTTCAGACCAGTATAGAGTTTAGATTCAAAGGTTCAGTTCCGTCCCACTACCGAAGGATACCCATATCGACTCTCTCGACCTGGAGCGGAAATCGCGGCTACAACTAGACTCCGTCTTCGAGACGTTGATACTGGTCTTCGAAGCGGCCACGGCACGACGGACAACAGAAGTGATAGACATCATCGTCGATTCGAACGGATTCACCCTCGCTGTCGACCGTATTCCCACACTCGGCGCACGTGATTGCGAACTCGGTGCCGTCGAGTGAGGGTGTCCATTCGAGGTCGTCGACGAGCGTCACCGAGTAGTCCGTCGATGGCGCGTCTTCGAGGAGGCCGTCGATCCACCGGCGAACGTTCTGCCCTTCTGCTCGGCCGTAGAACCAGATTTTCCCTTCGGCAGTGACGAAGAGGTGTTCGATACCATCTGCATCTCGGAGTCGGCTTCGAAGTGACTCGATGGCAGCTGTGTCGTTTTCGAGCTGGACGAACACCGGAACGCCGGCTCGCAGTTGTGCGCGGTTCACGTCGATGGTGAAGCCGTTGATGATGTCGGCTTCCTCCAACCGTTTCACGCGATCCGACACGGCTGGCCCCGAGAGATCTACCTCCTCACCGATGCTGCTGAACGAGCGCCGTGCGTCCGCTGCCAGTAGCGAGAGGATCTCCATGTCCGTCTCGTCTAAATCACGCATACCTATCCGTAGAACCCCCGCATCACAATATGGTTTCCCAGCGGTTGGCTTTCGAATTCCAGTTTCCTCCCTCAGGTAGACTTTGGATTCGAAGCAGAAACTGACAAAGATGTCCCTCACGTATGTACTATGTGTATAACTCAGACCATCACTGTCGAGGGAATGACGTGCGGTCACTGTGAACAGACCGTCGAGGAGGCGCTTCGAGAAGTGAGCGGCGTGACCGACGCGACTGCCGACCGCGAGGCCGAACAAGCGAATGTCGATGGCGATGCTGACGTCACGGCACTCGTGGAGGCCGTCAAAGACGCAGGATACACCGCTCACGCCTGAGTATCGCAATCTACGGATAGCACGGACCGCTTCGAAACGACGGCTTAGCATTATCTTTGGGGTTTGCCTACGCTGGTCCTGCTTGTACTATTTCAGGGGGTAAAGATTCAGGAAGCCGGCGAATCCACTTTAACAGAGAACATGACCCATGGACGATCACAAAGATACACCTGAGAATTCCCCCGAAGGGAAAGACCAGCAGGACACCAGCAGTCACCAGCACGGACACGACGAGCACGATGAAGCAACCGCCGAGTCTGACGAGCAACGGGTAGAACAGGAGTTACTGGAGGACGAGACTCACCCTGCTGCGGCAGGTGAGATGGCGTCCAACGAGCAGCACGAACACGCCGGACACGAGGGCGACGGGCACGCCCACGGTTCCCACGAGGGACACGGCGAGGGTCATGGCGGAATGCACGAAGGCCACGAACAGATGTTCCGCCGGCGCTTCTTCGTTTCGACGCTCCTGTCGATTCCCGTCCTCCTGTACAGCGAAATGCTGCAGGAGTGGCTCGGCTTCTCTGTCCCTGCATTCCCGGGGAGCGAGTGGATCAACTCCGTCTTCGCGGTCATCGTCTTCGCGTACGGTGGGATCCCGTTCCTCCAGATGGCACTCCCGGAGCTGAAAGACCGGTCGCCGGGGATGATGACGTTGATCTCGATGGCAATCACCGTCGCGTTCGTCTACAGCCTCGCGAGCGTGATTTTCCCCACACAGTCGGCGTTCTTCTGGGAACTCGTCACGCTGATCGACATCATGCTACTCGGCCACTGGATCGAGATGCGGTCGGTCCGGCGGGCCTCCAGCGCGCTCGACGAACTGGCGAAACTGATGCCAGACACCGCCGAGCGCATCACCGACGACGGGGAGACCGAGGAAGTCCCCGTCAGTGAGCTCTCCGAAGGCGACCTCGTGCTCGTCCGGCCGGGCGCGAGTATCCCTGCTGACGGCACCGTCGAGGAGGGCGATTCGGACGTCAACGAGTCGATGATCACCGGCGAGTCCAAGCCCGTCTCGAAGGAGCCCGGCGACGAGGTCATCGGCGGCACCATCAACGGTGACGGCAGTCTTCGTGTTCGCGTCGGTGCGACGGGCGAGGAGACCACACTCGCGGGCATCATGCGCCTGGTCGAGGAAGCTCAACAGAGCAAGTCCAAGACGCAGGTGCTGGCCGACCGCGCGGCCGGCTGGCTGTTCTACGTCGCGCTCGGGGCGGCAGTCGTGACCGCAATCGCGTGGACGGTCGCGGTGTCCTTCGATGCGACCGTCATCGAGCGCGTCGTGACGGTGCTCGTCATCGCCTGCCCACACGCCCTTGGGCTGGCTATCCCACTGGTCGTCGCGATCAACACGTCGCTCGCCGCTCGGAACGGCATGCTCGTCCGCGACCGCATCGCGATGGAGGACGCACGGAATCTGGACGCCATCATCTTCGACAAGACAGGGACGCTCACCGAAGGCGAGCACGGCGTCGTCGACATGGCGACCGTCGACGGCGTCGACGAGGACGACGCACTCGCGCTGGCCGCGGCCGTCGAGATCGACTCCGAGCACATGATTGCCCGAGCGATCCGTGAGGCCGCCGACGAACGAGACATAACTACTCCTGACGCGACCGCCTTCGAGGCGATCAAAGGACGAGGGGTCCGGGCGAACGTCGACGGAAACGAGGTGTACGTCGGTGGGCCGAACCTGTTGACCCAGCTCAATATCGAAATCCCCGACCATCTCCAGCACTTCGCTGACGAGGCCGGCCAGAACGCCCAGACAGTGGTGTATCTCGTTCGTGACGGAGAGCTGATCGCCGCCTTCGCGATGGCCGACGTGATCCGCGAGGAGAGTTTCCGCGTCGTCGACGCACTCCACGATCTGGGCATCGAGGTGGCGATGCTGACTGGGGACTCCCATGACGTCGCCAACGCCGTCGCCGACGAACTGGGCATCGACACGGTGTTCGCGGAGGTACTCCCCGAAGACAAAGACGAGAAAGTACAGGAACTCCAGGACCAGGGCAAGCTCGTGGGGATGGTCGGCGATGGTGTGAACGACGCGCCGGCGCTGACGCGGGCCGACGTCGGCATTGCGATCGGGAGCGGCACCGACGTTGCGGTCCAGTCGGCCGACGTCATCCTCGTCCAGAACAACCCGATGGACGTCGTTCGGCTGGTGAAGCTCAGTAAGGCGAGCTACCGGAAGATGCAGGAGAACATCGTCTGGGCGGCCGGCTACAACGTGTTCGCGATTCCGCTTGCAGCAGGCGTGTTGGCACCGGTCGGGATTCTGCTGTCTCCCGCCGTGGGCGCGCTCCTGATGTCACTGAGTACGGTCATCGTTGCCATCAACGCTCAGCTGCTCCGCCGCGTGGACTTGTCCATTCCCGAGCTTCCGGGCGGGACACCAGCGACTGACGCACAACCTGCAGACTGAAACGCTCCCGATCGCTTCGGTGCTTCTTTCAATTGAGTTCGGTTGGTGGACAGCAAATGGCGACACTGCGTAATTTCGGTGGGTATCGCTACGTGGTCACCGGTTCCACAGTTTTCCCGAAGGGTGCATAGTTCGGTATACACAGACGCTCGTCTGATGGGCTACATTGCTGCGTCAGCACTAGGTTTATACCGCTTGACGGACTTCTTTCCAATATGAGCCTCGAAGAGACGGTTGACTACCTCGCCGAGGAACTCGACCTCGAGCGAAGTGAACACGTCCGTGAGGTTGGTCAGTCAGTCGCCGAGCTTCGCGACTGATCAGAACATTTCTCTGAAGTCCCGTTCGACCAGTCCGTCCTCCAGATACGTGATGAACTCTTGTTTCGTTGGTCCTTGACGGTCGAGCAGATCGTCCCGCTCTGCTCGTTCGAGAACTGACTGTGCAAAGTCCGTACAGTGGGATTCGTGCTGCTCAGCGTACTCTGAGAGGGCTTCTCGCCAGTGCATATCCAGCTCGAACTCGGCTAATCGGATTTGGATCCCGTCTTTCCGTTCGACGAGGTCGACGTTCAGCTCTTCGAGTTGCTTGAAACGGAGGTTGTTCCGGCGGACCGTGATGAGCCGCTTAGAATCAACAATATAAGGATCAACCCACTCTCGCCAGGTATCGTCGTCGACGTGCGTTCGTGGCATCTCAAAATCCGGCTCCACACTCTCAATACAGAACTGCAGCATCGCGATGCCAGTTCGATGATTCGCATTCGGGAGGGAATGTCGTAGGATCAAATTCGACATCACCTCTCCAGCGACGGTCGGAAGTGGTGCTCCCCAGGAGACGTGATCGAGTGCCTGCTGGATCTTTTGTGGTTCGAACTCCTTGTAGAGCCGGAACTCATCCTCATCGCGAACATCGACCGCGGCTTCGAGCAACTCTACTAATCGGAATGCGACAACCTGCCCAGCACGGGGGAGGTCACGAATACGGTCGCTCAGCCATTCCTGATCGAAGTCGATGTCTTGGGCAGATTCGATCTCTGAATCGCCTTCGTAGAGCACATAGACCGGTGTTTCAAAGGGGTACCCGATGAGCTTTGTCGACTCGTCGGATTGCTCTCGCTGAGACAGGATTTCTGCCACCGATGCCGAGCTAAATTTGAGGGAGAAATTCTCGGCCTGTGGGTGGTGATAGAAGACGAGCCGAGCCATCTTACTGTGGATTCGTGGGAAGTGGGTAAAGCAGTCCCGCTTTTATAATGATTCTACGACGTAGTGGGTGCGTTCACATCTTCTAAATACTGACTTTCCCACTCACGTCGCGCCTCGATTTCCCGCAATCCGCGTTGCGTGACTGTGTACACGTTCGTCCGCTTGTCGAGTTCGCCCTTCTCCAGCAGTCCTTTGTTGACGAGATCGTCGAGATTCGGATAGAGGCGGCCATGATTGATCTCCTGCTCGTAATAGTCGTCGAGTTCGTCCTTGATTGCGAGGCCATGTGGTTCCTCGAGCCCGGTGGTTACGTACAAGATATCCCGCTGGAACCCAGTCAGATCGTGCATCTGTCTGTTTCCTGTTTTTGAGGGGTGGCATATGTTCTCTCTGGTGCTCAAAGGCCAATATTCGATACGACGAGGCGAGAACCCTGCGTGAGAACTTCGAACCTTTATATGGTGGACAAGAGAAGTCCGCGATGGAATGTCTGACCTCATCGTCAAAGCAGCCGTGAAGGACGCACTTTCGGACCACAACGTCTCGGCAGATTTCTACGACGCCCTCAACGAAGAGGTCGCCGAACTGCTCGCCGACGCCGCAGAGCGCGCCGAGGCCAACGACCGCAAAACGGTCCAGCCCCGCGACCTGTAGCACCGCCGTTCGAGAACAGCCACCTTCTCCGAAATCGACAGTATCAGTCCGTTCGTGCGAAAATACAGCCATGTATCCGCCAGTTTCCGGCTATCTTACGGAAGTGCAAGGAGAAAGCCCCGCCGTTCACAGTAGTTGCCGAACCTGACTGAAGCTCTTCACGCTGGGCTGTGTTGGTCAACAGATGATCCAGACAGCTGAGGCGAAACAGGTTTGCCGTGCTGCGTCGACGGTGCTGTTTCCGAAACTCGAATGCGGCGTGAAACCGTGTGGGAAGTACATGAGAGAGGATTCCAAGAAATCCTCTCTCGGATCACTTTTGATCAGAAGTTTGTAAATACGGGCGGGAAAACGCTCCAGCTTGAGCGTGACGAGCATGTCGATGTCACCGCTACGGCTCGAAATTCGCTCGCTAAATCGCTGCTATACCACTTGCGAAATCTCTCACCAGACGCTATCACCGACCAGTTCGATGGCGTCCGAGATCGATTATTCGAAGTCCTCCGGTCTCAGCGCCGACTTCCTGCGTTCGTCGATGTTGCCATCGATCTCCACGAGTGGCGATTCTACGGGTCTGCCGACACTGATCAGAGCGGGGCGGATGTCAAGGCTGGCGAGCGAGAAGCAGAACCATTTCAAGCGAATGTACGGTAGCACAACGTGATCTATCGAGGGAATGTCCACTGTTCAATCAACCGTTCCATCAGGCGACTCACCGGAGGTCTGCCAGTACTGTGATGAGCCGTTCCCAACTGAGGACCGCCTCACCCTCCACAAGGGCCTCAACCACTGGCCAGCCCTCACTGAAGCTGAACGAACCGCCTTCCACGATGCGCGAGCGCACGAACGCGACGCCCTCAGCTCGTTCCGGCTGCGGGCGCTTGCGTGTATCGTCGCAGTATACTTCGTCTTCCTGTTCCTCTATGCCATCTACGCCATCTAACCCCGAGAACCCTTCTGGAGACGAACCAACGCCGGAGACGACCACCCTGGCAGACGCCAGTTCGAAGCGGATGCCGTCGTTCGGCATCCGCTTCGGCGCGCAAGTACTCGCTTGGATAGCAATCCTGACCGTTCTCGCCGATAGTGTCGCCGCTGCGAACGGGATGACTCTCTCCAAGCAACCACGTGAAGCGCTCACTATCCCGCGGTGGCTGTACTTAGCGACGGGCGGTGCGACAATTGGCGCGTCGGCACTGCTTGCCAGCTTTGTCACTGATCGCGCGTTCATCTACTCGCTCCATTCCTGGTCGGTGTCTCTTCCAAGAATGCCTGCGGTTCGACGGTGGATTGCTATCCTTGGCCAGATACTGGCTGTGGTCGGGCTCGGTCTCGTGGTGTTCCTCGGGTACACCGGTCCACAGCTGCCATCGGCTAGTCTCACCGTCCTTGTCACATTTGTCGGCGTTCGCGCCGGCCTCCCTGCTGTTGCGTATCTTGTCGGCAACCCATGGCCCGCTCTGAATCCCTGGCGCACCATTACAACGATTCTCCCAACCGGTTTCTACGAGTACCCGGATTCATTCGACAGGTGGCCAGCCGTCGCCGGCATCCTCACGCTCGTATGGGTCGAGGTCATCTTCCCTGTTAGCACTGTTCCGCGTGTGCTCGCAACGGCTATTCTCGGGTACTCGTTGTACACCATCGCTGGCGCTGTCGTCTTCGGCTCCGACACCTGGTTCGAACACGCGGACCCGATAGCGGTTCTTTTCAGGTTCTACGGTGCGGTTGCACCTATCCAGCTCCGTGACGGGTCCGCGGAGGTTATACTCCCGGGGAGCGACCTCGCGCAATCAGATGTCGTAACCGATTCCTCGGACATCGCCTTCATCATCGCGCTCATCTGGGAGCTCACGTACAGCGGTTTCATCACGACGACAGCCGGCGCACAGACCATCACAACGATTGTTGGGTCACCGCTTAGTGCCGTGATGGCAGCCACGCCGCTCGCTGTCCTGACCTATACGACTCTCTTCGCTATCGGATACGCCGTCTTCCTCGCGGCGTACTGGTATGCTGGCACTATCGCTCGCCGGCTCACTAATACCTACGTTACGAGCCGTTCGATCGCCTTACGGCTGGCTCCTCCACTTCTGGCGATTGCGGCTGGCTACCATCTCGCCCACTACGCAGGACTGCTCGTCTCGTTGAGTCCGGCGCTGACGATGGCAGTGGTGTCGCCGCTGTCACCGCCTGCGAATCCACTCGTACTTGCGCCACCCAACTGGTTCACTGCCCTCAGCATCGTGTTCGTGCTCGGAGGCCACTTGCTCGCGATCTGGGAGGCGCATGCGGCCGCGTACGACCTCTTCCCCAGCCGGCTCGCCGCCATCCGCAGCCAGTACCCATTCGTCCTCGTGATGATTGGGTACACCATCGTCAGCCTCTGGCTGCTCTCATTACCAGGCGCAACGCCCCCGTATCTCGGGTAGTGTTCGTTGGTGGTCGTCAGACCTGGAATTGGATGGCGGTCATTTTCATGAATGCAGTTTCGTAGCCATCGTGGCGAGACATCTGCGGCGGTGCCTCGGTTTTGATCGTGACTGTATCACCGCGTTCGAATCGATCCGCAGTTGTTCCGTAGTAGTACCCAAGGTGGGGGTCAAGTGTACCAGTAAGTCCGGTTTCCAATACGGTCTTCCCGTCGCGTTCGACGACCATAGAGAGCGACATTCCCGGCAGGAGAACGTGATTGTAGGGTGTGCGCGGAGAGACAACGAGATGTGAGTTGTCTGTGCCCGAAAATCGCTGCTCGTCAGTAACGAGCGTTACGTAGAATAGGGCGTCGTCAGCTGAGGCTTCCCCAAGTAGCTGTCCGGGAAGCTGTTCTTTCGGTGGCGCGACCGGAGCTGGCACGCCGTCCATCTGCATCAAGTCTACTGTCCCGCGGGTGCCTGCCTTCTTACTGAGCCGGCGAATCGGAAGGTCGTACGTCTCAGACGGCTCAAAGGTAAACTGGAACTGCGCAGTCCGCATCTCCGTAAACCGACCTTTGAACGGGCTGGTCCGTGCTGTCTGAACGGGCGCAATCCGAACTGTCGCCTCGTACTCGCCGCTCCCCGAAAGTGCCACGTTATCCCCGTAGTGGAACCCCATATTTGGGGAAAGCATCGACCACAGATTCGTCGTCGAAACACGACCCTCCTCATTCCGAACATCAACTGCAACCGCAGTCGGGAGCACCGTCCCGGATTCAGTATCCCAGACGCTCGCCATCAGATGTAGGGAGTCGTCTGATGAGACAACGACTTTTGTTTTGTTCGTCCCGGTCACCTTCCAGAACCGATGGGGGAACGAGTGCATCAACGCGACGCCGATACCATCGACACTCGTCGTTTCGTACACGCCCATCCCCTCAACAATCGCAGGGTGATAGACACCATCCGGTCGGTCTTCGACGAGTGGGGGGTCGCGCCACGCGGACTGCGTCTCGAATCCGAGACGCCGAAGACATCCGGAGACGCCGGCCACGCCAACCAGCCCACTCGCAGTTTTCAGAAACCGACGCCGGTCCATGTAGAAGATATGGACTAGCGACCGAGTAGGTGTTGCGGTTCTCAACAGGCGCAGCAAGCCCAGCGCCTCCACGTCCTCTTGGTGCCTTCACATCGTCAGCTACGGTGATCTGACCGAGGACGAGGTATCTGAGCAAGGTTCGCCACAGGGAGTGTATTGATACGTCGCACTCAACATACTCACTATCATAGGTGGGCGCAGTGAGCCAGGGCATTATTTCAATTCTCTTCGGCGATCCGTTCGCGGTGATGAACACAATCGGGCTGGTGGCGTTCGCCCTCGTCGGATCTTCGAAGGCGATTCGCGAGGAGTTCGACGTGTTCGGGATTGCTATTGTGGGGTTAGCGATGGCGTTTGTCGGTGGTGCAACCCGCGACCTGCTCGTCACACGAGTGCCGTTAGTTCTTCAGTCTCCAATCGAAATCGTACTGGGGCTCCTCGGCGTCGGGTTAGCAATGGTTCTGAGCGTCGTCTTAGAGTCACCGGACACTCATCCAGTTACGCTCGTCGCAGACGCGATCGGCCTCGCTGCCTTCGCGACGACGGGTGCTATCGTCGCGACTGATGCAGGTGTCTCGGCGTTTGGTGTCGTTGCAATTGCAATGATCAACGCTGTCGGCGGCGGAGCATTCGCTGATATACTGCTTGATAGAGCGCCGTTCATCCTCTTCGAAGACTTCTACGCGAGTTGCGCCGTTCTGGGTGGCGCGGCATATTGGTTGACCGGCGTGGTCGGCGCAAGTGGCAGTACGGCTGCCGGCGCGTGTGCAGTCGTGACTGTCGGAATGCGGTTAGTCGCGGTCACGTACGATTGGCATCTCCCGACCGTACAACGATTAGAACTGCTCCGTGAATAATTGAATACTCAGGCGAGTTAGGGCCAAAGGCCGCGCGTTTCGTGGGCTTCGGCAATCCGTGAGAGCGCGACGATATACGCCGCGTCGCGCCACGTGACGTCGCGTGTCTCGAATTCTGTTTGGACATCCTGCCAGGCTGCCAGCATCTCTGTTTCCAGTTCATCGTTGACGCGTTCGAGCGACCACGCGCGACGATTGATGTCTTGGAGCCACTCAAAGTAACTCACCGTCACACCGCCAGCGTTAGCCAGAATATCTGGAATGACCGGGATGTCTCGTTCAGCGAAGATCGCGCTCGCGGCGGTCGTCGTCGGCCCATTAGCGCCCTCGATGATGATGTCGGCAGCAACATCGTCGGCGTTGGCTTCCGTTAGGACGTTCCCGATTGCCGCTGGAATCACCACATCGACGTCCAGTTCGAGTAACTCGTCGTTGGTCACCGTTTCTGGTGCCTCGTGAGTCATCACCGCTTCTGGCTCCTCGTGATGCGAGGGAATCGAGTGTGTATCGAGGCCGTTTGCGTCGTAGATGCCACCATTAACGTCACTGACGGCGACGACGTTTGCGCCCCAGGTGTCGAGTAATTTCGCTGCGTTCGACCCGACGCTCCCGAAGCCCTGGACGGCAATCGAGGTTTCTTTGATGTCTTTGTCGTAATAGTCGATCGCTTCACGGGTGATGATCGCGACGCTCCGCCCTGGCGCTGCATCACGGCCTTTGCTCCCGCCAACGATCGGTGGTTTGCCGGTGACGACGCCGGGGATTGTTTCGCCTTCCTGCATGGAGTAGGCGTCCATCAACCACGCCATCGTTTGCGGGTCCGTCCCCATGTCGGGTGCGGGGATGTCCGTGGTCGGCCCGATAACCGAACGGATTTCGTCGGTGAATCGGCGTGTCAGCTGTTCTTTCTCGTCCTCGCTGAGGTCTTTCGGGTTGACGGCGATACCGCCTTTCGCGCCGCCGAAGGGGATGTCCATCACGGCGCATTTCCACGTCATCCACATGCCGAGGCCGACGCATTCCTCGCGGGTGACCTCGGGGTGATAGCGGAGGCCGCCCTTGAACGGGCCGCGGACGCTGTCGTGTTGCGCACGATACCCAGTGTAGACCTCTACGTCGCCGTTCTCGCGTTCGATTGGAACGGTGACTTCCTGGACTTTCTTGGGGTGTTTGAGTCGCTCGACGATGCTCGGGTCGATATCGAGGTGGTCAGCGGCGTGCTGGAGTTGGCGACGTGCGGTCTGCAGCGCCGACTCCGGTTCACTCGGCTCTTCGGCCGTCTCGTTGTCGTCGTGCTGGGTTTGTGTTGAGGCCATTATTCGATGGGTGTGCGTCGGTTTCGCATATCGCCAGCGCAGTCGGGGCACTGGCCAGGGTTGTCCTCCGCAAGCACGACGTTCCCGCACTCGAAGCACTCGTACGGTGATTCCTCGGTTGAATTCTGGTTGACGTCCCTCATGGATAGGTGAGCGTCCCGGCAGTGCGTTGCGGGATGCTCTACATACGGATAATGAGTGTATAAGGGAATATTCGATAGTTGAGTACCGAACCCCACGCCAGCCAGCATGGTTTACTATTCAACCATTTGCGAAATCGGGGCGCGGAGGGAGCCCTATCGCGCGATTACACTGCTAGCGTCCGCTTCGAGAGTGATCAGTCCGCGTGTCGAGTGACCACCGGGGCGTGGTCGTCGATCAGCGCCGCGAAGAGTTTCCGCTGCACCGTTCGGATATGCTGGTAGAACGCCTGTGGGGAGATGTCCAGTGACTCCGCAACGGCTTCACCAGTCACCGTCCGCGGCGACTCGAAGAACCCACTGTAGTACGCTGTCTCCAAGACCTCCAGTTGCCTGTCAGTCAGGCTATCCAGCACTGACGCGTAAAACCCGTGTTCGGACGCCTGTTCGCGCGTCTGCTTCGACGTGAGCTCAACGTCCTCGAAGCGCTGAGTGACGAACTTCGTGACGTTTCTGGCCTCAACACTCCCGGGGACGTCAATAACGAATGCTGTTCCCGCCTGCGAGGCCGTCGCGCTCTGCAGGACAGCACCGTGGTCGGCCAGTTCCGTCGCAAGGAACGGCTCGGCCAACCGGAGCCGCAACACGCCTCCAGTCTCACCACCACGAATCCGCTGGACGTCCTCGATCACGCGGAGGTCAGCCGCCACGTCGACGACTGCGTCAAGCGGCGCGTCCTCGACCGTGACGAACACGTAGTTCCCATTGACAGTCTGCTGGACACCGCCCTCATAGGTAATCGTGCAGTCGGCAGCCTGCACCAATTGCGCGAGCACAAACGACGGATCAGCAACCGTGTACTCGACGCGAGTCATCGACGTGGTGAGCAACGCGCGCTTGCGCTCACTGGCGCTAATCGCGGAGGCAATCGTCTCACCGAGCTCCGCCAGCACTGTCTGAATCGTTTCATCGAAGGCGTCCGGCGTCTCCGCGTACACTGTCAGAACGCCATACGAGAGGTCGTTGTACACGAGCGGAATACTCAGCACGGACAGTAGGTCGCGTGCAATCGCGTCCTTGCGCCACGAAGCCGCCCGGAGATCAGCCGCGACGTTCGAAACATGCGTCACCTCACCAGTCGCCGCAGTCCGACCCGCCGGTTCAACAGCCTCAGCGGCAACCGGAAACGACTGCGTATCGAGATAGCCCTGATCAGTTCCAGCCCACGCTTGGGGAGTTACGGCGTCGTTCGTGCTATCGTGGGTGCCGATCCAGGCGAACTGGAAGCGGCCATCCGCAGTGAGGCGTTCACAGACCGTGTGGTCGATTTCCTCGCGGGTCTCCGACTGCACCAGCGCCTGGTCAATCTCGCGAATCGTCTCGTTAATTTGGTTGAGTGTCGTAAGTTGGTCGTTCTGTCGCTGGAGTTCACGGTCCTGCTCGCGAAGCTGGGACTCACGGTCGACGCGGTCCAGTGCTGCCTCCGCGGTCGCCGCCAGAAGGTCCGCAAGTTCCCGCGTCACATCGTCGAAGGCACAGACATCGGTCGATCCAGCGACGAACACGCCGTGGCTCCCGAGCGGAATGTACGCGACACTCCGGAGATCAGTCGCAGGATTGGCGAGGCGGTCGGCATCGTGGACATCATCGAAAAACCGGGGTTCGTTCTCGACGAAACTGTGAGTAGTGAGATCGCGGCCGTCCGCATGCACATCTGGGAGGGGGCCGTGGGCGTCCCGCATCGACTGGGAGTACGCAGTCGGCTGGAGGTGATTGTCATCCGCGTCGAAGAGGTAGACGGCACTCGCATCGAGGTCGAGAACGTCGGGAGTATCGTCGACAACGTGGTGGGCAATTTCGTGGTGTGTTTCGGCATACAGGAAGTCCCGCGCGGTCTCCTGAAGGGTTGCGAGTGCACGTTCGCGCTGCTTGCGCTTCGTGATGTCACGACAACTGTACAGCAGCGTGCCGTCCTGAATGGAGACTTCGCGAACGTTCACCAGCAGCGTGTGTTCGCGACCGGCTTTGTCCGTGGCCGTCGTTTCGATGTTCTTCAAGACGCCGTCGTCAGCGAGATCCTCGCGGTCAAACAGGTCGTCGCCGAGCAAGTCCTCAATCGTTCCCAGGTCTCGGATTTCCTCGGCGGTGTACCCGAAGATGAAATGGACGTTCGGGCAGACATACGTGTACTCGCCGTCCTCGTCGGTCATGAGGACGGTGTCAGTCATGTTGTTGAGCGTGACGCGGTGGAGTTGCTCGGATTGGCGGAGTTCCCGTTCGAGGTCCACACGCTCAGTGATATCGACGCTATCGACGATGATTGAGACGAGGTCGCCGCGTTCATCAGTAACCGGCTGGACGGAGAGTTCCAACACTTGCTCACCAGTCACACCATTCTGAGTGATGACAGCGTGCCCGAACTCACCGCGTTTTGCTGACTCAACAAGGCGACGAATGTCAGCGCTCGTTTGGCCCTCGTCAAGCCACCATGGCAGCGTCCAGAAGGGGTCGCCAACGACGTCGTCGGCGTCCACATCGATCATATCGCGAGCGGTTTGGTTGACGCGCGTGAGCGCGCCAGCAGGGTCAAGCACCCACGTTGCGGATCGAGTGTCGTGAAATGTCGCGTCGAACTGTCGTGCCCGTTCGCGCTGTGTCTTCGCCCGTTGGGCGTCCCGGAGCGCCTGCTCGGTTCGCTGCACGGCATCGGTTACAGTCTCGTCTAGTGAGTCAGTGACAGCGATGTAGTCGGTAACGCCCGCTTCAATCGCTGTACTAGCGATTGTTTCGCTGCCTTCGGCCGTCCCCAGAATAATCGGGAGTGTGGCGGTTGTCTCCCGGATGCTGCGAATGAAGTCAATCCCCGTTGTTTCGGGCAGGCGGTAGTCAGCCACGACGCAATTGATTGCCCTCTGTTGCAGCATCTCGTGGGCTGTTGCTGGCGAAACGTGATGAACAGTCGCGTCAGACTGTTCTTGGAGCGCATCAACGTAGGCCGTTAGCCACTCTGTGTCGCCAACAGCGACGATCACAGACGTATCGAGAATACTCCGTGATTTTGGGTTCATATGTGGAACACTCGGCCCCGATATCAGAACGCGATTCCATACGCGTAAGGGGTAGTATTATCAATTACTTACTGTAGATGCAAAACGCTCGTTGTTTATTGTTCAACCCTACGTCCCCCTCATCGTTGTAGATCAAAAGGCGATCGAGAGGTCCCCGACCCAGGATAGTTTGCGTTACGTCCGTGTCTCGCGGACGCCGTTCCGGTCCCGAGTCATGTCCTCGCAGTTCGGGCACACGCGAGGGTCTTCGACTGTGTCCGGCGTAAATACGCGCACGTAGACATCCGTGACGTGGCTGCCACAGTTCTGGCACTCCGGCATACATGTAGCAGCCGCTTCCTCTTCCATAGACTTTCTGACGACGTCGAAAGGATTAGGGGAACAAATATCTATCCGCCGAAATTTAAGTATGGCATTCACCGAATACTTCATGTCAGGAACCCACGACTCAAGTCGTGGGTTTCCGCCTCGAACTTCTATGAGATCGACGTAGAAGCCACTGAACGTCTCAACAGACGAGAAAATCAAACCTACTTCCAGCGGGGCCCGTACGTGCTCGCCCATTCCCAGACAAATTCGAACGCAAGCCAACATAATGCCCACACGCTAAACACACCAGCCACGAGTAGCACGCCGGCAAACGGTACAAATACTTGGGTGAGAACAACCAGTTCGGCGTAGAGAAGACCGCAGAGAAGCCCCGTCACAGCCAAGCCAGCGAGACTACAAGTGTAGTGTTCGATAGCGCTAACTGTTTCACTCGTGTTTGGGTCTGTTCGTGGCTGTCGACGACCACTTCCACCGTGTGTTGTTACCATCCCTCACACCTTGCTGGGGACTATGTACCCCACACGGAAATTCTTACCGGACAATCATTAACGTATTTTCGAGGGCACCGATCGAGAATCGGAATAATGCCCTAATTCTTGGAGGATATCTGGAAAAACCTCCCAACTCTCGGGCAACCGCGCCGTGAGCGGCGCGAAGGATGTCATCACGTACCTTCGCGTTATCCGTCAGCCTCAATCTTTCTTCGAGGAGGGATTTCCAACGGCCACGGCGAGTCGGGGGTCACCTCTTGAAAGCTGCCTTGGGCCGCTTCGTTGTTTGGAGGACGTCAAGACAGTGTTCGGGTACCTCCACCCTACAGTGGTTGACCAAGTGACTCTTCTAGCTGCCTGTGAAAATGCGCGAATGACGCGGCCCAGAGTTGTCGTATAACCCAGATGGCTCAGAATGGGAGGCGTGCTTCGAATTGTTGGACAAGGTCTTGGATCGTGTCCTGGTTACGATAGCCGACTACGGAGAGGACAACGACCACACCCACAAGGAGTAGTCCACTCGTTAGTTGGTCGTCTGCGAATTCACCGCCCGCAAAGACCGTGAGAACGTATGCTGGAAGACGACCGATACTGATGACTGCGATGAATGTCCGGAGGCGCCACGTGGTGAGCCCAGCAAGAAAACAGATTACGTCATCCGGAAGGCCAGGAATGAGGACAAACGCGAGCAGCCCTGGAAGTCCAACTCGCGACACAAACCCATCAAACCTCGTTACCACGTCCTCGTGGAGCATCTCTTCGACGAGCGCTCGGCCATATCGCTTCGCGAGACTGAACGCGACGGCACTCCCGATCAGGACGCCAGTAAGACTGTAGATGGTCCCCGGGATGGAGCCGAACAGATAGCCGGAGACTAGCGCCACAACTTGCCCGGGAATTGGCGCGACAACCACCTGGACGGCCTGAACCACGACGAAAACGAGCGGCGCGAACACACCAAACTGGCCGATCCACGTCCGAAGTGCAACGACATCAAACATGAACGGCGCATATCGACGAACAGCTACATAGAGGGCGGCCAGGCTGGCAACACCCACAACAAGGATGAAGAGCGCGCGCCGTCGGTCGTCACGCGAGGAGAAGACCCTCATATACGTTCGGCTAGCATCAGCTTCGCGTTAAAACCCGTTGTCCTGATCACAGTGAGTATTCACGAAGTTCCGAAGTGGCTCGACGTCTGCCGAATCGCTGAGTCGGTCGAGAGCATGCGTGGCCTCTCTGAAGTGTCGTGCGCCGTGCTGACGGAGTGCCGCCTCATCGAACCGTGGTGGCGCAATCGTCGGCACGGCACCGTCACTGTCTGCATTAAGGATTCGGCGGACCTGATATGCTGTACTGAATCCGCGTCCAAGCGTCGCAAAGTCCTCCTTCTGGGTGGTATCCCCGCCTGCGAGCGTGATGCCGATGACCGCGGCGCCCTCACCAATACTGCCGACCGTGTCATCAAGGAACGAGTGATCGTCGGCTGATCGGACGTACCTCGCGTCGAATGCGTCCACGAGTGACTCGGAGACAGCGATGAGCGCCTGGAGAGCGTCTTCAAGGTGGTGGTTACCGGTTTTGGCGAGGGCTGTGTAGGCCGCCGAGTTGAGGTAGTCTCCTGCCAGCAGCGCGTTCGCTGGGTCTCCAGTCAGTGAATGGGCGCGGTTGTCGGCAAGTTGGATGAGCAGCTCGGTGCGCAGTCGGCAGTACCCGCGGAGCAACTCGATAGCTGCAGATGCGGGCAGTACTGCGTCGGCGGTCGGTTTGTCCGCAATTGCATCGTGTGTGAGACAAACCAGCTGTCCGTACCACCGGTCTGGACATGCATCCATGGTTGAAACCGCTGCCAGCGGGCACTCGTCAGTTCGCTCTAACGTAGCGTCAAGATATCGGTCGATTTTGGTACGGCGTTCCGCGATTGTTGTTGCTGGTGGCATGATCCGTTAATCGTCGGTTGCCGACACGTCGACAGCAGGGTTGTCGACGTCCACGTTCGATTCGGTGAGGTCAGCAGTACGCCACGTTCCACGCTGGAACCACGCGTACGCGATAATGGCACCAGCAACGTTCGAGATAGCGAACGACAGCCAGATGCCGGTCTCGGCAAGTGGGCCGGAAGCTACCCATGCAACGGGGAACCGAATCACGCCGAGCGTCAGCACCGAAATCGCAGCGGCGGTAAGCGTCTTGCCGGCACCGCGGAAGCTCCCGGTGTACGCCCGCATGATGCCGATGAACCCGAAGGTGAGTGCGACATAGCGCAGGAACTGTGCGCCAGCCGAGACGACCTGTCCAGCGGCTGCTTGGTCTGCGCCGACGAACACTGAGACGATCGGTTCGGGGAACACGAAAACGATGACGCCGGCGACGCTAAGGATACCGAAAAGCACCTTCGCTGCGAGGGTTACGGCCTGTTCGGCGCGGTCGGGTTTGTCGGCGCCGATGTTCTGTCCAGTCATCGTCTCTACACCGCGCGCGACCGCGATGGCTGGGAGGAAAATGACCGAGAACACGCGCGTCCCGATACCGTATGCTGCGACGATCGGGTCGGAGAACGTCGCGACGATGAACAAGAGGAGATTCATCGAGAGCGCACGCCCAGTCCCCTCAATAGACGCGGGCACGCCGATACGAGCGAGGCGGCGCAGGTAGGCGAACTCCGGAACCATATCTCGCAGGTGGATTTCGACACCACGGCGTCCACGGAACATGATAGCCAGCCCGACGACGAGCGCGAGTGCTCGAGAGAAGACCGTGGCGACGGCGGCACCCTGGATCCCCATCTCGGGGAATGCCCACCAGCCGAAGATGAGGAACGGGTCGATGATGATGTTCAGAACTACTGACCCGAACATCACGAGCATCGGCGTAATCGTGTCGCCGTACCCGCGCATTAGCGCGATGAACACGGCGAAGCCGAACATGAATGTCAGACCAAGTGCGACGACTTCCATGTAGCTTGATGCCAGTGGCAGGACGTCCGTGGATGCCCCCATCAAGGAGAGGAAGTCCCCGACGAAGAAGTAGCCGACACCACCTAACAGGATCGACGCGATCACAGCGAACGTCATCGTCTGTGAGGCGGCGAATTCGGCCTGTCGTTCCTCGCCAGCGCCGGTGTACTGGGCGACCAACACGCTGCCCGCTACGGAAATCCCCATCCCCAGCGAGATGAGCAGGAACACCATCGGGAACGCGAAACTGATAGCGGCGAGTGCGTCCGTGCTGTACTGGCCCAGCCAGAACGTGTCCGCGAGATTGTACGCCGTCTGGAAGAGGTTCGTCACGACAATCGGCATCGACAGGAAGAACAGTGGCTTCCCAATGCTACCGGCGGTCAGATCGAACTCTTCGCGGCCTTTGAATAGCGAACTGATACTACTTCGAATGCTCATGCTGGCGGTGCCTCCGCTGGGTCGTTGGCGAGCAAGTAGGTCTGGATGTAATCGGTCATCGGGACGGAGAGGTGCTCAGGGGGATGATTGACGGTGACTTGGCGTGTATGCGCGCCTTTGATTATTGTCGTGAGGAAGTCAGCTGCTGTCGACGGGTCTACTTCGTCGTTGAACTCACGGGCCTGGATACCCGCTTCAATAATCGCTTGTAATCGGTCGGAGAGATACGCGTCGAATTCAATGAGTTGTTCTTGAACGGAGTCGTCGTACGGTGCTTGTGCTTTTACCTCGAGTATCGCGGTCTGGAACGCCTGCTTTGCAGGTTCGGTTGGGTTCCACAGGAGGATGTCCAGCAGCGAGTGAAGGTGCTCGAGAGGTGTTTCGCCGCTGGCGGCGTCGATTTGAGCGGTGTACTGGTCATAGAGGTAGTCGAGGAATGCCGAAAAGAGGGCTTCTTTCGTTCCGTAGTGATAGTGAATCGTGGCTTTGCTTTTGGCTGATTCGGCAGCGATGTCTTGGATTGTGAGGTCAGCATAGCCGTGTCGGCAGAGTGCGCGGTGAGTTGCCTCCAGAATGTCAGCCATCGGGTTGTCTTCCATCTCGGTTGATACAGTACTTACTAACCAGTTAGTCAAAAGGCTTTGGAATGGTTAGGTGTACACACACCGCGGTAACAGGTAATTCAACGAGACAAATTCCCAACCCGAAAAAGGAAATCTGACGAGAAGGTCAACAGCATTATCCCGGTAACGCCGAATATACGACGTAATGGCTGATTCGCCGAACCGCACCGCCGCTGATCCAAACGAGGAGATCATGCGTGCGACATACCGAGCTCTCCAAGAGCACGGCTACGCCGACTTAACGATCAAACGAATTGCCGAGGAATACGGCAAGTCGACAGCTGCCATCCACTACCACTACGACACGAAAGACGACTTACTCGCGGCCTTTCTAGACTACATCCTCGACCAGTTCCAGAATACTGTCCACGAAGTCGAAACTACCGATCCTGAACAGCGACTGGACCTACTGCTCGACAAACTACTCGTCGACGCACAGGATCACCTGGATCTATTAGTGGCGATACTAGAGATGCGGAGCCAAGCACCATACAAGGAAGCGTTCAGGGAACGCTTCCAGCAGAACGACGAGTACGTCCGCTACATGCTCAGCACCGTAATCGATCAGGGCATCCAAAACGGCGTATTCAACGATGTGGATGCCGAGCATGCCGCACGCGCGCTAATGACGATTGTCGACGGAGGCCGCACTAGGGCGGTCGTTTTCGATGAGGAAGCGTCGCTTGCAACGGCGCGACAGACCGCCGAAGAATACGTCACAGCTGTACTGGCAGTCGAGCAGAGCGGAGACGGCTAGGTGTACTTGTCCGGCCGTTCCGCCGGGCTCGCTGTTTCAGTGTGCGTGAGGTCTGCGGAACACCACTGACAGAAATCCAAATCAAGGCCAAGTTCCTTCCCGCAGTGAGGGCAGTGCGTGAGTTCCCCATTTTGGTTCGGAGTAAACCTGGCCATCATATTCTGTGCGTGTGCCACGAAATAGGCGTCCACGACGCTCAGAGCCCCGACGACGAGGACTGGCGCGACCGACAGTAGGTCGATCGATTGCCCGCGCATGAATGCCTCAAGTGCTGCCGGGTCGACGAACAGGGTCGCCGCGCCGAATAGGGCTGTGATCCACCCAAATGCGCGCCACCAGCGTCGTAGGTACGCGTGCCCTAAGCCGATTGCAAGAACGTTGAGCAGGGCGGCGAGCCACGGTCGCTTTCCGGAGAGTGACTGGCTCATATGATTACTAATTAGTTAGTAAGTTATAAGCCTTCTTGACCAACCCGATTTGATTGGTGACGAGATGATGTGGCGCCATCTGGAATGCCGAATTGATGACGTTCTCCGCGCCGTGAACAGCGAGGCTTCCGCAAGCGTTGGGATATTCGCCGGTTTACGGGCGAACCTGTTCTTGAGGGGCGACTTGCCCCGTTGATTTATCGAACAGGCGCACCGCTGGCGGGGCCAGACAGCCGTTACACCTATCCCGTGAGGGACTCGGAGTTACCGTCGCTCGCATATTCTTCGCCGCGTTCAGGTCACTATTGGCGACCAACTCGCAGTTCTCACAAACGTACAACCCACGTTCAATACGGTTTGCATCCGCTTTCATCCCGCACTCACAGCACGTTATACGCGGAGCAGGCGCAATACCACGGACTTCAGGCCGTGGATACGCGCCGTCACCCAGTGGCCCAGTCCACCGACACTAACAGGGCTGGATATTCCACGCCAAACACAGACTTTAATATACTCTGTTCCATAACTAGTTATGAACACAGTACGATGCTGGAGACAACCCGCACCTACGTTGCACGCATTACGAACCACAGTCAGGTTCGTGACGACCTCGACCAGTGCGGGTTCGCAGCATCCAAACTGTGGAACGTTGGACGCTACTACATCCAAGAACGGTGGGACGACGGCGGTGAGATACCCGACGAAGCCGAACTGAAATCGGAGTTGAAAGACCACGAACGCTACAGTGACCTCCATTCGCAGTCAAGTCAGTGAGTTCTCGAAGAACTTGCTGAAGCGTTCACTGGTTGGTACAACTCTGACGACGGCAACAACCCACCGGGCTACCGGAAACGTGGCGACCGACACCCCCGCTCCACCGTGACGTGGAAGCAGAAAGGCATCAAACACGACGATAAACACGGGCAACTCCGCCTCTCGAAAGGCTTCAACCTGAAAGAGTCACGGTCTGACTTCATCCTCGCGGAATACGAAACTCGACCCGACGTAGTAGTCGAGAACATTCAGCAGGTGCGTGCCGTCTACAACGGCGACAAGTGGGAACTCCACCTCGTCTGCAAGACGGAAATTCCCGTTGAGGACGCTCCCGGTGACAAGACGGCGGGTATCGACCTCGGCATCAGCAACTATCTCGCCATCGACTATGAAGACGGCCCTTCGGAGTTGTATCCGGGGAATGTGCTGAAAGAAGACAAGCACTACTTCACTCGCGAGGAGTACCAGACCGAAGGCGAGAATGGGCCAGCCAAGCGGGCGTTGAAGGCTCGGCGGAAACTCTCCCGCCGCAAAGACCACTTCCTCCACACCCTCAGCAAACACATCGTTCAACGCTGTGTCGAAGAGGGCGTGGCAGAGATAGCAGTTGGCGACCTTAGTGACATCCGCGAGGATGAGAACGGCGACTCGCGGAATTGGGGTCAGTCGGGGAACAAGAAGTTGCACGGATGGGAGTTCGACAGATTCGCCCGTCTCCTTGAATACAAGGCCGAGGAATACGGCATTCTCGTTGACCGCGTAGACGAGGAAAACACCTCGAAGACATGTTCGTGTTGTGGGCAGATTCGTAACTCGAATCGTGTGGAGCGTGGGCTGTACGTCTGTTCGTCCTGTGAGACGACGATAAACGCAGACGTCAACGGTGCAGTGAATATTCGGCGAAAGATAACTCAGAGTCCCCCGACGGGGGATATGAGTAACGGCTGGTTGGCACAGCCTGGAGTCTTCCTGTTCGACCGCGAGAGCGGCCGGTTCACACCGAGAGAACAGGGAAACTGCAAACCCTAAGATCCCAACGCTCGGGAATCCTCCGCCTTCAGCCGGAGGAGGATGTCAAGCGGATAGAATCCCGATCCGACTTCTCCCGTAGAGGTTCATTCCCGTTCGAGATAGAGCGAGTACATGATGATGCCCAGACCGATCGCCACCAGGACGCTGTTGATCAGGATTCCCATTTCCAGCGATACAGAGAGGATTTGATGGGCGATACCGGCGAGCAACGCGCCGAACGTAATAATGCCGAACCCGATCCCAAGCATCCGAAGCGAGGGCACCCCCGTGCGACGATAAGCCCGATACGCGATATACGTGATCCCGCTCCCTAGCAGTAAGATCACCGTTTTCACGACGACGATAGCCGTTCCCACCCACATCATAGTTCATCCCCCATCTTCGACCAGATATCCTCAAGCCGTTCGTCGGCATTCCGCGGCGGTCGTTCCACTGTCACCGAGAAGCCGTCGTCATCCATGGAGATCATCACGTCGTCAAAATCTCGCTCGTATGTCGTGGTTCGACCCCCGCCGGGGTTGATCGTATCCTGTTCATGGACCAGCGAGGCGTCGCTGAGGCGGTCCAGTTTCCGATACACCGTCGATTTGGGGATGTCACATACATCCATGAGTTCGTTCGCGGTCATGGGTTCAGCTGTTTCGCGAAGAATCGCTCGACAGTCGGCGTCGTCCAGCGCATCAAGGATATCCCGCAACGATGGCGAGCCCTCGGATGACGCTGAATCGCGCACCATTATCTGAACTTGGGACGTATCTGGGATATGCTATCCGGTTGATGTACCTAGCGGCGAGACGAGCAAGCCTGCGACTCTTCTCACCGCTCGCTGTCTGTATCGGACTCAGCCTCGAGCAAGCGACGTCCGGCGTCGGTCAGATCATATCGTCCTCGATCGACTGGACGGATCAGCCCCTGCCCGTGGAGTCGCGCACATGTTTGGTCGACTGTAATCGGGTGGTATTCCGCAGTGGTGGCGATGTTCATGACATCACGAGGTGACACAGCGACGAAGCACGCGAGGATCTCCCGGTCGGTTTCGCGACCGAGCGCACGCAGTCCGTCACCCCTTGACTATCGGTCGCTACCTCTGCGTAGCCGGGTTGTCTTGGCTCGGTCATCACGCAGACTCCCCGTGTTCCGCGTAGACATCGAGCAATTCCTGATAGCGATTCCGGATCGTCATCAGGCTCACGTTGGCTGCGTTACTCACTGTCTTCTGTGTCAGTTGCTCGTTTGTAAGATGGGTTGCAGCATAGAGGGCGGCCGCTGCGAGACCTGCCGGGCTCTTGCCACTGTGTGCGTTCTGTGCTTTGGCGGTGGTGAGCAAATCGCGAGCCTGACGCGTTGCCTCGTCGCTCACATCGAGTGCGGACGCAAACTGCGGCACGTATTCTAACGGATCCGCCGGTTCAATTTCGAGGGCGAGTTCCCGGGAAACGTACCGATAGGCCCGCTGAATCCGGAGCTCTTCGACGCGGCTGACTTCAGCGAATGCGGCCAGCTGCCGTGGCGTTCCGTGTTGTCTGGCTGCGGCGTACAGGGCAGCTGTTGCCATGCTCTCAATTGACCGGCCCGGGAGGAGATTTTCGTCGACCGCTCGGCGGTAGATCGCCCCTGCTGTCTCTCGAACTGGGTCTGAAATATCGATAGCAGATCCCATCCGATTGATCTCGCCAAGTGCTTGTTTGAGATTCCGCTCGTGGGCGTCTTTCGTTCGGAATCGTTCGTCCCACCTCCGTAGCCGCTGTAGGCGCGCTCGTTTCCGATCGGAGACCGATTGCCCATACGCATCCGTGTCTTTCCTGCTAATTGTTGTGCTGAGCCCCTTGTCGTGCATGAGTTCCGTGGTCGGCGCACCGACGCGACTTTTTTCGTCCCGTTCGTCGCTGTTGAACGCTCGCCACTCGGGTCCTCGATCGATTGACTCTTCGTTGAGGACTAGCCCGCAGTCTTCGCAGGTCGTTTCCCCGTGCTCATCGTCGCGAACGATCTGGCCGTCGCACTCCGGACACGACGACTGTAACCGGGACTTGGCGGTCGAATGCTGTTCGTCAGTGTCCGCTTCCCGAATGTCGAGTGATGTGTTGGACATACGTGCTGGACCTTGAATTTCTGCTCTCGGTGCATCCGAGTGGTTCTCGCTAGCATACTGTGGGTGGCCATCCGAAGAGCACGATGCGGGTTCCCAAGATCTGGGAATCCGCCAATCTGGGTTTGCGAGTGCCGAATACATGGAAGTAGAGCGACCGAGCGCCCTCGACTCGAGAAGCATGACCCAAGTAGATTCGATCTTGACGCGGATTCAGGAACGTGTCCGGGCTTCTCCAGCCTCATACGTCCATCTATCGGCCATCACCGCTCACATAGAATTTGCAATCCATCCCTCAAATCAGGGCGCAAACGGAGACTAACTAGTAAGATGGATACCACTTCACGCACGAACCAAGAGTATGACCGGTGACGATGGACCCCGCCCGGATTCGACATTCCTCCCGGATGTGAAGACCGTCGAAGTCCTCCACATCGATGACGACTCGAGCTTTGCCGATCTCGTTGCGACGTTTCTCGAACGTGAACACGAAGCGTTCACCGTCCACACTGAGACCGATCCCCGAGACGCCCTTGCAGTCCTTGAAACGAGTGAGCGCTCTGTTGATTGTGTCGTCTGTGACTACGATATGCCAGGCTTGGATGGACTGGACGTCCTCGAACGTGTGCGAGATACTCACCCGGACCTCCCGTTTATTCTCTACACCGGCAAAGGCAGCGAGGAGATCGCCAGCGAAGCGATTAGCGCAGGTGTCACCGACTACCTCCAGAAAACCGGTGGCACAGAACAGTATAGCGTCCTCGCCAATCGGATTCTGAACGCTACCGAGGGATACTGGGCTGAGCGATACCTGAATCGTGGCCTCGAAGCCATCGAAACCGCACAGGACGGCATCAGTATCCTCAACGAAGACGGCTATATCGAATACGCGAACACTGCCTGTGCAGAAATGCTCGGCTACACCCGGGAGGAGATTATCGGTCTCCACTGGGAGACGTTCTATCACGACGACGATGTCGAGGACGTCTACGATGTGCTCCTCCCGGAAGCACGCGACGGTCGCTGGCACGGGACCACGACGTTCGTCCAGAAGAACGGCGAGAAAATCGATATCGAACATACGCTCTCGTACACGGAGGATAGGTCACTGATCTGCACGCTCAGTCCACAACCAACGATTGACGCAGACACGACGAATTTGTCTGCAAAAGAGCAAGCGATGGACGAAGCGCCTGTCGGGATCCTCCTGACCGACCCCCATCAGGAGGATAACCCAATCATCTACGCGAACGACGAATTCACGGAACTCACTGGCTACGAGAAACGCGACGTTATCGGCCGAAACTGCCGGTTCCTCCAAGGCGACGCGACTGCTGACGAACCAGTTCAAAAATTGCGGACTGCGATCGACAATCGGGAATCGGTAACCGTCGAGTTACGGAACTACCGGAAGGACGGCACTGAGTTCTGGAACCGCGTCCGCGTCGCACCGCTATTCGATGACGACGGAGAGATCGACCTCTTCGTTGGGTTCCAAGATGACATTACGGAACGTAAACAGTACGAGGAACAATTGCAGTCCCACAGCGCACGGTTGGAGGCGGTGTTCGAACACTCGCCGGACATGTTCGCAGTCCACGACATCGACGGTGTGATTCGGGATGTTAACCAGCGGCTGTGTGACGAACTCGGCTATACCGAATCAGAACTTCTCGGACGAAAGGTCTGGGACATCGACCCAACAGCCGACCCGGGTCGGGCGTCGTCGTTCTGGGATACGCTCCCACCGAATACCCCACACCGCTTTGAGGGCGAACTCGAACGAAAGGATGGGTCGACGTTCCCCATCGAGGTGCATCTCATCCGTCTGAACTTGGATGGGGAAGACCGGTTTGTGGCGATGGACCGCGACATCAGCGACCAGAAGCAACGCGAACGCGAGCTCGTCCAGCAGAACGAACGCTTGGACCGGTTCACGAGCGTGGTGAGCCACGACCTGCGAAATCCATTGCAAGTTGCGGAGGGGCGTCTCGAGTTACTGCGTGAGGACTGCGACAGCGACCACATCGACGAGATTGACCACGCGCTAGGCCGCATGGATGCGTTAATCGAGGATTTGCTGGCGCTCGCGCAAGCAGGCGAAGAAGCGATGGATCTTGAACCCGTCTGGTTGCCGGAGCTTGTCGAATCCTGCTGGGAGACACTCCCGGAGACGACGGCAACACTAACAATTGAGACGGAGCGGACTGTCAAGACCGACCGCGATCAACTCCGTCAACTCGTGATGAACCTCCTTCGGAACGCGATTGAACACGGCGGACCAGACGTGACAATAACGGTCGGTGATACAGATGACGGGTTCTACGTTGCCGACGATGGAGTTGGACTCCCTGAACCAGTGAGTGGAAGCGTGTTTGAAGCAGGCTATACAACTGCTGACGACGGAACGGGATTCGGGCTCAGTATTGTCGCGGAAGTTGCCAGTCGACACGGTTGGAAGATTTCGGCAGCAAACGGACGGAACGGCGGTGCTCGCTTCGAAATTACTACTACTTGCTGATTCGACGGTCTTGGTGAGACAGACGAGAAACCGAGTTCAGAAACGTCGTTCACTCACGAAGTCCGACATCCCTCTAGGCTGATAATATTGTGAAGTGCTAGTCTGTCAAGAGCCGGCCATCGGCTTTTTCGATATCGGGATGCGCGATGGCTTGCATCATGTTCGTTTCTCTCGGACTCCTTCGCGGCTGCGGGTCATGTCTTCGCAGTTCGGACATACACGTGGCTCGTCGATAGAGTCCGGGGTGAATACACGGACGTAGACGTCTGTGACGTGGCTGCCACAGTTTTGGCACTCCGGCATACCAGTAGCAGTCATCTTATCGGTCATAGGCTTTCTGTCAGCGCCGAAACGACCGAGTGGAACTGCAGAAGCGTCCACAACCGTTCCAGACTTAGTCTTGGGAAGCTCACAACTCAATACCTTGTCGCATAGATCGCCTGGCTATGGAGTGACACATTTGGCGCTGTTGAAATCCTATTGATCAGATACTATGTGCGGTGAAACAGCCGGTAAGTGAGGATGCGTATCGTTCTCCGATTCAGTCCTCTTTCCAGATGAGCCCGTCGATGGACGCCTCCATCACCGTCTCGCCGTCGTCATTGGTACAAACAACCAAACTCGTCACCGTGTAGCGGTCTGCTCGTTCCTCGACGGACTCGTTCGTCCACTCGCACGTGATTGTGTTCCCCGTATAGACTGGTTTCCGGAACTCGAACTCCATCGTCCGAGCGATATAGCTCAAATCACCTCCGATTTTCGTCGGAAGTGTCGCTGTGAGCAATCCTTGGACGACGAGACGTCCCTCGTCGTCAGGATCGGTGTGAATCGCCTGTTGGTCACCCGAGACCTCGCCGAACTGGCGAACATCCTCTTTCGTAAACGTTCGTTCGAAGGTGTACACTTCATCTTCTTCCGGTGGCGAGGATATCGACATGAGTGCTTCATCTCGAAGTCGAGGCGCACCGATTAAAAGTCACGGCGCGTCAGAGGTCTGTTCTCCAGCGAACGGGGAATGACTCGTCTGTACGTAGCGAGAATTACACGCTAGCTCCTCAAGGCCAATAGCTGGGACAACCGTCCATAGACTGGGATGAGATGGATATCAGGGACTGGGAAACAGTTATACCGGCGAGCGCGTAGGTTTAGTTGAACTATCTATCGCTCATTGTGGGCGACAAAAGCCGTCGCCAGAGCTCTTCTGGCGAGTAATCAAATCCGACAGTCCCAACCCACGAGTAATGCCAGCATTCCCAACCAACGCTCCGCCGTCCAGAGCTACGAGTATCCACCCGGTCAGTCTACGTGAAGTCAGTACGCCACCACGACGCTTGACGCGACGTACGGCCTCTACTGGGGACGCAATTGCTCGCCAAGAATTCGGTTTCACTGACGTTGAAGCCCTTGACGACGTGACAATCACCCACTACGGCCCCGGGACAAATCAGGCGATCAACTCGATTCTTGTCCCTATCGCGGGCGGCCCGAACAGCGATGCTGCTGTGACGCTCGCCAGCAGTATCGCCTCGGAGTGGGCCGCGTCAATTACGCTGCTGACAGTCATTCCAGAAGGCGCAACCGATACTCAACGACAGGCAGCCAACCGGCGACTAGAGACGTACGCTGAGAGTGTGGCTGACAGTTCGGTTGTGACAACCCTCGTTCGTAGCGACGATGTCGCCTCCGCAATCGCAACGGAAAGCGTCGCGCATGAACTCCTTGTCATCGGAGCGTCCGAACGGTCACTGTTCAAACGAGTTTTTCGTGGGACAATTCCTGAGCAACTCAGGCAAGAAACACACGCACCAATATTCGTAATCAGTCGGTAACTCACCACCGCTGAATACTGCCGAACGAATGGAGCCCCCAAATATTCCCCTCGGCAGCGACAACCCCTTGGTATGGTTGAGTACTGTGATAAGTGTGGGACGGAACTTGACTCATCTCAGGAACGCCACCAGCAGTACCGAATCGAGCATCCGTCGGATTCCGTCGAGACACTGAAAGGGCGTCTGTGCTCGGATTGTTTCTGGGAGCTCAAAGAGTGGCTCGAAACAGAGAAAGTCACGTAACGGCGTTCCCCGATTGAGCGATACAGCGTCTGCCCTTGCCAATCTATGCTCGAATTTAATAGACGTTAAGGGTTTCAACAGAGCCACGAATTCTCACCCGCCGTACTTTAAGTGAGTTGTCCGACGAATACCCTGTATGAGCACGCTGGCGGACACAATCCAAATCGAGAACGTCGTTGCATCCAGTGATCTCGGCCAGGAACTCGCCCTCGACCAACTCTCCACAGACCTTCCCGGCGCCGACTACAACCCCGAGGACTTCCCTGGCATCGTCTACCGCCTCCAGGAGCCGAAGTCAGCCACGCTGATTTTCCGCTCGGGCAAAGTCGTCTGCACCGGCGCGAAAAGCGTTGACGATGTCCACGAAGCCCTCGAAATCGTCTTCGATGACATCCGCGAGTTAGGCATCGATGTCGCGAGTAATCCGCCGATCGAGGTGCAGAATATCGTCTCTAGTGCCAACCTGAAGCAATCGTTGAACTTGAACGCGATTGCGATCGGCCTGGGGTTGGAGCAAATCGAGTATGAACCCGAACAGTTCCCTGGTCTTGTCTACCGGCTTGACGACCCCGATGTCGTCGTCCTTCTGTTCGGCAGTGGGAAACTCGTGATTACCGGCGCAAATGAATCTGAGGACGCCCAGCACGCGCTAGTACACGTCAAAGACCGCCTCACCGAACTCGGCCTGCTTGAGTAATCCCCCGTCTATAGAACGACTACCACGCGAAAGGAGCTGTGTTGCTGGGGCGAGTGGCATCCACCCGTCCCTGATCGCTGGGGACAGGGGTGTTACTCGCTGAAGTCGACGTACTGGGTTTCCCAGTCACGACGAGCAGCAATTTCTCGTTCTCCACGCTGTGTGAGTGTGTACACGTTCGTGCGCTTGTCGAGTTGTCCCTTTTCGACGAGGCCTTTGTCGACAAGGTCGTCGAGATTCGGATAGAGTCGGCCGTGATTGATGTCTTGCTCGTAGTAGTCCTCAAGTTCGTCCTTGACTGCGAGTCCATGTGGTTCGTCGAGCCCGGCGATCACGTACAAGATGTCCCGCTGGAATCCGGTTAGATCGTGCATTCGTCTATTTCTCTTCTTTTCGTGGGTGGATTAAGTGTTCTCTGGTGCTCGGAGGGGAATATTCGAGACTATTTGGCGGGAATTCCGCGTGAGGATTTCGAACCTTTATCTGGTGGGCGGGCGAAACCTGCGATGGAATGTCTGACCTCATCGTCAAAGCAGCCGTAAAGGACGAACTTTCGGAGCACAACGTCTCGGCCGATTTCTACGACGCCCTCAACGAGGAAGTCACCGAACTGCTCGATGACGCCGCCGACCGTGCCGAAGCGAACAACCGGAAGACGGTCCAGCCCCGCGACCTGTAACCCCGGATTTCGCGAGTTAACTCGTCACTCGAAGATACCGTTTTGTTGGGCCTGTACGAATTACCAGTAGTTGTCAATACGGCATCTTTGTTCAGAGTTGGGAATATAACCGCCGCTACGTACAGAGGAGCGATGTAACAGGTCATTTAGTCAGTTTCATCTGAAAGGAAGAATACAGAGAGAAAGTATTTACTGGACCAAGGCAGAGTCCCAATATGCCCTCTACATATACGCGCAGACGCTTGATTTCGAGTTCCGCGCTCGCCCTCACCACAATACTCACCGGCTGTTTGACGGACTCACCATCAAACAGAACCTCGCTGTCAGATGCGGAGGCGAAAGAACAGGCGCTCCAGGCAGAAGAAACCTATCTTGAGCGCCACCTCTCCAGCGCGAGTTGCCTCGACGATTGGGGCACAACTTCAACGACAGTTCGCAAAAGCGCGACTGTTACTGACCAACCAGCAGAGGGAGTTCGCGTCGAGGTGGTTCATCCCTACTGGTTCACGAGAACGCGGACTGAAGCAGGGTCAAACAAGTCCATTAAGACACACGCAGACGGCGGTTCACGCGCTCAGTACCTCGTGACACCGGAAACTATCGAGCGACTCAGTGGCGACTCTCTGTCTCCTTGTTAGGTTCAACAGCTCTCGCATTGATTTCACCCTATATATCATGAAAACTGCCTAGTCGTCGGATTTGACATCGATGATCTCGAATCGCGTGCCGCCATTAGGCCCCTCAGTAACGTAGATACCCCAGTCGTGTGCCTCAACAACTTGGTTAACGATTGCTAGCCCTAATCCGGTTCCGTCCGTCGCCGTTGAGTACCCGGACTCGAAGATATCCGTCTGCTCCTCCGACGGAATACCGCAGCCATCGTCCTCAACGTAGAACCCGTCTGGAAGACCACCAACAGTAACGGTTACATCATCTCCACCGTGTTCGACGGCGTTCCGAAAGAGGTTCACCAAGAGCTGTTTGAGTTGACTTCGATCTGCTCGAATTCGCTTCGTACTGGCGTTGTCTAAGGTGGCACGCTTCGTTTCGATATGGTCCCAGCACTCCTCACTGAGATCGTTAAGCGATACTGACGTTCGATCCTCAACCGGATCTGGGTTACGCGCCAACGTCAGGAGATCATCGATCAGAGCACGCATCCTGCCGTGAGTCTCGGCAACAGTGTCAATATGGTCGCTCTCGCAGTCCTCCTGGGCAAGTTCGAGATGACCTTCGGCGACGGTCAACGGGTTCTGCAAGTCGTGTGAGACGAAGCTTGTAAACTGCTCAAGGCGTTCGTTTTGTCGTGCTAACTCAGCCTCCCTGTTTTGGAGTTGCTCCGTCTGTTTGAGGGTATCTACCGCGACTGCAATCCCTTTTGCAAGTAACTTTCCGAGGACGAGATCTTCCTCATCGAACGCAGCCACCGTCGGCGATCCCGCGACCAAGATCCCATGTTCGTCGAGTGGGAGATAAAGTTCACTCCGTATCGGTGTCTCCGGATTGTATATATCTGGATCCGTACGTATATCGTCAATCGCCTGTGCCTCTCCCTGCTCAAAAGCCCGCCACGCAATACTATCTCCATTCGAGAACGCTGGGGGTGACCCGATAAGGTCGTCAACCTCCGACGTGCTACTTATCGGTACTAAGACATCGTGATCGTCGTCGTAAAGATTGCAGACGTTTGCATCCAACCCAATGATGTCTCGGGCGGCTTCGACACCTATCTCTGCGATCTTCTCGCGAGAATCGGCGGCCAACAATTCGTATGTCGTCTCGTGGAGGGCTTCCAATCGACGCTCGTGTTCTTTTCGCCGAGAGATATCTCGCGTCGTCAGTACATACCCATCAATCGAGGTCTCCGTCTCATTGCTACCGACGGTCTCGACCCAAACCCACGACCCATCCGCATGCTGAAACCGATACTCAACCCGTTCGGCTACTGGATCGGATTGTTTGATCATCTCGAGGAACGCCTCTGAGACACCTTCTCGATCGTCGGGATGAAAATAGTCGAAAGCGTTCTCGCCCTCTAAGTCTGCTGGCAAGTAGCCGAACAGTCGTTCCGCGGCAGGACTCACAAACTGCAGTTCTCCGGTCTCATCAACGACAGAGAGGAGATCGGAAGCGTGCTCGATAAATGCTTGATAGCGGTCTGTGAGCCGGGCAAGTTCCTGCTCACGAGCTTTCCGTTCACTAATGTCGCGTGAGAGTACAACGAACCGGTCGTTATTAGCTAAATCAAGCCGCACAACGTGGACCTCGACTGGGACCGTCGATCCATCTCTCCGCCGGAATTCAGTTTCTACCCGAAACCGTTCGCCGGTCTCTGTCGTTGCTAACTGTGCCTGGAGTTCATCCGGCTCGATAGTCGGATCGATTGTCCACACACCATCCCCCAGAATCTCTGACTCATCATATCCGAGTTCTTCGCAGAAGCGCTGATTTACATCGCAGATGACGCCATCCGCGTCGTGGGTATTGATCATATCCGGCGAATACTCGAATAATGCTTCGAGACGGGCTTGTGCTTCCTTGAGTTCTCGTGCCTGTTTGATTTCTGTGGTCGCATCACGAACCGTACAGACAAGTTCGTCGTTGTCGGTCAACGCGAGAGCATGATTCTCGATGAATGTTTCCCCACCAGCTCGAACGCCGATTGTCTCCCCACGCCAATACCCCTCTGAATCAACGGTTGGCAGAATTTCGGTCCGGATTTCTTCGGTATCTTCATCACGATACAGCAGCTCCCAACTCTCACCGATAAGGTCGTCAGAGTCATAGCCATAGAGGTTGGCGTACGCTTGGTTTACATAGACGAAGCGGCGATCTTCGTTGAGAATACTGATCCCTTCGCGTGCTGTTTCAATCGCGTCAAGCTGGCGTTGCTGTTCAGCCTGTGCCCGCACTCGATCGACGGCATTTCGAATGCGGTTAGCCAAGACCGTGTACTGGTCGGTTCCGGCTTCTTTTTGAAGATAGTCAGTAACACCGCCAGAGATCGCATTACTTGCGACTTCTTCAGAACCTTTTCCAGTAAATAAGATGAACGGAAGGTCTGGATAGTCGTCGCGGACAGCGTCAAGAAGTTCCAGGCCGTTCCGTTCGGGCATATCATAATCGGAGATGATACAGTCGAAGCGATTCTCAGTAAGCTTGTCAAGAGCGGTATCCGCGTTCGATGCTGTGTCGACGCTGAAGCAGTTATCCTCTCGTTCAAGAAACGTTGCGGTGAGGTCCGCAAGGTCATGATCGTCGTCGACGTGGAGGACACGAATGGTTCCGGAAGCCATACTCATAACTGGTCTTACTCTGGGGAAATAGGTGAGTCAACATATAAGACTTCGATTGATTCCCATAGAAGAAGAATTGGAACCCGAAATCCGTCGAGAATGTCGTAGCCATGAATCGCTTGATCGACCGAAATCCACTCACAGTCTCCGACTGATACTGCCTTGTTGCACGCAATACAGCATCGGGAGCAGGCAGTTTTCTACAGACTCACAGCATCAAAGAAGAGTTTTTGAACTCAGAAAATGCAGTCAGCCGGCACTCGCCGAGTCTACTGAAAGGGCAAAACCATGGTATCTAGGAGAGGGTGACTGAAAGGATGTGTCGCCGACGGATGGGTGGATGACAGGTAATATGACGGCAGTGGTCTCATTTCTGACGCCGAACTGGCGACACACTCGGGTAGTAGCTACTAGGGTATCGTAGGTTTTCGGACTACTACAAGTGTTTCCACGAACTGCCAGTATCGGGCATCAATCCGGGTAACAAAGCGGGTGTCGCTGGAGGTTGGGGGTGACAGGCGATGCCGACGTCAGAGGTATGTCAGCCGTTAGCGTCCCTCCAGCGACACGATACACTGCACGGTCGCTGTATGTAGGCGTTATGGTAACAAACTACCCCACCGCGCCTCAAAGAGCGTCCACCGCCGACTCTCCACACTCACACATGGTGTCGAGAGTTCCGCAAACTCGTAGTGACCGCCGCAGTCTACAACCTCGACAAGCACTCAAACAGTGAACCCCCGCCATCATCGGATTCAACAAAGCAGACGTATCAATATCCTCACTCCTTGAAGCCGGAGGCTCCGCCTCAAAACTGGTGAAATCCGGTGATCGTTCTGTCCGCCCCACCAACGATATCCTGCCACAGTAACGTCGGACCGGGGTCGAACTTGACGCGAAAGCGGTAGGCAGTCATCCCTGCATCTCCGCTCCCGTACGGAAGCTGGTGAGATCGTCGATACGCTGTTCGAGCTCCTCGATCTCCGCTCGGAGCTGGTTCGCCTCATCGTCCTCGCTGGCAGCAAGGCGGTCTTTCAACCCCTGCAATCGGGACTCTTTGACGTCTTCATCGACCTCCGCTTTACGAACGTATTCGCTTTCTTCGACCTCGTACACATCGGATTCCGAAAGCGTGGTGACTTCAAGGACTTCATCGACTTTCGAACGATCAACGCTCAGGACACGTTCACGGTCGATACCAGCGTTCTCGAGGTGGTCCAGCACCTCCTCGTCGTTTTTGAGCGAACGATTTCGGCGACTCGTCCGCTGGACGGAGCCATACTGTCCAGCGACCGGACGGTCGTGATGGAGTCGAGCAAGGAGGATATCCGCGACCTCCTGGCGGAACTCGTTGGCATCTCGCTGGACATCTGAAAGCAGGGTGTAGAGATTCACCAACGCATTCGTCTCCAGTTCAGAGAGATCAGTCATATCGTGACGTTCGAGTGCGTCAATAAGGAGGAGTGCATCCGAGTAGACATCAAGTCCGTCGGGCTCAGTCCGTTCCTCATCCGTGGCTTCCTGCTCTGCACCCAGCACCTGCGTTGCCGTCGCTACCTCTGATTGAGTGATAACGCCAGCGTCCTCATCAACCTCGAATCGGGGATGGACACTCCACACCGCTGGATATGGGTCGGCATCTGTCGGGAGACGATCAAGGTCAAACCCATTGGGGACGTCCTCAATTCGTCGATAGAGCGTTTCGAACTGGTCGCGCTGGAGCGGCCGCGTCTCGTTGCTGTCTTCGAACTGAATGATAACGCGAGCGTCCTGCACGTCAGTAATACGAAATCGGTGATGGGAGAGCGGCGTGATGAGCGTCGCACTCTCGGAAAGGCCGTCGAGTTCATCAAGGAGCGTGTGCCAGCTAGCGGTGAAAGACATATGCAGTAGTTGTGCGCCATCCCGATTAAAACCCGCTTGCTGTTCGAAACGTATCCGAAGTATCGTCGCCCATCTCGCACCGGACCGCCTACATCTCGCGGGCGTCGCGGTTTTCGGCCCGCACGCCGATTGTGCCACATTCGGTCAGCAGCGGTCAGAGTCACGGCGGCCGTGATCACAGTAGTTACGAACGACAGAGTTTATGAACTGCACCAGGCTGTCATATGTATTGAGAAGAGCGCCCTCAACTTCTGAGCGGTAGGATTTCCGATAGCAGCATTTGATTATTGGGGGATGTATTCAAGTTCGATGTCGGGGAGACCATAGGTTGGGGGATGAAGCTCTGCGAACGATTCATCGGCAGTGTAGATGGTCGGCTTTTGGTGCTGCCATCGATACGCCAAGCAAAACACGGGGACATCTTTCGGTTGGATATCGAGCAGATGTCCGAGCAGGTTTACTGGTGGGGCCTCTCGGATTGCCTGAAGGTCCATCTCTTCGACAGCTGCTTGATCGGGTTCCACAATTGATTGCGGTTTAGCAATTCGAACAGCGAAATTGGAGATCGTCTGTTCAACATCAGCCGCATCGACATGCTCAGATCGGTAGAAGGCTTCTCGCACCTCCTCAAAAATGTATGCGTCCAGCACGACTTGGCGGTCGCCGACTTCCGCACCGTTCACAAGCCCGGTAGCTTTTGGATGTGCTTCAGTGATTCCTAAAACCCAAATATTACTGTCGAAAACGTCCATCTAGGAGCCCGGCGTTACTCGTCGATGGATACGCGTCGCTCTTCGTCGCGCAGCTCGGGTAGCATCTGGTGAAGGTCCCACTCCACCCTCTCGTTGATCTGGCGCTGGGATCGCCGTGCTTCTTCAGTAGTACGGGTCGTCTGTTGCGCCGCCCGCAGTACTTCAGCGCCCTGTTCGGTCATAGTCATCTCATCCTATTAGGTCAAGATGCATTATTCTTGTGCAACCCGGCTTGACATCCTCCTCCGCGTGAACGCGCCACCCTTGCCCGCTACGACTTCCAGCTATTTCTGAGAACCCTTCAACAATCTGCTACCCAAGACCGTGCTGGTGGACTACCCCCTACCTACTCGCCGCCTTCGGCGGTTCCTTAAAGAAGGGGGGCTTACCGCCTGTAATTTGCTGAAGTATTTGACGACGTCGTCGTGTGGGACGCCGGTCGCGATAACGCTTGAGATGGGTACGTTCGTATCAAGAACCGGCTTCATTCACCAGATCCCCGCGCTTCATGCACTAACTCATCAACCTCCTCCATCGACAGTTCGACTGTTTCGGCTCGCTCTTCGACCCGCTGTTGGAACTCTTCGACCGATGGGAGTTCAAGTTTCTTCAAGACGAGCCCGTAGTCGGTTGGGACGACCATCAGCTTCGTGCCTCTTTCGAGGCCGAATTCCTCCCGTAGCCGGCTTGGAATCGTGATCTGGCCTTTCGATGTTACGGTGGTTACTTCAGGATCGTCAGTACTCATTAGATAGTTCTACGTAAGGATTTCTTACGCATTGGCTTGGATCCATCGGCCATCCACTACTACGAGCCACCACGGCCACGCACCGACAGACACCACCTGTAGTCAGCGACCCACCGCTGAAGGGGTGGGCTTGTCGGTGGACTCCCGTTCTGCCGACACCGGGGTGTCGGACGCCACTTCAGTAGCGCTCACGGTCATGATCCCCGACTTGAGGGCGTACTGACAGAACGCCCCTCCAGCGGGGGACTTCTGCCCCCGCTGGAGTTTGAGTGCGAGCTTCCGCGCCACATTCTTCGCCGCATTATAATCCGCGTTCACCGAGTACGAGCAATCCAAGCACACGAACTGTTGGCCGTCACGATTCTCCTCCAGCGTACACCCGCACTTCGAGCACTGCTGGCTCGTATACGACGGTTCGACTGTCTCGACAACGATCCCAGCCAGTTCTGCTTTATTCGCTGTCTGTTCCTGCAGTTCGCGGAACGCCCACTGCTGGAACTTCGCGCCGTCGCTGATGCGCTCTCGAATCCGCTCCAAGTTCTCGAAGGCGATATGCGTGCAGCCGTGGCGCTTGGCTTCCGCAACGAGTTGTTTGGAGCACTGATGGAGGTAATCCTCACTCCAGCGGCCGAACCGGTCACCGATGCGCTGATACGTCAGGTGGGCACTTCGCGTGCCAGTTTGTTGGAGGCTGGCGCGGCGCTTTTCGAATTCGCGGCGTTGGTGGTTGAGATAGTCGGCGTTGCCGATGAACGCGCCAGTGCTGGTGGTGGCGATGTGGTCGTCGACGTTGCAGTCCACGCCCAGGACTCTCGAATCTTGGGCTTTCTCAGGACGACTCGCGTCGACCTCTTGCTCCATCGCCGCGTGCAGGTAGAACTCGTCGCCCTCACTATCGTAGTGGACGGTGCTTGTTGAGAATGAGTAGTCGTCGTTCAGGAGGTACTGGCCGTGTGGTGTGCCTTCGGGGTTGTCGGGCAGGATGTAGTCGCATTCGACGCGGCCGTTGACGGTGGCGAGACTCACCTTCTCGCGGTAGTAGGTTGCCGCGCGCTTGTCGTAGACGATGCTGAACGTGTCGTATTCGGGCTGGCTGGTGTTCTCACCCTCGGCTAGTCTATCCACGCAGTTGCCAATATCGTCGGTGGCGCGTTTGATGGCCTTCTGGACGAGGTTGGCGTGGAGATAGTCGGTTTCTTCGCGGAGGTCGTCGTAGATGGCGGCTTCGGCTTTGTTTTTGCTGGTGATGCAGTCCTCGTCGGGATAGCGCCACGCCCACTCACTGGTGCGGTTGGCACAGTACTGGAATTTCTTGTTGGTGGCGTGGAGGTCGCTCTTACGGTCGTCGGGTACGTCAAGGCGAACCCGCACCGTTCGCGTTACCTCCCACACCATGTACGTCACAGAAATCTCTATACCTTATTAATAGCTTTGAATCCATTGGGGGAGTCGGCAATGCCGGTATCGGCGGGTTGTCGCACAAAACGTACGCGCTTGCTCCCACCCCTGAAGGGGTGGGCTTCCGCGCTGCTACCGCTGTGAACCCCAACCCAAGCCATCACCAAAACGACAGCAAACTACACCCCTTCCTCGCTTACCGCTGTGGCGGTTCGCTCGCCGGGAGCTTCTTGCTTCGTGCGACACGATCCCGCCGCATTTATCGGATTCAACAGAGGGGAGGGGGTGTCGGAGTGTAACGAATCGGGCTACTCGAGTTGTGTGGTGATCTTACTCAGTCGGTCGTCTTCACCGACCTTATCAATGACTAGGTCTGGATCAACCGAGAGACTGTACATGTTCGTCATGCCACGTCCACGACCTCGGCCACGACGGTCGCCTTCGAGGATATTTCCATGGACAAGATCGTTGAGTTTCTCCCGGAAGGTTCCTTGTTGATACGTAGCCGCGCCGATCTGTTTCGTGAAACGCTTGTATCGACGATAGAGTTCTGTCGTTCCTTCGGGGGCGTCTCCGGCGCGCTCTGCTTCGAGAACAGTAAGAAGAGCAATCTTCCGCTGCGTCGTCTCACCGCGAATGCCTTTCCCGATGGTTTCTTCTTGGATTTCTTCGCGGGCCTCACGGACGTGGGACTCCTCAACAGTGTCACTGCCGTTGTCCAGAGCGAGGTCACATGCGGTCGATAGGAGATGAATTGCTTGGCGGGCGTCACCGGTGTCTTGCCCAGCAAGCGCAGCACAAAGTGGTATTACATCGTCTGAGATTACGTCGCTACGGAGATACTCGGAGTCTCTAATGTCGTCCTCAAAGTACGTATCGCGAAGTGCACGGCATGCGCGTCGGGAAAGAATATCGCGAAGCTGATTAGCGTCGTACGGACTGAAGACGACTTCGCGACTGCCGAGCGATGACCGGATATCCGCGTCAAGGTTCTCGTGGAACTGGTAGTCATTCGTGATGCCAATCACACCGATTGAGATACCGTCTATCGACGCGCGAGGGAGCTCGTAGAGGACGTAGTTATCCTCTTGAATGCCGTCAATCTCGTCGAGGACGATGATGACCATGCCACCAATCGCCTGAAGGTCGTCCGAGAGCATCTCGAACAACTCGACTTTCGTTGGGCCGCGCGGTTTCTCGACCGTCTTGTCGTAGCGCGCTTCACGAGCCTGTTTGACGAGATCCGCGAGGACGTTCCACGATTTCCCCGCGCCCTTACAGCTAACCCGAAGGACGGTGAGCGTGACGTCACCCTCCGTGTCGGCCCATTCCTGAAGTTGTTCCGTCTTCAGGTTGACCCCTACTGTCTTCCCCTGTCCCGTTGGACCGTAGACGAGGATGTTCCGAGGCGATCCACCGAGAGTGATTGGCCGGAGAGCAGAATGAATGCGGGAGAGTTCGTCCTCTCGCTCCGGAAGCTCGGTCGGTTTGTATGTATCCGGCTCCGGGTCGAGGACGTCGACATCTTCGTAGATTCCCTGTTCGGCGCCGAACGGTTCCATGATACCGACCCAATACACTACATTATGATAAAACCATGGGAGTGAACAGAGTGATGAGAGTGAACAGAGTGATGGAGGGGGTATCGGAGTGTATCAGGATCTGCACGAAGACCGAAGGGACAAACGGGGAGGTGAGACTGATCCGACTGGATGCTTGAGATTGAGGGTACCGGAGGGGGAGGGGGTATCGGAGTGTAACTCTCACGAAGGTCTTTCCCAGTAAGGACGAAAGAACGAATGCAATAGAAGCTGTGAAACGGCTCAAAAGAGCTATTTAGGGACTGTTCTCTACGGAACAGTTGTTTCTCCATGCATGGTAGCATGAGCACAGTTATATTATTATAACGTTTTCTATTAACGTTAAGTAAGTAAGTAATAGTGTAGAGTAATTATAGAGCCTAGAAGACCTATTCTAACCAGTATTAGAATATATACAATGTCCCTGTTTTCCCGCTATTCTACTGGTCTTTATATTATCCGATCATTCGGTCCGAATTCCCTCCACTCTCGCTTTGATTTACACTCCGATACCCCCTCCCCCTGTCACCGGGCTGATTAACCAACAAGCCTGTCTTTTCGCAGATCTGTTGGTTAATCCTGATCCGATATCGTATTCAGGAGTTACCGCCAGCTCGTTGACCGTCTGGAACTCACACTCGGTGATATCGGCATCACCGTCGAGCAAGTGACTGAGTGTGCGTCGAGTAGCGAGTGCCCCGCGTGTGGCAGCGATAATGTCACTCGTGAGGGCAACGCGTTCCGCTGCCATGAGTGCGAGTTAGACGCGCATAGTGACGTTGTCAGGGCGTGGAATCTGCTAGAAGCAGAGGTTGGGCCGATGGCGCGGCCCGCTGCCCTCGCAGCTGAACGCCCGAGAGATGCACCCAATCCTGGGGCGTACTGGGAGTGGAATGGATACGACTGGACACCCATGAATTTTGGGGAACAGTCGAGCATCGTGTTTAGTTTAGTGAGTTCCACCAGACGGCGAAGGCTTGCAACCACGATTCCGCTGTTGTTGGCTCGACGTGGCTGAAACTATTACTGAACGAGGAAGTTCGACGTTTTATCTCTCGAAAGATACGTTCGACAGCATTCCGATTCCCATGCCGAACGGTCTGGAATCGAAGCCCGACTCGCTGGAGTGCTGTTTTGAGATGCTGGGCGTGATCAACTAGAAACACGGCATCTTCAACGTCGTGTTTCTCGCGTAACTCCTGCAGGAATCGTTCAGTCAACGCCGTTGTTGTCGTCGGAAACAGCCGTACGTGCAGGAATCTGTTTGATTCGGGATTGACGGCAGCGTACAGCCAGTACTGCTGGCCGTCGATGCGGATCACCGTTTCGTCAACCGCAATCTGATCCGGACTGGCATCGCTGGCGGGCTATAGATCAGCTTTCTGCACCCAGTCATGGATGGCTTTCCGCGAGCGTTGGACACCGAACTTCTCAAGTTCTTTGACGGTATTCGAAAGTGAGAGTCCAGCCAGATGGAGGCGAATACCAAGCTGCATCAGCTCGCTCGGTGTCCGCTCTCGCTCCACAAACTCTAACTCGATCCAGTCGCTACAGCCACTGAGGCGGGTGATTTCTGCCATGAACCAGCTGAAAATCACTCTCGCCTCACTTTTCAGCCTTAACTAAACACGACCGTGCTTCCCTACCCCACATTTTCCCCTCTGCGTGGTGATAATGTATTGTGAATCACCCGTCTCTCCGGGGTTATGGAGCGGTCCTCGTTGTTGGTGTCGCGGTCATCTGTATGGGCGTGATTGCGCTCGGCTTCATCATGCCCACCCGACTCTTCGAAAGTACGGTGGGATTAGTCGCCTTCTTCGCCGCCACCCTCCTGATGGTCATCTGCGCAGTTGTTGCGAACCTCTACAATCTACGGGAAATTCTCCACGAGGAATTCGGCTGAATCTGCTTATTTAGGCGGTGTGGTAGAGCCTTCTCGATAGTATTTCTTATATAAGCAAGCCCATATATTATTCACTAGAAAATAACTCGCACAAAAAGCATATATGGCAGCATGGAACAATCCCTGATATCGTTCAAACACACATACCCAACTAACGAATGTCACAGCATACCGTCAACGCCACTGTCCCAATCAAGCCCGCCGATGCCTTATTCCCCAGCTGGGCAACCAGCATCAACGCATCCGGGCTCTTCCGTGAAGCAGTGGCCGAGCAAATGATGTATCGAGACATCGACCGCGACGAACTCTCGACGCTCACCGAAGAGACACTCACTGAAACCAGTCGGGGACCTCGACAACCTCCTCGAACAGACCTCCAGTATCGAGGACTTGGACACCCTGCTCGAAACGGATCCCAACTCCGACTAACAGATACACCACCAGATGAACAATCCACCCTCTGACTCGGCGAGCGATGCACCGGCCACTCAGTCGCTCTCGGCTAATGCCCAGTCGTCCCAGTCCCTAAGCAGTAACCGTTTCAAACCGACTCTCACACAGGCGCGTCCACGAGTTATATCCCTCACGATGGGGCTCGCGTTCCTGGTCGTTGCCGTCGGTCCAGCCGCCGCACAGAGTCAGATCGGCAATGTGTACTGCGACACTGGCGTCGCCACCGGTATCGATCTCGTATTTGGGGCGATCGCAGGCCTCGGCCTGCCCGCAACCGGCTTCTACACTGGGAAAGCTGGTCTTTCATATATGCGCGCCGGCGGTAACCCTGAGAAGAAGAACGATGCCAAAGAAAAACTCGTCATGTCCGGTATCGGTTTTGGCATCGTCGTCCTCGCATTGATCTCGCCCACGCTCATCGACAAGGTCGGCAGTCAGATGGGGTTCGGGTTCTCGGGCTGCGTGAAGCCCTTCTAGCCCCCATCTGAGATAGCTAGCGAACTGTCCCCGCTCCCCTCGCCCGGAATAGAATGCACGCTCGAACGACAGGCGCCGCACTTGCCCTACTCCTTGTGAGTGGCACTGTTGGGATTGGCGTTGCAGGAGGCATAAATGTCGAAATACCATCTGATCCCGGGGATGTAGTTCCTGACGATGGACCCGACTACGGCGTGAACAACAGCACCTTCCAGCGGCTCTGGTCGGAAGACGTCGACAACGGTAATCTCTCGGCCGACGATTTTAATGGGGCAAACGTCTCATCACGCGCCGAATTCGCTCACCGACTTGCCCAGTCGACAGACATCCCGTTCGCTCGCCCACCTCAAGCCGCTTCAAACTGGAATAGTGGCGACTTCAGCGATTACAATCCTGGCGGCCAAGATACGTCTGTCTACCCTGCTAGTGCCTCCCTCGAAGACGGCGTGTACATCAAAGATGCGTATGCCAGTATCTTCGCCGTTCAACCCTCAACAGTTCTCCATCAGACAAACGGGGCGACACAATATGTTCCCCCAGAGGGACAGGTCCGGGCACTCAGCGACTACCGCGTTGCTGTTCCTGAGGGAGACCAGACCGGCCCACACCGTGAACGCTGGTCGATCGACCGCACGAGTATCGAGTCTATGGAACTCTCCACAGATGGTCGAACTATCGACACCGGAAGCGGCCATCAGACTACGCTGCAGTACACCGACCTCTCGGGATCACCGCAGCTGATCGTCGAGACCAATATCACGGTAACGCTTCGTCATGTCACACTGGATTGCCCATCCTGGAACTCCACGAGATCCAGTTGTGGCGGGGATTGGAATCGCGTTGTCGAAACCGTTGAAGCATCAAAAACGGTATCGGCATCACAGACCGTCGTCGTTAATCAACTCTCCGGCATTTCTGGAAACCGCGTCCAGTTTGAGGCACGCGAGAACCAGGTCGGTGCTGTCGTCCATCCGAATACGGAATGGTCGACGATTACGATCGACGGCGATGTTCGGGCCCGAAGCAATTGGTGGTTCTACACGGCCGGACGATCCGGCTGGCAGACGATGTTCACGGGCACCGCGACCAACACGTCACGTGCTGAGTCGTCGGTGCGTCCCGTCCAAGTTCACGCGTTCCCGAGCCAGCAAGCGCCGTACGTACCGACCGAACCGACTGACGACGGGAAGCGGCCACTCGTTATCGAGGAAACGTGGGGCACAAAGCAGTCAGGGCCGTCGCTGCCGGCGAATATTGACCTCGGGTCTGCCAATCCGTACGTGAATGCAGATTCGATTGCCCTGAGTTCCACAACCCTCGACGAAAGCGCCTTCCGCGAGGTTACGGTGCAAGGAATCGTCCGCGGGCAATCACGAACGGTGTCCCTATCCAAGCAGCAGACCGTCCGAGAGACGAATCTCACCCTATCCGTCACCGAAGCTAATGCAACCCAGGCGGTCGTTCGTGCGATGGTCACCGAGAACGCAACCGGCGATGCTGTCACGACTGGCCGCGTGACAATCGGCAACCAGACCACGGCGCTCAACAGCAGCGGAATGGCCGCCGTTACCATCTCGAATCCGTCCCTGCTCGTTCGAGGCCAGTACACCTCGGATGCTTGGTGGCGGACTGACCAGCCCTATGCAGCGTCGAAAGACGTCGCGAAAACTCCCGCTAACTTCCCCGAGTTCCAGACGCTCATCGACCTCGTCGTTGTGACGATGCTCTGGTTCATCCCCGTTACTGTCCTGGTCTTCGGCTTCGACTACATGTCCGGCGGCACGCTGCTCGGACTTACAAACCGATCATGAACGACAACACAAGCTCACTTAGTCACGACAGGTGTGTCGACCGTCGAACAGTTCTTAGTGGCCTCAGCGGCGTTCTCGTTGCTCTCGCTGGCTGTTCCTCCTCGCCATCCGATACCAATAGTCCTAGTTCCGGGACATCGACACCTCCCGAAGGTGAAAGCAATACCTTTGCGAGCGTCGCGATGAACGAAACCGACCTCGTCGTTGAACTCGCCAGCGACACCGACGTGAATTCGGTGAATCTCATCAACCCGAATGGTGAGATGAATTCGCTTCAGCGGGTCCAAGAGGGAGCGACCCAGGTTACATTTCAGCTGCTCGGTGAAGCTGAAGACGGGTACACGCCTGGTGACTACCGCGTCGTCGCTGTCGCTGATGACGAGACAATTGGTGAGACGACAATCTCCCTCCAGCCCGAGGTCACGATTACAGATATCATGTGGGCGCAGAACCACCCAGATCTAAACTGGGATAAAGACCGGTCAACGTGGCGGCAATTCGCCGCTCTTACGGTCGAGAACACAGGGAACGCGCCGACGTATCTCACGGCACTTCAGTGGGCAGATTCGCCGCATACCAAGGTATCTCCGTCGGAGACGCTGACGCACAATTCTACTACCCTTCTACCGCCTGGAGAGACAACTATCTACTCTGCTGCTCCGATATATCAGACGGAAGATCCTACTGGTGTTCACGGGGCCATCGATTGTGGCAATCTGGAGACGGATGCGCTCACCGTCACAGGAGTCGTCCAGGCCGGGACGAATCCGTCGTACTCACAGACAATCGAGTATGGTGGGGAGAAATACTCGTGTGAACTAACCATCGTGGACGGCAGCCCGGCTGGCTCGACTCAAACGTCGTCGAACGGGAGTGGTACCTGATGGGGTGGATGGAAGAGCAGGTTGAGGACGCTATTGAGAATGTACTTACGAGCATTAAAGAGGCGCTCCTCGGGTTCGTGAACGACATTTTCGAGGCGCTTCTCAACCCAATTGTCGGCGTCCCCGCGCCGAAATCCAGCTCCCGGTACATCGTCGCCGGTACTCCCGATAATGCACCATGGCAGAGCTTGTACGCAGATTTCTATCTTCAGTACATCCTGCCGTTGACAATCATGTTACTGGTCGTCGGACTCGCGTACATCGGCCTCCGGTCGGGATCGATCAGTAGCTACCGTCGCAAGCGGCTGCTCCGACGGATAGGGCTCGTGTTCATGGGGTCGTTCGTCTGGTTCCCACTTGTATCGATTCCACTCCAGTTTGTCAATGCGGTAGGCCTCACACTTGCCCCAATCGACAGTATGTCGGCCGGATTCGGGAGTCTCATCGAGTCAGCAGTCGGTGGCCTCTTCGTCGTTCTCGCCATGGTGACCATCTCGAACTTCCTGCTTATTGTCGCTGCCATCGTCTATGGTCTTCGGTGGCTTGGCATCCTCGTTCTGACGCCGTTAATGCCGTTACTCGGTGTCTTCTGGGCCCTCGACGTCTGGCCGCTCAGCCCGGTCTCGGAGATCGCTCGCCGCGCTGCTGGCATCTATCCGGGTCTCGTTCTCGCGGGACTTCCTGCTGCAGTCCTCTTCCGAATCGGCTGGCAGATGGATCTCACAGCGAGCGCAAGTGGAATCTTCTCGCTGTTCCTCGGACTGGTACTCATTCCCGCAGCCTGTATCGCTTCGATTATGACTGTCTACTGGTCTACCCCTGCGGTCCAGACGATCGCCCGACAGGGAACGACCAAGACAAATCCAGCGGCTGCCGCCTCAGCCGCGAAGAAAGGGGCAGGGAAATCGGTTCGCGGTGCCCGAAACGTGCATCGAGGATACGCCCGGAACGGGCGCGGCCCGGTGACACAGAGTGGGCAGACCCAGATCGGGAACGGCGATTCAAAAGCCTACAAACTCGGCTCGTCCGCACAGTCAGCGAAAGACCACGCAGGCCGCTACAACAACCTCCGGAAATCAAGGACAGGCCGGATGCGCGATAAGACGAAAGAAGACGTGAGTCAGGCTACACAGGCAGCGAAAGCCCGGTCGAAGCAGGCGTTCAGGAATACGAAAAACAAGGTTTCGCGGTGGTGACGATTCATGAGTACAAACACTGACGATCACGAGTATAGCGCACGACGGATTCATCAGTCTCTCGGCGGGACGACCGCGTTCTTCCGGGGGTACACCATCGGCGAGATCATGCTGTTCGTCGGCGTGGCGTTCGTCACGCTCGTCGGTGCAGCCTTCGTCCCGGCGACCTTTACGATCCCAATCCTCGGGTTCGGCATCATGCTCGGACTCCTCCTGGGATTACTCCACAAAGTGAAGCCCTCCTACCTGTGGCTCACCGAGTGGCTGGCCGCCCGCCTCGGCTGGGCAGTCAAGAACAAAGAGTACACTCACGGTGAGGACAATCGCGAGGTCCGTTCCCTGACCCGCGTTGGGCAGGTCTTTCCGCACGCTATCGAGCGGTCGGACGGCGCGCTCGTCGGCGCAATGAAAGTCGAGCCAGCGAACATGGCCCTCGAGGATGGCGAGGCGTGGGCGAAAGCCGTGGACTCGCTCTCGGAATTCGTCAATGCGACCATCGACTTCCCCGTGAAGTTCTATATCACTAGCCGGGAGGTCGACCAGGACGACACCGTCCGCGATCACCAGCGTCGCCTCGGTGACGCTGACGTCCGCTCGCGACCCGTGCTCAAGCGATTGCTCGAAGAGTATATCACCACCAACACCGACAAGAACGGCGATATCGACTCCGAAAGCACGACCATCCGAGAATACTACATCATCACCGCCGTTCGCGACGCTGATGTCGACCAGCTCGACGAAACCGGTGATAGCGTCCTCGCCTACCTCGCCGACATCCCTGTCGTGGGGCACGTGTTTGGCCGATTCCAGCCCGATGGTTTCCCCGAGGCCGAACGCGACCGTCTCAAAGAAGACAAGCTGGAATCCCGACTTGGACAGATCCGCCGCGGTGGGTCCTCGCTGTACCGCTGTTCGGTCAGCCCGGTCGACGCCTACGACCTCACCCGTGTAACCAAAGAATACTGGACCGGACGCACTGAGGAGTACGGCGACATCACTGACGCAATCGGTACGTTCCCGGTCGTTTCACACGGCATTAGCGACGACGTGCCGTCAACGCCCGACCCAAACGACGTTGTCGACGCGATGGACGATAGTCAGTACAGCAGGCATAGTCCTTCGACCAACGGTCACGACCAAGGGAGCGACGAGTCGGACGTCGTTGTCGATGACCTTGGCAGTGAAGACAGTGAGGCCGCAGAGACGGACGACGAGGCGGACGTCGACTATGAGGACCGTCTCGATGACACGTCGACGATCCACCAATCGATTATCGCGCCGTCGACAGTCGACTGGGAAACAACCTACGCCGTCATCAACGACGAGACATACGTTCGGACGTTCTGGATTGAGCAGTTCCCGGAGGAACCTGCTGACGGGATGCTCGAGCGATTGCTGCTAGAGACCGAACTGCAGACGGACATTAGCATCCATCTCGACCCGTTCGACAATCAGTCGGCCGAGGACATGATGGCCGACTGGATATCGGACTTGAAGGTCAACCAGCACGACTCGAACAGCCTCAAAGCCGAGGATCTCCAGGACGATATTGACCGTGGGAAGTTCATGCGGTCGCTTGTCCGCGCGAACAAAGCGTCGTTCTACCGTGGCGGCGTGTTCATCCGACTATCCGCCGAGAGCAAGCAGGAACTAGACAACCAGTCGACGCGCCTGCGCTCGATTGTCAAGGACGCTCCCGCGAACTGTACGCTCAAAGTAGCGAACCGCTGGCAGGAGAAGGGGCTTGCGACAGTCTCACCCCTCGGTCGGAATGAACTTGGTCGCGACCGGATGTCGACGCTAACGAACCAGGCAGTCGGCGCGATGTTCCCGTTCAGTTCGAACTACATGATGATGGAGGAGGGTGTTGAGTACGGCTACCACGGACATAACGGCTCACCGGTCCAAATTAATCCGTGGGAACTCGAAACCGGCCACAGTGAACTCGTCGTCGGGATGCCCGGTGCGGGGAAGACGTTCGGCGACATCATGCGCCACTTGCGGATGATGAAGCGCCAGCAGGAGACGATGCTCGTCATGATTGACCCGGTCGGCGGGTTCAAAGGCATCGCTGACGCTCTGGACGCGAAGACGATCACGGTGGGTGGCGACACCCAGCTGAATCCTCTGGAGATACGCGAGACACCACAGGAAGTTCTCAACGCCGAGGACGGCATCTCACCGCTGTCCGCGAAGAAAGACGAGGTGTACGCTGTGCTCGAAAACTTCCTGACCGCTCGCGATATCAATCTCGGAACCGAAACGGGTGTGCTCTCGTACGTCATCGACGAGGCGTACCGGCAGGCCGGTGTCGTCGAAGACGACATCTCGACGCACACGCCCGAGAACTCGCCGACGATGACCGACGTCCATCGAATTCTCGCTGATGTCGCGGAGAACCCGGACGAGCACAACATCGCTGCGTCCGACTCTGCTCGTGAACGCGCCGCAGAGTACGCTGACGAGTTGGCGATCGCATTCCAGCCCTTCCGTGAGGGCGGATCGTACGACAATCTCGCGGAGCGCTCGGAGGTCGATATCCTCGAGGGCGACAACAAGGTCGTCTATATCGACCTCGGGCAGATCGAGGGGAGTGCGTCGGGGATCGACCGCCAGACATTCTTGATGCAGTTGCTGTTGTCTACGGTCTACCAGCAAGCGAAGAAGACTGACCGCAACGTCGAGCTCGCTATCGACGAGGCGCACTACCTCTTCGAGGATCAGGCAAATCTTGATTTCCTCGAAACGGCGTTCCGGCACCAGCGCCACGCCGGTCTGCGGATGGTGCTGCTGTCCCAGACTGCCCAAGAGTTCTACGAGACTGACCAGGCCGAGAAAATTCTCGGCATGTGCCCCATCAAGGTTTTCCACAAACTACCCGATTTGGATGACGAGACGGCCGACAAGATTGGATTGACGCGTGAGCAGCGCCAGTATATTCGCGGGGCCGACGCAGGCAAGGAGGACCTTGGCTACAGTCAGGCGCTCGTTCGCGTCGAAGAACACGGAACATACCCGCTGCACGTCGTCGCTGACGAGTTCGAGAAGCGCGTCATTGACTACGAACCCAACGACCGCGCGTTCATCCAGCAGGCGATTAGTGCCGAGCCCGAGGATCTTGTCGACTTCGAGGGCTTCGTGGAGGATCAGGCGCAGATGAACGCGCTCACCAACCGCTACGACCTCTGCGAGGAAGAGGCCACTCGCATTCTTGATGAGGGGTTCACCGAGGACGAGATCGTCGATGCGGTCGTCGCGAACGCACGGCAGAACGACACGGTGGAGGCATCCGCATTCACTGACGACGGAGACGACGCTGTCCAGTCCGATGAGGAGGGTACTGACGATGTTTAGGCAACTCCTGGGCGGCAACCCGCAGTACGACGCCACACAGTTGGAATTCGAAGAGCCGTTCGTCCAGCACCCAGAGAGTGCGCCGGGTATCTTGCTCAGGATTCGCCCGTTCAAAGAAAATCAGGGAGTCGTCGATGGCGCCGGACTGCTCCAGTCTGTCCACGACGTGACGACGAACTATTGGGGGAAGAACACGAGCGACCACCATTCCTTCGAGGTCTGGTTCGACGAGGGCAAGATCAAGTTCTACGTGCACGCTGCGACCGAGGCTGCTGCCGACAAGTTCCGTCGCCGTGTCGGAAACAACTACGCCAACAGTGAGGTGTTCCCTGTCGAAAGCGGGAATGCATTCCCCGTGATCGATCCTGGCGAGTACGTCGCTGGTGCGTGGCTCGAAATGGAGAAACTCCCGTACTACCCGATTCGCCACCACAACAGCGACGAATGGGCGAACGACCCGTACGGCGAAATCACGAGCGAGATGCTCTCACTCGACGACAGCACAGTCATCACGCAGGTTGTTTTCCGTCCCGCGAAGCAGTCCTGGACTGACGGCGACCGGTTCAAGCACAACAGCGTCGACGACCTTGCCCACGCTCTCCGCCAGGGAACCTCTGTGGGCTGGTTGAATCCCCGCACGCGGCCAGCGAGCGAAAAGGACAAGCAGGCCGCCAAAACCATCGAACAGCAGCGCGGCCAGCAGGCGTTCCACGTCAACATCCGCGTTCTCGCAGCGTCCACGGACAAAGACGAAGCCGAGTCCCGTGCCCGCGGTGTCGCCGGAATGTTCAGAAAATACTATAATGCAATTACTGAGCAGGGCCTCAACGATACGCCAGTATGGCATCGCAAGGACGGCAAGCGTGCGAACCAGCTCCGGCAGCACGTCGACAAAATGGCTAACCGCGAATGGACTGACCGTCGCATGATTATGACCGTCGACGAACTTGCTGGCGTTGCCCACATCCCGAACAACGAGATTGAGACGCCGAACATCGACTGGCGCTACACCCAGCGCGGCGACCGCGTTCCCGCCGATACGGACCAGTACGAGCAATCTGGGACCAGAAGGTGGACTGATGAGCGACCGGACAGACAGGGAGGACAGGATAGTGTTTGACCGATTCTTTGGTCGCGACGACAACCAAGACGCTACCTCGGATGCCACATCAGAGAGCGACGACACGCCACGGGAGGAGGGGACTGACGGAAGCCTCGAGGTTGACGCAGGTACGATGGCTGATACAAGTCCGAATCAACAGTCACTGCTTGGCGAAGCGTACGATATCACCGAGCAAGACACGGACTACGTAGGGAGTAAGCCTGTCATCACTGAAACGCTAAACGAGGGTACCGTTGCCGGCCCACACATCCGCGAGATGCTCGAATCAGGCGTCGATACAGCTCCATCACCACTCTGGATTGGGTACGATGAGGATGCCCAACGAGGGTTCCGTGAAGCCCCGCTCCGCTTCGAGTCGCTCTTCCGGCACATCTGGATTACGGGAACCACCGGCTACGGGAAGACCACAGAGTTGCTGAACATGATGGTCCAGTGGGCGTATTCAGGGTATGGGTTCGTCTACTTCGACCCGAAAGGCCGCGACTCACGCGAACTCCTGCGGATGCTGCCCGAGGACCGGCTCGATGACGTCGTCTGGATCGAACCTGGTTCATCCGAGCACGACAAGACGGTCGGGCTGAACTTCCTCGAAGTCCCCGACTGCGAGACCGAGGAGGAGCGTGAGAACGAGATCGAGAATCGCATCGAGAACCTGAAAGCGATCTTCGATACGGACGAGTACTGGGGAATCAACATGGAGTCGATCACCGAATCGATGGGCCGGGCAATGATGCAGTCTGACCAACCGTTCTCGGTGATCGATATGTACTTCACGCTGTTACACGCCGAGCGCCGCGAAGAGTTCGCCCATGATGTCGAAGATCCCTATGTCAGGGAATTCTGCCTCGAAATCGCGCGAATGGACGACGAGACGGTCCGCCCGCTGCTCAAGCGCATCAAGTCGTGGGTCGAAAACTCGGTCATCCGGCGGATCATCTCCCATCGCGAGAGCACTATTGACTTCCGCGACATTATCGACAACGACCGGATCGTCATCGTCCGGACGCCCGTCGAGAACACGGACATCAAGAAGATGGTCACACTCGGCGTGATGCGAAACCTCTGGAGCGCCATCCAACAACGCTCCTACGAACACGATACCGATCCAGACCCCTACTTCGTGCTCTGTGACGAGTTCGACGACATCGCGAGCGAAAACCTCGACATCGAGTCGATGCTCGCTCGCGCCCGGTCGATGCGACTCTCCGTAACCCTCTCCTCTCAGTACCCCTCGCAGTTCGGTGAGGACACGCGCAAGGCGATGCAGAACAACTGCGACAACCTCATCGCCTTCTCCGTGAACGATGTCGACGACGCCCAGCTCTTGATGAAGCGATTCCGTGACTACACTGCCGAAGACCTCATCTCGACCGACCAGTACCAGGCCTGGACGAAACTCCCACTGGATGGCGGCCGGTACTCCGAACCGGTTCTCCTCCGGACGTTCCCACCGTATCCTCCGCTACGGTCATCGGATGCAGTCGACGAGATCATCGAAGCGAGTTTGGACCGGTATGGAACCGACCCGTTGACTGACGCGGAAATTATGCAGAACCTCATCTACAGCGACGCCAACGAAGCAGCGGATCCGACGAAAATCCTGGCCGAGACGATGGCCGACGCGATTCGCGCTGTCCAAATCCGGAAAGACGTGCGGGAAGCGAACGGCTGGGTGGATGTTACCGCCGTCGACGAGGAACTCTTGGTCCGCCTCGAGAACGCCCATCCCGACATCGACTACGCGGATGACGATCTGCCGGAGATACGTGATGCATCGCGGTTGATCGACGTCGAGTTACAGGACGGCGATGTCATGACGCGGCTATCCGAAGCCGGCGAAGCAAAAGTCCAACCTGGGACGGGCGACGTCGAGTCGGCAGGCGGGTCTGACCACGATGCGGTGCTCGTGGAGACCGAGCGGGCACTCACCGAGCGCGGGTTCAGTGTCGATATCTTGGAACAGGACGGCAGCGAGCAACCCGACGCCATCGCGACGCACCCAGATCACGACGTCGTGTTCAACATCGAGGCCGAGACGACGACACCGGATCGGCCCGCGAAAGTCTTGCAGAACCTCAAACGAGCACACGATTCGGATCGCGTCCCGATCTTTGTTGTTCGGCCCGGTGATCCTGAGACGGAGTGGGCGTCACGGGTCGAGAATATCCTCTCGGTACCGCTGCAAGAGCGGGCGGACGGCACCGAACAGTTCTACAACTGCGACGAGGTCGTGACCTTCGGCGGTGGTGCAACAGCCCACGGTGGCGTCACCGCTGTTCGACCCTGTACGTCCGACACGAATCGGACAGTCTGGAGACGCAAGAACGGTGAGCGTGTGCTGTCAGATGGTGAGACGGAGTTCGCCCGCGTTCCAGATGATGGCCCGCTCTCGAAAGATGACGTGCCAGCCTACTACAGCCACGACCGCGAATCCGGCCAGTACACCGTCCATCAACCCGGCGAAACGCGGACGTACGAGTCGAGCGAGGAGTTCGAGGCGGAGTGGACACCTATCAAACGGCCGTTCCTCCTTGACGTCGACCTGCCAGACGCGGAGTATTCGCGCGACAGTTACCTCGTGCTGATACTGCCAAACGACGGCAGTCCCACACTCTTCCAGCAAGGTGACACACACGAACTGCCTGCATCACCGGACTACGAGGAACTATGGCTCGACAATAGCACCGGTGAACATAGTCAAACTCCAGACTCAGGGGAGGCTGCGGAGTCGGGCCCGTCGGCTGGATCAGGTTCATCAGCAGCAGAGGGAGTGGAGATCGAACCTGATAGTGACGGCATCGAGGCGTTCGCGGCGATGTACATCAGAGAGGCTGATGGGGCGCAGGTTCCGAAGGCGACTCTGTTTCAAGCGTACTCGAAGTGGACTGACCAGCATGACATCGATGGGACAAACGCGAGCTGGTTCGGTCGGAAGCTTTCGAACGTCATCGAGTATGAGGATGACCGTGTCAGAGACGGCGACGATTTGGTGACGGTCTACTCTGGTATCGATCTGACCACAGACGGATTACAGCTCCTTGAATGACTCCTCCTTTCAGAATTATGAATCCAATTCACGCGGGTCACCGACTGGCTCACTTTGCTGCATCGCCCTTATCCCAATCATCCCTTGTTATCCGTTCTATCCACCAATCTCGGGTTCCTTATCGGGTTTGTTCAGGGCAGCGCAGCCGTTCAGGCCAGGAATCCAAGGGTTGTTCAGGGGAAAACCACAGTGCGGGAGTAATGTTCAGGGCAAATCGAAGGCCAAAACCAACTAGTATAGAACGGGATGCCCCCGTTGGACAGGACAGCGAACAGCCCACCGGGTGGTTGGGTGTTTATCAACATCGTGATAGTGAGTGGACGATGTCCAGATGGACGCTCACCGCGAGGGGGATCGGTGGTGTCTGAGTCGTCGCTTGCTGTCTCGGGGCTCCCCGAGGGGGTACGTGAGCGCGAGCAGTGGGTGTGCTGGCGCGAAGAGGAGCGAGATGGAAAACCGACGAAGATTCCGGTGACGCCGGGGGCTGGTGGGTTCGCGTCGTCGACGGAATCCGATACCTGGAGTGATGTCGAGACGGCACTCGAGTACACCGAGACAGAGCATGCGGACGGCATCGGGTTCGTGTTCACCGACGACGACCCCATCGTCGGCGTCGATCTGGACGACTGTCGCGATCCCGAGACCGGCGACGTCGACGATGCCGCGCGGGACATCATCGAGCGACTCGACTCCTACACGGAGGTGTCGCCGTCCGGCACCGGCTACCACGTCCTGATTACCGGCACACTCCCCGAGGGGCGGAACCGTCGCGGGAGCGTCGAACTGTACGACACGGCACGCTTTTTCACCGTCACTGGCGACCGCGTCGAGCGGACCCCCACGCGCGTTGCACGCCGGCAGGACGCGCTCATAGCGATTCACCGCGAGTACGTCCAGAACATCGAGCGTGACACGACTCCCGAATCCAGGCAGCGTGGTGACGCTGACGGCCAATCAGCGACGAATGATGCAGACGACGTCGACCTTGAGGACGAGGAACTCCTCGAGAAAGCGCGAAACGCGTCGAACGGTGAGAAGTTCGAGCGGCTCTGGAACGGGAATATGGGTGGCTACGACAGCCAGTCTGAGGCTGATATGGCGCTGTGCTGTCTGCTGGCGTTCTGGACCGGCGGCGACCGGACGCAGATGGACCAGCTGTTCCGTCAGTCAGGGCTTCACCGCGAGAAGTGGGACGAGGTCCACTACGCCGATGGGGCGACGTACGGCGAGAAGACCGTCGAGCGAGCGATTGCGAACACCTCGGAGTTCTACGATCCGGACACCGGCGATGATACCGAAGACCGCGACACCACCTCTGCCGAATCATCTGTCGACACCCGTGACAATTCAGAGCGGAGTCGCGCGTACCTGACCGAAAAGAATCGACTGTTGAGCGAGCGCGTCGACGAACTTGAAGCGACGCTCGAACAGAAAGTCGAGCGGATCGACACCCTCGAAGCAGAGGTTGAACGGCTCACCGACGAACTCGCTGCCCGCGACCGAGAGCCCAAGCAACCCCAAGACGAGCAAGCCGTGACTGCGAACGAGAGTGAGGATGAGTCAGCAACTCACTCCGTATGGGGGCGATTATTCGGCGACAGTTCAGAATAACGATGTAACCGCGATAGAGCGTTTTTCACCCCGTTATGGGTGACGGGGTTGTCGAACTGCCCCGGAACAACACATGCATTCTGAGCGACAGCGAGACCCAATCCGTCGTATCGACCCCCACCCGGACGAATCTGACGCAGCGACAGCGCCATGGGCCGACCTTCGACTCGACGTCCCCAACGACCGGCGTGACGAGTCGATCGTGGCGTTCGTCGAGTGTGTCCTCGTTGAGCTCACCCACGAGGACGTCGGTGCCGAGTACCGGTCCTCGAACGCGTGGGGTGCTAAAATCGATCAGTACGTCGCCGCCGAGGCGACTGGCCAGCAGTTCATCAAGCGTCGGTACGACGAGCGCCTCGGGTGGGACGAGACGCAGATCACGCGTGAAGCGGTCCGCGACAAGCTGGTCTGGCAGCTCTCACGCTCCGAGTCGCTGGCAACGAATCGAAGCCACGCCAAGCCGGCCACCAACCCCGATACGTTCGTTGTGAAGCCCACGCAGCAACTGCGAACGGATTCAGGATGCGAGGAGTGTTAACCAACAAATGCGAGAGACTTCAGCGATTGTTGGTTAATCATAGAGAGTCCAAGTCAGCCACCTGCCTGTCCGCTCTCTCCAGCCTGCGAGTTTATCCGCGCCGGAAGGCGTGAGGCGCGCTCGAAGTGCGTGCCATAGTTGAGTTCCCATGACTGGATCCGATATCCTCGACGACACGACAGCCGATCACGAGCGGCTTGAAACCGAACTTGTTGCACAGGACCGGGATGCGGCCCGGGTCGCGACGGCAGACATCGACGAGCGGAGTGCCCGCCGTCTCGTGAATGATCTCATCGAGGACGATATGGTGAGGCCGATCCCTGACCAGCATGTCCTGGTTCACGACCCCAGCGGCGAGGCCTTCGACTCGATCACCCAGCTCGCCGTGTTCCATCGCGGCTGGCGGGCCGCCAGAGACGCGGAGGACGACTGATGCAACAGACGCTTGCTGGGTGTGCCTTCTGCGATGCACGTCCCGATACAGAGATGGGCGAGGCACATACCTGGGGGAAAGACGAACGGGTGACGCACCCGATCTGCGTCGACTGTGCGCTCCAAGAGCGGCCTGATCCCGAGGAGCGCGATCATCACGCCTGCGACGGGTGTGGCCTCGTCGTCGACGCCCTCGCGGCGCTCACGCGGTTCCGGGTGGAACTCGGCCATCTCGAGGGGCCGTTGCAGCTGTGTGGGCGATGTAGTCCCGGCGGGCCCGCGACGTACTGGACGCGAGATTTCGAGTTACACGTTGTCGAGTAGCCGGTTAACTCGGTGGAGCGTCCCTCAGCGTCCGTTCACATAAGCCAGTAGCACGTCACTTGCCGCACCGATAGTCTGAAGTACACGGACTTCGGACTAACTCCTATGGCTCCTGATCACGAGCACATTCGCCCAGATGGTGGAATCGACACGCTGGACCCGCCACCGATCGACATCCTCACCGAAGACACGCTCGAGCCGGAGACGCTGGCCGAGAACGCGCCCCGGCTCGAAACAGTCGTGGAACTGCTCAACCGCCCAGCACTCGCCCGCGTCTACATCTACATCTGCTACTGGGGCCCGGTCACCCCACCGGAAGCTATGGAGGCGCTCGATCTCTCGAAATCGACGGCCTACGAGTACGTCGACCGACTGGTCGATCTCGGCCTCGTCGACCGCGACGACTCGACACGCCCCCAGCAGCTGACCGCCGACCCGATCATCATCGTCGAGCAGTACGTCCCGATCGTCATCACGCCGACCGCCCTCCACGCCCTCGGGCTCCAGGAGGTCGATGAGGACATCAAGTACTTCGTGGACCGGTACGGCCTCGGGAAGCTCATCGCTGCGTTGCGCGGCGCCGGGCTCCACTTCGCGGGGAAGACGACTCAGCGGATGGTCGCCAGCGACATCGACGTGCGCGAGACGGAAGCGATGATGATCATCTACGCGCTCAAACCCGCGCTTGCCGTCGGCCGGGAGCACGATCCGTTCTTCGAGTACCTCTTCCCGGATGTGCATGACGAGATGGATCTTCCCGATCTTGACGAGATAGCTGGTGCCCCGACGGATTCGTCGGACCCCGATAGGTGAGTTCATCGGATGGGTCGAGACACGCCATTATCCGCTGACCAGGACGTCCTCGTCGACGCGAACATCTTCTACGCGATCGGCCAGCCCTCGAATCCGCAGTACCAACGATTTCGCCGAGCCATCCAGCACGCCGGCGTCGTCTGCAAACTCCCCCGGCGCGTGATCGGCGAACTCGGTGGCTCAGAGACGGATCGTGTCCGGACGGCGCTCGACGAAGGATGGGCCGAGATCATCGATGCGCCATCACCAACGGACGGGGACGCTGTCGCGGCAAGCGATATCGCCAGACGGACCATCGCGAGTGAAACGACTAAAGCCGAGCACGAGGTCGAGAAGACGGACGCAATTCTTGCGGGCCTAGTCATTCAGTATGTGAGAGACCGCTCGACAACGGGTGTCGTCGTGCTCACAGACGATCAGCCCGCCAGGAAAGGCATCAAAAATGCCGTTCGAGCGCAAGGGTACACGGACGCGATCACGGTCTACGGCTTGGCGGACATCATCGGCGACGACCCGGGCGACTCGATGCGGCTGATCTAGACCGAGTAGTGACCCTCATTCCGAAAGCCCTCAGCCGCTCGGCATCCCACGCCCCACGCTGCGCGCCTCGTCCCTCGGTGCTTGCGGAGTCGGGGGACGACCGAAGCGGCCTCGCCCTTTCTGAGTCCACCAGGTAGTGGCTGGAGCACAGAGCGTCGAGAGTGGATGAACAGGTGATTCGTAACGGCTCGCCCCGCTCGCCGCTGCCGCCCTCCGCGTCGCTCGCGACCGACCATTCCGGGCATGCGGGCGCTCTCTGCACCGCCCGCGCCCGTTCCGGGCTAAAATGAATATGGTCTCGACGCCAGCGCTTCACCCGTCCGGGTCCTCCGGACCTCGGCTCCGCCGACCGCGACGGACAGTGGTTGCGTCGCGGCGAACGGGGAATGCGCTGGCCGCTCGCTCCGGGCGGGTCGGCGCGCGCGGCTGGATGGTTGGCCGCCTCGGGCGCGCTCTCGCTCGCGCCCAAGAGGGCGCTCGCGAAGGCGCGAGCGAGAGCGCGCAGACGAGTCTATTGGCCGTTGTCGTCGTAGAGAAATCCGCGATGTAGCAGCATCGCGGTGTCGGACGCGTGAGCGCCTTCAGGAACCAGTGAGTTCCAATGTCAAGTAAGAACGTCTCCAGTGAAGTAGTTTCGGTCGATGAACAGGCATTCGAGAAACACGATGAAGCGACAGTCGATGAGGACGGTTTCGAAGTCGTCGATGAGACCCCGGAGTTCCAGGCGACGGTCGACATGGAAGTGCAGGCGAAAGTCGATTCAAACCATCCGGACGCGCGAGTCGAGGAAGGACCGGATCACATGTTCGGGAAGACCCTCGAACAGGAAGAGCGTATCAAGGCGCAAGAGGCTGAGCTGGAGCGCATCAGTGCCCAGGCCGAACTCGGGACGCAAGAGGGGCGAGAAAAACGAACGCGAGACATCGCGGCGAAACGGAGCGCTGAGCGGCGTGCAGAGTTCCAGAAGCGGCGAGCGAGCGTGGACCCGCTGGCAGACCCAGAACGGGCTGACCCGCGTGCAGAACTCGAACAGGAGCAGTTGGCAGCGGTGAACGAACAATCGATGCGGTTGGCCGAAAAGCTGGATGGATGGTCGCGGGCGGCGATCAGTCGGCGGCTGGCCGAGGCGGTCGTCACGGGGAAAGACATGATGAGTGCGGTCGTCGGGGTGTTCGAGGAGTTGCAGACGGCGCCAGGACAGGTGATCCCGATAGAAAAGGTTGAGGACGTGAACCGAAAGGAGGTGAGCATCGAGGGAACAATTACACAGCTTTGGGAGTCATCGAGTCCGGCTATTGCCCAAGTGGGACTCATCGAGGACGAGAGCGGACGAACGAAGGTGACCGTCTGGGAGAAATCGAATCAACCCTGGATGGAGGAAGGCGAGCGTGTGCGGATTCACGGGGCGGCGCGGAACTGGTATCAGGGGCGCGTCTCAGTGGCCCTGACCGGGTGGAGCACCGTGCTGTTCCCAGAGCGCGGCCAGTGGTGGGAGTAGTCAGCTAACGCGGCCTTCTTTTTTGCTGATGCCCGTTCACCCGCTTCCCGCCGCCCCACCCAACCTCCACGTTCCGGGCGGCTCACACAGCCGCCGGGCTTTCGCCACAGCATCGCACTGCGCCGGCTCCGCACCGCTCGGTGTTTATCTGCCCCTGACGGGTGAGGGGCGCTCTGAGAGACGCGATTCATTGTAATGTCCCTCGTGAGTATCATGGCAACCAGCGAGATCTACGAGACGACGTTCGACGAAGATGTACAGACGGAATCAAGTGCGAACCAGTGTCCCGAGTGCGACGGCCGAGTCACCACGAACGCGGTCGAAACGGTCTGCGAGGACTGTGGCCTGGTCATCGACGAACAGCGCATCGATCACGGGCCGGAGTGGCGGGCGTACGACGACGAGGAGCGCGAGCGAACGGGCGCCCCACTCACTGCGGCCCGCCACGATCGCGGCCTGTCGACGGAAATCGGTCGCGGTACCGACGCAAACGGGAACGAGATCTCTGGGCAGAAGCGACGGCGACTCGCGCGAATGCGCCGTGAACAGACCCGGGGCCGCTGGCGGTCGAAAGCGGAACGGAATCTCGCCCATGGCCTGGGCGAAGTACGTCGGTTGGCAAGTGCCCTCGAACTCTCCGATTCGGTCCGTGACCAGGCGTGCCAGCTCTTCCGGAGCGCCCAGAACGAGGATCTGCTTCGTGGCAGATCCATCGAGGCCATCGCCGCGGCCAGCGTCTACGGGGCCTGCCGGTGCAACGGCCTCTCGCGGTTAGTGGACGACGTCAACGAGCAGGTCAAAGCGGACTGGAAAGACGACGCCACGCCGTTCGAGCGGGTGTACGAAATCGTCGAACAGACCCACGACGGGCAGTCAGCGGCCGAGATCGCCGACCGCGCTCTCGTGAGCGAGCCGACGGCACGTCGACACAGCAAGACACTCGTGAACTCTGGATTCGCCGAGACGGAACAGGACGGCCAAACAACGCTGTACAAGCGAAACAGCGACCGGGTCTTGATGTCCCGGATCCGCGAGCTTCGTGAGGAAGTCGATCGGCCGGAGTTGCTTGACAGCATCAAGGAGATGAAGACCGAGATCCGGCGCTACGAGGACCGCTACGACGTGGTGTCACCGGAGGAACTTGCCCAGCAACTCGACGCCGACGAGACGGAGGGCTGGGACGATCTCACGGCATGGCGCACGACGCGGCAGAATCTCGCCGTCGCGCAAGCCGCACTCGCCTACGATGAGGCCAGCCACCAGCTCGTCGTATGAACGACGACGACCGCGCCGGCGAGTACGGACCGATCTATTCGTATATCTCGCTTCTATACCGGAAGCAGCGGAGCCCCGGTACGTTGTCGACCGGGGTCAGAACAGGCCGGGGACCAGAACGTACGTCAGTAGCATCCCGAACAGGCCGGCGAATACGGCGAACAGCGCCATTGGGATGATCGCTTTCCGCAGGAGGTCGCCTTCACGCCCAGTGATTCCAACGACACCACAGATAGCGGCCACATTCAACACCGAGACCATGTTTCCAAGGCCGCCGCCGACGTTCTGCAGGCTGACGGCGATCACCCGGGAGACGCCGACCGTCTCGGCGGCGTTGTACTGGAGTACGCTGAAGAGGATGTTCGAGGACGTGTTGCTCCCCGTCATAAACGAGCCGATAGCGCCGATCCACGGCGAGATGAGCGGGAGTAGGCCGCCGGCGCCCATCGCGAGCGCACGGCTGAGGGCCTCCATCATGCCGAGGAGATCGGCGGTGTTCGTCTGCGACTGAATCATTATCTGCGTCATCGAGACGGCGATAATGAGCGTGAGGGCGGCCGGAGCGATCTGCTGGATCGACCGTCGCCACGCTGCCCCCATCTGTGTGGTGTCCATCTTGTGAAGGAAGCCAGTGAGAATCGCGATGGGGATGAACGGCATCGTTCCGGGAAGATAGAGGTACTGAAGGGTGTATCCAAGTTCAGTACCGAGGATCGAATCGAGACCGACGGAGAAACTCTGGATCCAGTCAAGGACAGCGACGCCGGCGACGGTGAGGTCCGGCCACCGCGTGACGAGCAGTGCGAGCGCAACGAGCAGATACGGTGTCCACGCCAACAGCACGGACATCTCCTGTTTGGGTTGATCACGGGACACCTCGTCAAGATCGAGGCCGCCGAGCCACGTGTCGCTCCATGTCGATTCCTCGGGGAAATCCCACTGGTCATCAGGGATGAGGATATCGTTGTTTGCGAGCAGGAGACCGATGCCGAGCACCACGAACCCCGCGGCGATATCGGGGAGTGCAGGCCCGACGAACCACGCGATTACCAGCTGTGTGCCACCAGTGACGACGCCGAGTACGAGCGCGAACGGCGCGATGGGGAGAGTACTACGCATGGCGGCTCCAATGCTGCGTTCACCGTCACCGCTCCCGAACCAGTACGTCAGGAAGAACACGCCGAGCAGTCCCCAGAACACGTACGTCAGTCCCGTGATGACGCCAGTCCACGCAGAGACCATCGAGAGGAACTCGGATACACTCACCGACCCGGACAGCGCTGGGTTGATGACGGCACCGGTGCCGCCGATGACAGGCGTGCCGGCGGCACCGAACGGCGGGTTCGGGGCGTTGAAGTAGAGCCCGAACACCGCAGCGGCCAATGGGGGGAATCCGAGGCCGATAAACAGCGGTGCGGCGAGCGCACCCGGGGTACCGAACCCCGCCGCCCCCTCGATGATGGTCATAAATCCGAGACCGACGAGCAGCAGCTGGACGCGCCGGTCCTCCTCGATCTGGCCGAAGTACCACCTGATAGTGGCGATGGCGCCGCTGCCTTCGAGGTAGTTCATCAGGAGGATGGCGCCGAAGACGATAAGGATGATGTCCACGGCCTGCAGCGCACCATAGATCGCGGACGCCAGCAGCCAGTTTGGTTCCATACTCCAGTACGTGAGTCCGATTCCGCCCGCGAGCAGCCATCCGACCCCCATCGCGCGGGCCGCTGACCACCGGAGTCCAGCGAGCAATACGAACGCGACGCCGATCGGAACCACACCGACGAGCGCCAATGTTAGTACATTTGACATGGTTACGGATGTCGGCTATGTTTCGTCGTCGCATAACCACGTATTTGTAACTTTCTTTCTCGTGATATAATATCCCAGATCACGGTGAGGATAGCATGGTCTATTAATAATAGAATATGATATATACTGTCGATCAGATACGGAGAGGGAAACATCTATTAGGCTGTTTCATAATCTTCCGTTATATGTCTGCCGAGCCAATCACGACCTTCGAGTCGTCCCTCGACGAGGTCGGGGTCGAACTCGTTCGGACGACGTCCGATCAGTTCGAGTCAACGCTTCCTCCGCTTCTCGACGCTCCCGCGGTCGGCACTCCGCTTCCGTTCGAGAACGTCTCCCTGCCGGACACCGTGGCGACCGATCCGACGGTGCAGGAACTCGAGGCCGCGGAAACCGGCGTCACCGCTGCCGGATACGGCATCGCCGACTACGGATCCGTAATCGTCCAGGGTGGGCCCGACGGCGAGGAGCCGGTCAGCCTCTACGCCGACGAACACGTCGCCGTCGTCGCCGCTAGCGATGTCCTACCGGACATGGACGCGACGTTCGATCGGCTCGCCGAGGACGTCCGTAGCGGTGCCGGGCAAGCCGTCATCGCGACCGGACCGAGCGCCACCGCGGACATGGGCGCGCTCGTGAAGGGGGCTCACGGCCCGATGGAGGTCACTGTCGTTCTCCTGGAGGACAGATAGATGAGCGTCGATGACCGGCAGCGGAAAGCCGAACGCATCCGCCACCTCCTCGACACCGAGGGCGACAGCGTCCACGAGAACACGCAGGTCTTCAACGACGGTCGCTACGAGTCCACCGCGGATCTGGAGGACTACGAGGGCCTCAAAGACGAGGCCCGTGCGATCAAGGAGGACGCCATCGAGCGCCTCCCCGAACTCATCGATCAGGTTACCGAGGCGGTCGAAGCCAACGGCGGCACCGTCTACATCGCTGACGACGCCGCCGACGCGAACCGATACATTACGGAGGTCGCCGACGGTCGCAACGTCGTGAAGTCGAAGTCGATGACCAGCGAGGAGATGGAGGTAAACGAGTCCCTCGAAGCCAGCGGCGCGGACGTCTGGGAGACCGACCTCGCCGAGTTCGTCCTGCAGGTCGCCGACGAGGCGCCCTCACACATCGTCGCCCCGGCGATCCACAAGTCCCGCGAGGAGATCGCTGAGCTGTTCAACGAGGTGTTCGAGCCGGAGGAGCCCCTCGAAACTGCCGAGGAGCTGACGCAGTTCGCCCGCGAGTATCTCGGGGAGAAAATCCTGGACGCCGAAGTCGGTATGACGGGCGCGAACTTCGTCACGGCGGACACCGGCACGCTCGCGTTAGTCACGAGCGAGGGCAACGCCCGCAAGTGCGTGCAGGCGACGGACACTCACGTTGCGGTCGCGGGCGTCGAAAAGATCATCCCGACCATCGAGGACCTCCAGCCGTTCGTCGAACTCATCGGCCGGTCGGGAACCGGACAGGACATTACCTCCTACGTCTCGCTTTTCACCCCGCCCGGCGACTCACCGACCTTTGGCGAGGGTGACGAACTTGGTCCCGGCGATGACCGCGAGTTCCACCTCGTGCTCATCGACAACGGTCGGATGGAGATGCGCGAGGACGACCAGCTCCGGGAGACGCTGTACTGCATTCGGTGTTCGGCGTGCGCGAACTCCTGTGCGAACTTCCAGCACGTCGGCGGGCACGCGTTCGGCGGCGAGACGTACTCCGGCGGCATCGCCACCGGCTGGGAGGCCGGCGTCCACGGACAGGACAGCGCCGCGGAATTCAACGACCTCTGTACTGGTTGTAGTCGGTGTGTGAATCAGTGTCCGGTGAAGATCGACATCCCCTGGATAAACACCGTCGTCCGCGACCGCATCAACCGTGGGAAGGACGGCGACCTCGACTTCCTCGTCGAGGGGCTCACCCCGGACGAGGAACCCGGCGGCGTCGACCCGCAGAAGCGCTTGTTCGGAAACTTCGACACGCTGGCGAAGCTCGGGTCGGCGTTCGCGCCACTTTCGAACTGGGTCGCACAAACCGGCACCGCCCGATCCCTGATGGAGCGAACCCTCGGTATCGATAGCCGCCGCGAGCTCCCGGAGTTCGAGCGCGAATCCCTCGTCGAGTGGTTCGAGGACCGTGGGTCGCGGGTGGACCCCGACGAGGCGCGCCGGCAGGTCGCGATCTATCCCGACGCGTACACGAACTACGTGCGCACCGAGCGCGGTAAAGCTGCCATCCGCGTCCTCGAAGCCCTGGACGTCCACGTCGACGTCCCGGCCGCCGGGGAGAGCGGACGCGCACCGCTCTCACAGGGAATGGTGACGACCGCCCAGGGCAACGCCGAAGCCGTCTACGACGCGCTTGCCCCCGCCGTCGCGGCAGGCCACGACGTCGTGGTCATAGAGCCCTCGGACCTCGCGATATTCCATCGGGAGTACGAACGGCTCCTCCCCGAGGACGACCACGCTGCGCTGAAGAACAACAGCTACGAGATCATGGAGTACGTCTACGGCTTGCTCGAGAACGGCGCGGACGTCGACGCACTTCCCGGCGGCGACGACGATCAGATCGCCTATCATAGCCACTGCCAGCAGCGCACGCTCGATCTGGAGCCCTACACGGTTGCGGTCCTCGAGGACTGCGGGTTCGACGTCACGACCTCGGACGTGGAGTGTTGCGGGATGGCCGGGAGCTTCGGCTACAAGTCCGAGTACTACGAGCTCAGCGTAGACGTCGGCGAGGAACTCGTCGACCAGTTCACGACGGAGGAGAATGCGGACCGCACCGTCGTGGCCAGCGGCACCTCGTGTCTCGAACAACTCGACGCACTGCTCACGCGTCGGCCTGCACACCCCGTACGGCTACTCGACACGCAGTGACGAGCCGAGAGCGGAGAGACCACAACGGGTCGTTCCTGGAGGGACTCCGTGGATGGCGGGTTCCGGGAGCGGGCATACGCTATCGGGGGTATCCGCCGTAATTGTGCGAAGAGAGTTCGTTTCGCACCCGCCGCAAAGCTGTGCGGGTTCGACGGTCTGATATAGGTAGTCACGACACTGCGGGTATGAGCCGGTTCACTACAACGATCGACGTTCGGTTCCGGGACATCGACGCGATGGGGCATGTGAACAATGCGGTGTACGCGACGTATCTCGAACAGGCGAGAGTCGAATACTTCGCCGAGGTACTCGGGCGGTCACTCGATACTACCGCGTCGGTCCTCGCATCGCTCTCGATCGACTACCGGGCGCCCGTCGAACTCGACCAGGGGTCGGTTACCGTCGCGGTCGACGTGCCGGAACTCGGCACCTCGAGTATCCCGATGGAGTACGAGATCCGAACGGAGGAGGAGATCGCGGCGACGGCGGACACCGTTCAGGTGCTGTACGATGCCGAAAACGAGGAATCGCGGCCGATCCCGTCCGACTGGCGGGGGACGATCGAATCGTATCACGACCTGTAACCGCCGAGGCTGCGAAGCCCGACGTCGACTCCTCCTGCCGTGTGTCAGTCCCCGTCCTCGGTCTCGATGGCTGGGTCGTGCCGCCGGAACCAGTCAGTCAGTTCCTCGACGCGATGGGTCGCACGCGACGGATCCCCGATGTTGTGGTGTTCGTCCTCGTAAATAACCAGCCGCGCGGGGACGTCCTGTTTTTTCACGCTGACGTAGAGCTGCTCGGCCTGGGACGGCGGGCAGCGCCAGTCCTCGCCGCCGGCAGTGACGAGGAGCGGGGTGTCGATGTCGCCGGCGCGCGTGAGCGAGGAAATTTCGCGGTACGTCTCGACGTTTTCCCACGGCATGCCGAACTCCCAATCGTGCCAATTGTGATTATCATCGGTGCCAAATGTCGAGTAGAAATCATAAATGCCGTGTTCGGGCGCCGCGGCGGCGAACTCGTCGGTGCGGGCGACGATGTGAGCCGTCGTGATCCCGCCGTAGGAGAAGCCGGTGACGAACAGTCGGTCCTCGTCGGCCCAGCCGCGGTCGACGAGGTGCTGGACGCCGCCGATCACGTCGTCGCTCTCCAGCTCGCCACGGCTCCCGTAGAGCGTCTCGGCAAATTCGCTGCCGTAGGAGGTCGAACCGCGGTAGTTGACGCGGATTACGACGTAGCCGCGCGAGCACCAGTAGGCGTGCGGGAAGTAGAACGTCGGCGCGTCGTACGACATCGGGCCGCCGTGGATGGCGGCGATAGTCGGCGCCGCGTCGGGGTCCTCGCGGTCGAAGCCGGGCGGCAGGTAGACGATGGCCTCGACCTCGCGGCCGTCCTCGTTCTCGAAGGTGACGCGCTCGGTCATCGGGTGCTCGTACTCGGTGAGGAACGATTCGTTGAGCAGCGACACGCGGGTGAGGTCCTCCTCCTCGCCGGTTTCGAGGTCGTCGGTGGCGACGGTGTAGACGTCCGATCCGCCCTTGGGACTCGCGAGCGTGCAGGTGACGGTGCCGCCGGCCAGGTCGAATCGCCCGAGGTCACGGTCGCGGCCCTGCGAGTCGAACACGCGCGTCGGGGCGTCCTCGTCGGGGTCGAGCTCGACGAGACGGGTCCTGCCCTGGTCGGCAAACGGGCAGACGATCGTGTCGTCGTCCTGCCAGCGCGGCGCGCCGAAGCGAGCGACCGTGCGATCCAGCGACGCGGAGACCGAATACGGGATCGCCGTCTCGTCGTCAGGCGCGACGTACACTTCGGTCGGCTGGTACCAGTTCGTCGGGTTGCCCGCGGCAAAGGCCAGCCGGTCGCCGTCGGGCGACCAGACCGGGTCCGAGCAGCGTTGCTCGCCGACGGTGACCGTCCGTCGCTCGGAGCCGTCGGGCGCGATGGTGAACACGTCGACGACGAGCGTATCGTCGGGGTCGTCGGCGTCGACGTCGGGAGAGTTCACGTCGACGGAGACGTACGCGATACGCTCACCCGGGCCCCACGCGGGCTGGAGCCCCATCAGGGGTTCCGAGGAGCCGGCGCCGTAGGCGTCGTCGAGCCGCCTGCGCTCGCCGGTCGCGACGTCGACGACGAACAGGTACGTCGTCACCGTGTCGGTGAAGCCGACGCCGTCGAACTTGTGCTGGAGGCGTTCGGTCTCGATCGGGCCGCCCTCCTCCCGTTGCTCCAGGTACTCCTGTTCCGCCTCGGTCGGATCCCGGGCGGAGACGACGATGCGGTCGCCGTCGGGCCCCCAGTCGAACTCCCGCACGCCCTCGTCGAAGTCGGTGACCTGTTCAGCGTCGCCGCCCAGCGACAGGTCGAAGCACCACACCTGCGTTTCGGGTCCCTCGTCCCCATCGTCCCCGCCAGTTCCGTCGTCGGAGCTGGCCTCCTCCTCGTCCGCAGCGTCGTCCTCGCGTCCCTGGCGACGGGCGTAATCGGTCTCGCGCGACGCGAGGAACGCGAGGCGGTCCCCCTGCGGCCCCCATTTCGGTGACTGCGCCTCCGAAACGCGCGTGAGTCGGTGCGGCTCGCGAGAGCCGTCGGCCGGGGCGACGTACAGCGTGCTGTGGCGCTCGTCGTCGGCTTCGTCGAACTCGTCGGCGACGAACGCGACCCGGTCGCCATCCGGGGCCACGGCGACGTCATTCGGCAGCTGGAGGTCGTAGTGGGTCTCGAGCGGTATCTCGTCCGGCATGGGGTCGCGTACCGAGCGCGGGGATTTGGTGTTCACTCCTAGGAACCAGGACAACGTGACAGCCATTCTTCTCACCGAACCGTTCGAATGTTTGGATTACCTCGTATCTTCGAGGAACACCGCGTCAAACTGTTGCGTTTTGGCGTTAGTGAGTACTTCTCGATACGCCGACGCTTGTTCGAAAGACGGTTGTACGCTCGCGCTAAGTGTGGTCTTGCCTTGGTCCAGTTGTTCGATTCGTATTCCCTCGAGCGCTTGATTCCATTTCTCGATTCAAGCGCGTTCTACTTGCTCGTCTACCGGAACGCTTGGCTGTCTGCGTCGTGAATGAACTTCGTGATACCGAGGTTAATCCCGACGGTGTCTTTCACGTCGGTGTCTTCGGCGGTAGATTTCTCGGGTGGTCCACATCATAGTCAACGATGATACGAACTGTCTAGTCACCGATTTTCTACTTTTTCAGAATGACTTCTTTGATTGTGGCGTCGTCTGGAAGTTGCCGGTGAAAATTTTCAGCCGGTGCTCTTCATGCCGGCGGCGATTCCTTTGACCGTCAGGCGGAGTGTGCGTTCTGCCTGATTGGTACGGTGGCTTTGGTTGAGAAGGTCAATCTGGAGGTAGTTGAGTGGGTCAACATAGGGATTGCGGCGGTTGAGGCTCTCTCGGAGCCACGGGCGGTCGACGAGGTCGTCGCGCTGGGTGGTGGCGAGGACGTGGCCGCTCGCATTCTCGTACTCGGCCTGGATGCGTGGGAAGAATTCCTCGCGGAGGTCGTCTTCAGCGAGGTTAGCGTACTCGCTGGCGATCTCCATCTCGGTGCGGGCAAGGCTGAGCGCGGCGTTGTCGAGGGTAGTCTGGAAGACAGGCCACCCCTCGTACATCTCGCGGAGTACTTGGAGGTCGCCGCCTTTGTCGAGGTAGGTCTGGATGCCAGTGCCGAGGCCATACCAGCCGGGAATGATGCAGCGGGACTGGGTCCAGGAAAACACCCAGGGGATAGCGCGGAGGTCCTCAACGCTGCGCTCTCCGCTTCGGGAGGCGGGGCGGGAGCCGAGGTTGAGCTGTTCGATGACGGTGATTGGGGTGGCTTGCTCGAAGTAGGAGACGAATCCCTCGGTTTCGAGGAGGTCGCGGTAGGCATCGCGGGCGGCTTCGGCCATGATGTCCATGGCGTCCTCCCAGTGGCCAGGGAGACGGTCATCTGGCTGGGTGACAGCGGCGTGCCGGGACCGGACCTGGGCGTTGAGCATCTGTTCGAGTTCGCGCTCAGCGATGCGCGGATTCCCATATGTTTCGGCGATGGCTTCGCCCTGTTGGGTGAACTTGACCTCGCCGGAGACGGTCTCTTTGGGGAGGGCGAGGAGGGCTTCGTTCATGGGGCCGCCACCACGGGAGATGGAGCCGCCGCGGCCGTGGAAGAAGCGGAGACCAACCCCATAGTCGTCGGTGATCTGGGCGAGGCGACGCTGGGCGCGGTCGAGCTCCCAGTTCGCGGCGAGGAAGCCGTTCTCCTTGTTGGAGTCCGAGTATCCGAGCATGACCTCTTGGACGCCGTCGCGGGCTTGGAGGCTCTGGGTATAGGCGTCGTTCTCGAAAAGTGTGCCCATGATGCGGCGGGCGCCGGAGAGTGCGGATTCGGTCTCAAGGAGGGGGACGATGTCGATACCGGCGTGGTCGGGGAGGCAGGTGACGCCAGCCTGGTCGGCGAGGAAAAGGACTTCGAGGACGTGGCTGGGTTCCTCGGTCATGCTGATGGCGTACATGTCAATGGCCTCGGGGCCGTACTCGCGCTGCCAGTTCTCGAGGGCGTCAAAGCGGCGAAATACGCGGCTCGCGTCGTCGTCGAGCCCCTCGGTATCGGTGAGGTCGAGGACGGGTTGGTCCTGGAGGATGGCCTCCGTGAGGAACTCCACGCGCTCACCCTCGTTCATCCCGGTGTAGTCGATGTTCTTCTGAGAGAGGGCCTGTTCGAGGGCGCCGGTGTGCATCTGCTGGTGGTCGCGGAGGTCGAGGGCGGCGAGGTGGAAGCCAAAGGTCTCGACCTGCCGAATGAGTGGGTCGACGTACTCCGTGGCGACGTCGTCGAGGCTGGTGTTCCGGAGTGCCTCGGTGAGGCGTTCGAGTTCGCCGTGGAAGGCCGCCGAATCCTCGTAGCCTCCGGGTCGGACGTCGTCGACGCGGGAGACGCGTTCGAGCATGACGGCGACCTTCTGGCGGAAGGGTTCGTCGGGGTAGCGTTCGTTCGCGCGTTCGACGACGCCGGGGACAGCATGGGCGTCGGTTTGGAGGGATTCGGGGAGGCCGTTGACATCAACGCGGGTGGCGTCCTGGCTGAGGACGCCGGCGATGTCGGCGAGGGCCTCCTGATAGCGCTCAAGGACGAGTCGGCGCTGGCGGCCGAGGGTCTTCTCGGTGACTTCGGGAGTGACGTAGGGGTTGCCATCGCGGTCGCTGCCAGCCCAGGATCGGAAGTCAAGGACATGGGGAACCTCGGGTGGATCGTCGTACTCGGCCTCGAGTGCGTCTTCGAGTTCCTCGTAGACCTGGGGAACGACGTCGAAGATGACGTTAGCGAGATACCAGTGGACATTTCGGGATTCATCAAACGGTTCCGGCCGTCGTTCGCGGACTTGGCGGGTCGTCCACAGGCTCTCGACGAGGGCGTCGAGGCGCTCGAGTTTGACTTTGCGTTCTTGGTCGGTGAGGCGACGTTCGTCGAGTTCCTTGATGAGGTCGCTGACGCGCTGGAGGGAGGCCTTCACGGTCTTGCGACGTGCCTCGGTGGGATGCGCGGTGAAGGTCGGTTTGACGCGAACGTCCTCCAGGACGCGGGCGACGGTTTCGGGTGGTGCGCCCTCGTTGGCGAGGGTTTCGACGGCTGCGCGGAGACTGTCCCCAAGGCTCCCCTCGTGTTCGCCGCGGCGCAGGGCTCGGATGCGTTCGCGTTCTTCGGCGAGATTGATGAGTTCGAAGTAGTTCGTGAACGCGCGGGCAATGTCCGTGTTGACGTCTTCTGGGTTCTGTCTGAGTGATCGCTCGAGTGGTCGTCGGTCCGGTGCGTCACCGCTACGATAGTCGATGGCGGCGGTACGGGCTGTTTCGACGGCTTCGAACGAGATATCCGATGCGTGGCCGGCGATGACATCCCCGAGAGTCTCACCGAGTTCGCGGACGTCCTGCCGCACGCTCCGACCATGTAACTCCATGCAGTCAACCCGTAATTCCATCCTAATGGATGTTTGGTTGTAGCACCGCCAGATCAACTAGATTGTGGCTCACAGCTTTCGCCGCTCTTCACCGTCGTGTTAAGGAAGAGGCGGTCAGAGTCTCAGATTCCTATGACCGAAACCGACCGCCTCAGCGAGTGTCCCGAGTGGATTAACTTTGGTTTTGTGGAGCGAGAGCGGACACCCCGCGAGATCATTGAAACGGGTATCCGCCACCATCTTGCTGGATTATCACTTCCAAATACAGGTATTCTTCTTGAGGAGTTGGGTGTCAAACGGGGTCGCACTGCAGTTCACAATTAGGTTTGAAAGGCCAATTTACAGCCAGCCGGAGTGGATCTGGGTCAACGACGAAGAGCACTCAAGGAACACTGGCTGTACGCTGCAGTCGATCCGCAGACGAACAGAATCCTTCATTCGCGGCTCTTTCCGACGTATACAATCCCGATCGGTTGAGCGTTTCTCATCGAGTTGTGTGAGAAACACGATGTCTCCGGCTCTGTGTTTCTCGTCGATGTCGCAGCCGATATCGCGGGCGCGCTCCGTCGAGAAAGGCTTGAATACCGCGTCGAGATCCACAGCTACAGAAATCAAGTCGAACGTGTCTTTCGTTCAGCCACGTCGATTCATCGACCGCGGAAACGTAGTTACAAGCCTACACCGTCTAGTGGAATCATGCCTAAGTTAACACGACCTTCTATCGAGGATATAATTTTCGGAGTAGTAACTTAATTACGTTGGAGGGATTCCGCTTGAATGCTGGTAGTTGAGTTCGTGTTCGTAGGTTGTGTCCTACTTCCGAGGGCGCTGGCTCCTTAAAACCCATAAATCGCTATAACACTATGATTCAATCACTCTAAATTCCTCAGTAGGTGCATCAGTCTCTCCCCATATTCTATTTGCCCCTCAATGGGTGAGGGGCTCGCTGTACTGGCGAGTTCCCTGAACACGGTGAGAACGATGGCAACCAGAGACATCTACGAAACGGGCTTCGACGAGGACGTCCGAACGGAATCGAGTGCGAACCAGTGTCCCGAGTGCGACGGCCGGGTCACCACGAACGCGGTCAAAACGGTCTGCGAGGACTGTGGCCTGGTCATCGACGAACAGCGCATCGATCACGGGCCGGAGTGGCGGGCGTACGACGACGAGGAGTGTGAACGAACGGGCGCCCCACTCACTGCGGCTCGCCACGATCGCGGCCTATCGACGGAGATCGGTCGCGGCACCGACGCGAAGGGGAACGAGATCTCTGGGCAGAAGCGACGGCGACTCGCGCGGATGCGCCGTGAGCAGACTCGGGGTCGCTGGCGGTCGAAAGCGGAACGCAACCTCGCACACGGGCTTAGTGAAGTCCGCCGGGTCAGTAGTGCGCTCGAACTGTCCGAGACGATCCGTGACCAGGCCTGCCAGCTCTTCCGGAGCGCTCAGAACGAGGACCTCCTGCAGGGCCGGTCGATCGAAGCGATGGCCACCGCGAGCGTCTACGGCGCCTGTCGGTGCGACGAACTCTCGCGAACCCTCGAGGACGTCACCGACCCGGCGCGCGTCGAGCAATCGCGAGTGACGAACGCGTACAAGACGCTGAATACGGAGCTTGGCCTTCCTGCCCAGCCCGTGACGCCCAGTGCGTTCGTTCCACGGTTGGCGTCGGAGCTCGACGTCTCCGATCAGATCCGGCAGCGGGCTCGGCAGCTGGCGGAAGCATCCGAATCGACCGGGGCAACCACGGGGGTTCAGCCGTCCGGGTTCGCTGCAGCCTGTCTGTACAAAGCCGGACGCGAAGACGGGCGGTGGCTCACCCAGTCGGACATCGCTGAAGTAGCGAACGTCTCAGCGGTCACCGTTCGGACCCACCGCGACACACTGGACGAACTGGCTGTCTAACGCCTCTACTGTTGATTTTCAGTTGTCTGTAGAGGCTGTCATAGAACGCTTTCAGCGAAGTTGATTTCATCTATCTCTACGGTGAACACGCCGATAAGCAAGCCTGCTTATCGAACGCGAACTCCACTGAGGTACAAGCCGCTGAGGACAAAAATGCCGCCGAGAGCAACATAGAGAATCATCGCAGTACTGGAGATACTGTAAACGGCAGGGAATGAAACACCAAATCCAATGAACACCAGTATGACCCCGAGTAGTTGCCAACCGACTGATGCCGGCACAATCCGTATCGGTCCGAAACTGCGATCGGTGTGAACAGACGGTTCGTCTGAGGTCATTCGTGTTGGTCGCTCTCGGAACGAATGGATAGTTCTTCTGTCTATGCTGAGCGATAGGTGCTTTCCCTGTACTTACCGTTTGTCGGGGTAGTCATAGACGGTGTGTGTGCCGTTTGATGACGCTCGCTGCCGAGGAGCACGATCAGTTACTCGGAAATCCGGTGGTGCCCGATCTCGTCTGATCCACAGTCAGGACATTGATCTGCGTCTGGTGGGAGCTTCGTTCCGCAGTGGCGGCACTCAACGACGACCTCCGGCTCGTCACCGGGGAGTAGCTGAGCGAGTACCGCACGGACACTCATGAGTATCCGATATTCCGGCAGCAGTGAGTTAATGGTACTGGTGCGGGATTTTCTCCGGAAATCCGGGGGTGTACAACCAGTAAACCCGCCAAAGGCTTATCTTCCAACCGGAGTGAACTCCACGTGGAAGGACCTGTCACACGCTCCTTTCACCCCTAGGCATGCCTACCGATGACTCGTCGCTTGGTCAGTGTCCGGACTGTGGCGACCCGATTACCTCTGCGTGGCTGCTTGTTGAATACAATAAAGACGACGGGACTGACGGCGTTTGGGCAGAGTGTCCATCGTGTGGAGACGTCGTCGCGCCGGAGTAGCCAGACCGCAGCCTCAAGTGGGCTTCACTGCGTATCTCGATCAGAACACGAGTAATGGAGATTCCCACCCAACTGCGGTGTCTATTCGCTGGCGCTGTCGAACAGCAAGACGGGACGTATCTCATTAAGATTCCCGAGCGCGAGATAGACCGTGGCGAGCTGCAGCAGGGCGACACGTACCGCGTGGCTGTTCTCGGAGCATCAGCCACCGACGACGCTGCCGAGACTCCCACCGACTCACAGCGCGGGCAGACGCCGAGCACGCCACCGGTTGCCGAAGGCGAGCAGCGTACCGTCGAAATCGAAGATATTGGCGATCAAGGAGACGGCATCACGCGTGTCGAGCGTGGCTTCGTCGTCATTGTCCCTGATACCGAGCGCGGCGAGCGTGTCACCGTCGAAATCACCGACGTCACTGAGAACGTTGCCTTTGCCGAGATCACCGAGCGCGAAAATCACGACTAACAATTCCCGGGTCCGATATCTGTCTGAGCGAGTGCTGGCCCGTGAGCTCGTCCTAGTAGACGATTGGTGTGGTGCAGCCACACACTCAGTGACACTTTCGGGGAGAGGGCGTTCCATATACAGTAACTACTAGTAGACTCGGAGAGAACGATATCAGTCGTATCACTGGCTCTTATTGGTGAAATCCTGGAGGTATAGTGTGCCGACGATTAACTTCTAGTGCGCTTCTCTTCACCAGTGTGTCCGGTGCAATAGCCGCTCAGTAGGTGGCGCATTTTGTATACTCACACTTAAAGAAGACAGTACAAGCTACACAAAGATAGGGCTACTCGGAGCGGAACGCTGTCACCCGTTCTACGGTAGCCGTACACTTTTTATGCGGTAGTACGTAGACTAATTCAGTATGTCACGGTCAAAGCTCATCGCAGGTGTCGCTATTGTTGCTATCATTAGTATTCTTCTCCGTCGTCGTGGAGATGGAGCAGCGGAATCCGATAACTGATTCAACTGTACTTACCGAAGCTACGCATCACATCGAGGCGGATTCTTACCAGCCTATTTGGAGTGAAACAGCCGCTTAGTCGGTGTGCGTACTGAACAGACTGCATTTACTGGGGCGTTTTGTTCCGGAGCCAACGCTCCCCACCTGCGAGGAGAGCGTACGCGACGAGGTAGAACGGTGTCAGGTAGAACACGAGGGAGAACCCCGGGGCATCACCGTGATTGTTCCAGAGTGGGAGTGTGTGACAGAACAGGAGGATGCACGCCAGTAACACGGCGGGGCTTCTCAGGTCGAATTGTAGCCAGAGCAGGATCGGGATGCCCACGGTTCCGAATCCCAGGAGTGAATACCAGAGCACAGCCCACCAGACTGGCCCATGAATGGTGGTCGAGGGAGACAAGAGGTACACGTAGCCGAGTACGAGCCCAGTGTAGACGAGACTGGCTACGGTGCTACTGAGGAGCGACCGCCCCCAGCTTTCAGTCTGTTTAACACGCCCGAGGTTCGGTCGCATATATTATGAAATGTCCGTGATTAGTAAATATTTTGTCTGTACTTAGCGAAGTCACGCACCACAGCAAGGTAGGTTCTTACCAGCGAATTTGGAGTGAAACAGCTGCTCAATAGGTGTGCGAATATATCGAGTCAGTTGCTTAGGAGAGCATCGTATCCGCCTTTGTAGCTCAGGTAGTACGCGACCACTACGAGGAGTACGAGGACGAACAGCTGTCCGAATATATCGGGTGGCGAAATAATCGCTGAGAGCGGAAACGCGACGAGGAAGCTGATAATAAAGCGAACGTGTGGGGAGTCAAGCATATTTCGACCGAATACCCAGCGCAGTAAATAGGTTGTCCATATGAAACGATGCGTGTTCCACCTGTACTTACCGAATCTGATCACCACATCGAGGCGAGTTCTCCTCAGCTGATTTGGACTGAAACACCCGGTAGGTGAATGTGCGAATCTAACGCTGATACCTCCTTCAGTTATGTGTGATGTTGGTAGAGTCGTGCTGCAATACAAAGCGCGTATCGCGCAGCGGTGAGAACTTATTCATCCCCGAAAAGTTATAACAGTCAGCTATGATTTCGATCCATGGGACGAGTCACCTCTTCATATATGAAATTACTCGAACAGTGGAGTCCGACGCTATTTCTCCTTGGTGGGGTAGTCCTAGTCGCTTTCGCGGCGAGCTTGGCCGCCATCGGGCTCATGGATATGTCTTCCCCGCGGAATATCTTGGCTGGTGCTGGATTCACTCTCGCTTTCCTGGGCCTCTTTGGGTTGTGCGCCGGGCTCACGGACCGAAGTCCCCGGCTGGCACGCGCCGGTAGTATCTTTGCAGTCCTCGGCGGGGTAGGATTCACTCTGACGTTCGTGTTAGGTATCGCTGAGTTCGTGGAGATAACGCCCCCAGCCTGGGTTGAAGCCGCCCAGCTACTGAATATCGCCTCGATTGTCCTCGGATTTCTTCTCGTCGGTATCGCAAGCCTGCGGACTGACGTATACCCACAGTCCCTCGGAGTTCTATTATTCGTGCCGGCAGTCCTCTTCGCTGCGAACATAACCCGTGTAGCGTTCTTGGGCCCGTGGACTCCCTCATGGGCACCATTCCTCCTCGGAAGTCTACAGGCCATGGCCATGTTAGCCATTGGCTACATTCTCCATGACGAGTCCACTCCGACCGAGCCTGCGGAGCGACCGATCGACAGAGCTGCGTAAAGCACGTCGGGCTACTCCCGTTTATTGGCTCTCTGCTATATGTTGATCCAGTACTGAACTACTGAATTCACCCTCTGTATCCGCCACGATTCTTGACAAGGACTGGGTGGTTCCTACTCCGTAGCGTCACATCCGTCCCCTGTACTTACCGACCTGCGTCAGAATATGTTATCGGTTGAGGATTTCAATAGAGCCGAACCGTTCTATGACACCTCCTGTCTGTAGGCTAATTGATGTGAGAGCTATTGTTTAAACCCGAAGACGAAGCATGATACGGCCAGAATACTCTATGACCGATCAGTACGCCGACTACGAAGCCCTCCGACCGCTCGGCGAAGCGACCCACGTTCCCGACGACCAACTCGCCAGTAGTAGTGGCCAGCCCCGGCGGCAACGCTCTGGTGGCGTCGACGCGAGCTATCCAGACGACCCGACTGCAGATGAGACCGAGTGCAATTCCTGTGGAGCGTCAATCCCCGCTGGCCAGTCGAAGTGCCGGTTCTGTCTCACGAACCATCTCGAAGCAGCCGATGATCAGGACACATCGACTGCCGAACGGACTCACCGCCACGTCATCCAGCTGCTCGTTGAGGCGTCGACGTTCTACGGCGCCGTCGGGAAGGGATCTGCTTCGGCCACCCTCCTCGCGAAGGGAGATGATGACCCAGTAGTCGATGACTGCAAGCTAATCTACGATCTCGACGAGGAACCGGCCCCACAGCTTGTCGATCAGTGGCCCTCGCTCCTCTCGGCAACACGGATCACGTCTGAATGTGGTAATCAGCTGCTCGCGGCTGCTCGCGACCAGACATCGCCGACAGAGACAATGACGTCGGGTCACGACGGCGAGCACGCGACGTTCCTCTACGACGAAACCGGGAGTGAGGTTCACTCCGAAGATCATCTTGCAAGCCTACGTGAGGACGTAGACGACGACCTCTGGCTGGTGCCAGCGATTGCGCTCCAGGAATCCGTTGACAAGACCGATACCGAACAGCCACGACGCGAGCGCCCAAACAGAACTCACCTCGAGTGTCGGGAGTGTGATCGGGAGACCAAGCATCGATTCCGCGAACTCGAGACGGTCCCCGATGACGAGTGGACCGGGCAGCCTATGTGGGAGTGTCAGCGGTGCGGGACACCTCGCTATGGGCCCGAACCCGAAGCCAGTCAGTAGAGACGGTGCCAGTTTAACCAACGGATCCTGATATCGATTCGTTCTGTTGGTTAACTGGAGGCCAGTCCGTGATCACTCCCGGACCGCCCCGCTGACTGCCCGCCGGTGTTTTTTGCGCCGTAAATTGGCGGAGGCGCACACATGGACCCACGAGACACCCCCGGCTATCGACTCCACCGCGCGCTCAGCAGCCTCACCAGTATCGACGTCGACCAATTGGATCCCGCTGATCGAGAGCGAATTAGCACCGCGACGACGCTCCTCGAGCAGGTGGATGTTCTCACCCAACCGAATACGACGAGGGACGGTGACGCCAAATAAGAATCCGGACAGCACGACGCGTCGGCAACGCAGTGTCCTGTGGCCGTCACAGCGTGAGCGGTTGTTTGCCCCCTTGAAGGGGTGCGGGGGCGCGAGACCGCTCCCGAGAACAACCCATGGCAACACTCCAAGCCGCAACGACATCGACCGGCGCGCTCGTATCGGATCCACAGGCAGTCCGCGAGCTCTGTGAGAACCACTGCTTCGGGACGCTCAACTGGGAAGTGGACGACGACGGCGAACTCGTTATCTGGGGCTACGACAGCTTCGAAGTGTACGAGGCCCGTGAGAACGGTCTTCCTGACTACGACGGTGGCATCGTCACTCACGAGTTCCTCCGGTCGCTCGCGGAGTATCTCGAACCGAACGAAGAATTCGACATCCAGACAGCCGGATTTACCAAGTGCCGGTTTCCCGTGCTGGCGAAACGGTACGTCGTTCGCGACGGCGAAGTCCTCCACGCGGACCTCAGTTCCCCCGACCCGATCGACGAGTAGCGTTGTTCGTCCCCCGGGAGGGGTGCGGGGCGATCCAGTCGTGGGTCGTCCTGCAAGGAGATTGTTCAATGGGCCACCGCGCACTCGTTGCGTACGAACGCACAGACGGACAGTACACGCTCCACTACAGCCATTGGGGTGCAGCGAATCTCAAGCTCAAGCACCGAATCTCGGCCGAAACACCGTTCGGTGGCGACGACACCGACTCGAAGTGGGCGAAACAGCTGCTGGCGGAACTGGCCGATGGCCTCGAAGCAGATGGCGTCGACGGCTACCTCGCCGGCGAGGATCGTCCGTCGTCGGTCGTCAAGCCGAAGCCCCGTGCCACCGGGCTCACCCTCGACGAGATCGTCGCGGACCACCTCGACTATCTCCACCACGAGGCGATCTTCGTGGTGTCACCCACCTTCGAGGTGACCGCCTATCGGACGCTGTGGTTCGGGCTGCAGTACGACTCGGAGACGGTCGAACAGGGAGAGACCGTCGGGAACGGCGCGCTCGCGACGGTGCGCTGGTACGACGGCAAGCCGGTCGGCGACGGCCACCTACAGGGACAGTTCGCGGCCCTCAAAGACGTCGTCGGCGACATGCTCGATAAGGGCGTCTTCACGCCGTCAACGGCGATACAGTATCTGAAACGGAAGCTCGCTGAGCGGGTCGGAGACCGACAGGAGCTGCTCATTCCGACCGGAGAATCACCCTTCGAGACAGCGAGTCTCGGCAAGCCGTAACACCAATCCCTTAGTGGATATCGGGGGACGTCTAAGTATGTCAAATCAGTCTGAAGATGACGTTCGTGTTTGGCTTGTCGAACGGACGTACTCCGATGACGAGCAGAACCTGATCATCCTCACCTACGCAACACCCGATGGAGAACAGTACTATCGGAAGGAACGCGCACTCACGTCCTTCACCGACGTCCGAGATACGACAGCAGCAGTCGATGCTGAACCCGGCAATCTTGGCATGGTCGATGACCCCGACCTCCAGGAGCAATACGCGGCCGAAGCACAGCGAATGCAGGAGGTTCACGACCCGGACGACGTGATCTGATACCCGCCAGTAGACATCGCCCCAAGCCATGGGTTATGTCGTGGCAGGCCTTAGTCGGGGTATGCGCGAACTCGTCTTCGCTCTCGAATACGAGCCCGGCTGCAACAGGGTGGCGGACGCCCTCGCAGACCACCCCGACGCTCGCGTTCGTTCACTCTCGCTGCACGCCACTGCCGACCAGCTCTGGCGAGTCGACCATGCCACCGGCACTCCGGACGCACTCGACGCCATCGAGGACGCGTTTCGCAACAGCGACTACTACGCCGACTGTCTCGCCACCGAGGACTGCGGCGCAACCCAGACCACCCGTGTCCTCGACCGCACGGACGACACGCTCATCCTCTACTCCGACTGGGAGCGGACCCCTGCCTGTGCCTCAGTCCCCCACATCGCCCGCGACCACCTCGGCGACGGTGTGCTGTTCGAGACCCGTCACGAGGGCCGCCACTACACGTGGCGGCTCATTCACTCCGACGAGGGCGATGTGGCGGCGTTCTTCGATTCCCTCGGGGTTGCCGTCGGGGAATGCGCCCAGATGGAGATGCTCCGCACCGCGGATACGACGACATCAGCTGGGGGAGGCGACGGGACACCGAGCGGCCTGCCGCCAGCACAGGAGGCCGCACTCCAGGCCGCTGTCGAACACGGCTACTACGAGTCACCCCGCGAGGTCGACGTCGGCGAACTCGCCGAGCATCTCGACGTGCCACGGTCAACACTCACCTACCGACTCCGTCGGGCGGAAGAACATTTGGCGAAGCAACATGTCGCCGGCGAGCGGGTAGCGGAAGAACGGCTGGCATCGCACTGAGGGCCGCAGTTGGAATATTCCAACAAAGACATATGGAACTCCCACTCCTACCGTGAGGTAATGACAGAGAATCCGGACGCAGCAGGAGAAACGAGCGGCGGCGGACAGCGACGTGAGCTGACCGCCCGCCTCGCCGTTCCCGAGATGGACTGTCCCTCTTGCGCCCAAAAGGTGGACAAGAGCCTCCAGCGTGTCGACGGCATTACTGACGCCACGCTCCAGCCGACCACCGGCACGGCCAACGTCACGTACGACCCTGATCGGACTAGCGAAGCCGACGTAATCAAGGCGATTGAAGGCGCCGGCTACGAGGTCGTCGGGGGCTCGGACGCTGAGGGCGATGATGAGGACAACCAGGCGACCGACGGCGTCGACATCGCGCCACCATCGGAGGTCTGGACGAGTCCTCGCGCGAAGAAGACGTGGCTCGGCGCGGCGTTCGTCACGCTCGGCCTCCTCTTCGAATTCCTCCTCACCGGACAGAACGTCACGGTGGCGAGCGTCCTCGAGTACCCGCTCCACATCGCAGATGTCCTGTTCCTCGGCGCCGTCGCCGCCAGCGGCATCCCCGTCGTCCGTAGCGGGTACTACTCCGCGAAGAACCGAAGCCTCGACATCGACCTGCTGATGGGGACGGCGATCATCGCGGCGACCGGTATCGGCTACTTCGTCGAGGCCGCCACGCTGGCCGTCCTATTCAGCATCGCCGAGCTGCTCGAGGACTACGCGATGGACAGGGCACGGGACTCCCTGCGCGAGCTGATGGAACTCTCGCCCGACGAGGCGACCGTCCTTCGCGATGGTGAGGAAGTGACCGTTCCCGCCGAGGAGGTCGACGTTGGCGAGACCGTCGTCGTCCGCCCCGGCGACAAGATTCCGCTCGACGGAACGGTCATCGACGGCGAGAGTGCAGTCGACCAGTCGCCGATCACGGGCGAGAGCGTCCCCGTCGACAAGACTGCCGGCGACGAGGTCTACGCCGGCGCGATCAACGAAGAGGGGTACCTCGAGGTAGAGGTCACCTCGACCGCTGGCGATTCGACGCTCTCGCGCATCATCGAGATGGTACAGGGCGCACAGGCGAAGAAGACCGAGTCTGAGCAGTTCGTCGACCGCTTCTCCGGCTACTACACACCCCTCGTCGTCGTGCTGGCAATCCTGACCGCCGCTATCCCGCCGCTGGTTATCGCCGACCCCATCTCGGTGGACGTGGCCGGGTACGGGTTCACTTTCGCCGGCGACTGGCAGACCTGGTTCATCCGCGGGCTCACCCTGCTGGTAATCGCCTGCCCCTGTGCGTTCGTCATCTCCACACCCGTCTCGGTGGTGTCGGGCATCACCAGCGCCGCGAAGAACGGCGTCCTGATCAAGGGCGGCAACTACCTCGAAGCGATGGGCGAAGTCGATGCCGTCGCGCTCGACAAGACGGGGACGCTCACGAAGGGCGAACTCGCCGTCACCGATGTCGTCCCGGTCGGCGACACCACTGAGGATGATCTGCTCCGTCGCGCCGCCGGGCTGGAGCGGCGCAGTGAGCACCCCATCGCTGCGGCGATTCTCGCCCGTGCTGAGGAGGCGGGCGTGGGCGACCTGCCCGACCCGAGTGGCTTCGAGAGCCTCACGGGGAAGGGCATCCGGGGCGAGATCGACGGCGAGACGTACTATGCGGGCAAGCCCGCGCTCTTCGAGGAGCTGGGCTTCGACCTCGCTCGAGCACGCCGCGAGACAGACGGCGGCGTCGTGGCGGAAGAGGCGACCGAGGCCGACGACGGGGCGTTCGCCGAGGACGCGCTCACCTCACTGGAGCGGGAGGGCAAGACGGTCGTTATCGTCGGGACGGAGTCGGAACTGCTGGGTGCAATCGCCATCGCCGACGAGGTGCGCCCGGCCTCGAAGCGGGCTGTCGAACGCCTGCACGAGCTGGGCGTCGAGCGCGTGGTGATGCTGACCGGGGACAACGAGGGCACCGCCCGCGCCATCGCCGAGCAGGTCGGTGTCGATGAATATCGCGCCGAACTCCTACCCGACGAGAAGGTCGACGCAGTCGAGGAGTTACAGGCGGAGTACGGGGAGGTCGCGATGGTCGGCGACGGCATCAATGACGCCCCCGCGCTGGCCACTGCGGAGGTCGGCATCGCGATGGGCGCGGCGGGCACCGACACCGCCCTCGAAACGGCTGATATTGCGTTGATGGGCGACGACATCGGGAAACTCCCGTACCTGTACGACCTGTCGCATACGGCCAACGGCGTGATCCGGCAGAACATCTGGGCGAGCCTCGGCGTGAAGCTTCTGCTCGCGTTAGGCGTGCCGCTGGGCCTGGTCAGCGTTGCGCTGGCAGTCGTTGTCGGAGATATGGGGATGAGCCTCGGCGTCACCGGGAACGCGATGCGGTTGTCACGAATCGAGCCCGACCGGTTCTCCGACACCTGATTCTGCGGCCGAAAAGGCGGGCAGGGCGCTCTTCTTTCGGGACTTACCTCCGCTACATCGAGACAAGTTGTGGTTTGTCTGGGGCAGAAAGGACTGAGCCCCACCGTTGGCTCGTGATTTGATGCCCGAGAATCCAGACAACGATCCGTTTCACGACTGCGAGTTGGATCCCGAGGCGATCCTCGGGACACACACCTTCGAAGACGCCCTGTTCACCGACGAGACGGAAACACCGGTGAACGTGCTCACTGGCGAGACACCAGCCCATTCGCAAGCCACCGTCGAGGAAGCGAAGGCGTTCGCTGCGAGTATCGACACGGACACACCACAAATCGCGCTCCCCGCATCCGTCGAGTCGCAGGTCGAAACACAGAGCAAGCCCTACACGGCGGCCGCGTTCTTCCACTTCAAGGCGACAGGCTCACTCCAACGCCACCGCGCCTACCACGCCGCCTACGAGGCGGACGCGTTCGTGGTCGACTTCGAGGCTGACTACGCGTCGGGCGACCTGACCATCACTGTCGGACGAGCGGACGAGGCCTGAGAATCCTCCGTCACGAGGAGAGTTTTTCGAGCGCCGGCGATGGGTGCCGGCGCAGCAGGAGCGAGCGAGCAATCACTCCCGGTGCGTCGGCGTTTCGAGGTGTTCGAGATGCACATGGTAATTTACGCTCTGGTAGAAGAATCGACCCACGACGACGCACTGGCCACCGGAAAGACGGTGTTCGACCGCCTGGTCGGCGCGGACCCACACGCCGGCGCCGTCTTCGATTACTACATCACGTTCGATGAGGAGGATACGTCCGTTGCGGGGAAGGCGCGATGGGGTGAGTTGCCGACTGCAGCCCCCATCGACTCCGATGACGGCCAAGACCTGCTTGAGCGTGGCTGGGAGGCGACGAAAGAGGAGTTCGAGCGGAATCTCAGCCGGGTGAAGGAGGCCATCGACGAGCTCTCCGACGAGGAGATCATGCGCGACGAGGACCTCGCCCGGCACGCCTTCCACAAGGTCGGTGCGTACGATGGTCCGACGATCTTCCTGTACAACGAATACGCGAACGGGATCCGTCACCGTGACCACCTGGATCGAGTGCTGGAGGTGAGCGAGGAGCTCTGGATCGTGCCCGCCGACGTCCACTTCTAACAGATGTCCCGGATCACAAATTGGAAGCGCGAGAGCCGCACGCCCACACTCGCATACCGGAATACGGAGACCGGCGCTCGGGCTGTCCTACACCGAGCCCCGGACTCGTACCGCTACAAGTGGCGTGGCGCAATCCTCGTCGACGGCTACCCGGTGTGGTCGCGGGGGTACGAGACGAAAGACGCGAAATCGTTCCGTGACGAGCTCCGTGACCGGCCAGCGCCCGAGCTGAGCTGTCCCGAGTGTCCGAGTAGCGACGTGGCAATCGGTGGGAAAACGGCTGACGGCGCGAAAGTTCAGCGCTGGTTTGAGTGTCGGAGCTGTGGGTACGAAGCATCCTCGAGAATCGTGTACGGCGCCGAGCGCTGATTGATAAGGGTGCATCTGCGAGGGCGTTTATTTTTGGGCCGAGAGGGGTGGCCCGTCTCAATCGGGCCAGGTTCACAGATGAGTCTGGAAGTCATCGACCGTCACAGCGAAGCACTGTTCGAGTTCCTCTGGTGTCCCGTCTGCGGGCACGAGGTATTCAGTCACATTCTGTTCGAGGGTGTGTTCTGCAAGAACTGCAACACGCAGGTCGAACTCCAAGAATCCCGAGAGACACGCGGCTACGAGGAGGCCGTCCTCGCCTGCTTCGACACCCACTCGACGTGGAACCTCCACGTCGACGAGAAGCTCCGTCGCGACCTACCCGATGGGTCGGCACGGGTGAAGGTCCTCGGTGCCCCAGACGACTATGAGGTCGACTGGTGGAGTCCGAAGCCAAATGAGGACTGGGAGCCGGTCGAACGTGGCGAATTCGACGATGTGGAGGAACCAGATGAGGTGTCACATCTGGCTTAGCGATGTTCGCTCCCCATTCAGATAGTAACTCAACAGATCATTGGAGACTGCGCTCGCAGATCGCATTGACGAATCGTTGTTGAATCGATTGTCGTCAACCTAAATCAGCAAACGTATTTATAGGTATGGTTCTTACAGTAGACACAGATGCTCACTAAGGCTGGACTCGCCGTCATCGACGCGTTGAGCACCGGCCGGGAAGCCACAGCAGCTGATCTCGCGATGGAAACCGAATATTCGCAGACTCATCTCTACGACGTACTCGACAAGCTACTCGAATCGGGGTTGCTCGCCGAACACCGTGGGGCAAACAACCAGCGGGAGGTCTCCCTCACAGACCACCCAGTCGTCGAAGCGTACCGGGCCCTTCGATCCGAACTTGGACACGTCGAATGGCCCGACCTTCTCTCGCCGGCTACACTCCGGGTATGCTGGTATCTCGACGAGCCCCGACGTGTGTCTGAGATTGCTGAGCGACTCAAGATTACTCGGCAAGGCGCCCACAAGGCGCTGTCACCGCTCAAACATCGCTCGATGCTATCCCCCTCCGGCCCGGAGTACGCGTTGAGTGAGGACCTCTCGCCGCTGCTGACGTTCGCTCGTGCAGTCGTCCGGCACGAGCACCGGTCGCGCGTCCGAAGACTTGCACCGAGTGCGACCGTCGAATGGTGTGATCCGAAGCGAGCACTCGTCCGCGTGCAGACAGCCGAGGATACGGAGGCACTCGAGGGCGCCACCGACTGGCAACTGACCGGGCTTGCTCGGTTTGCCGAGTACGGCCTGCAATTTTTCCTCGCTGGCGAACCCGCGTTCTGGTATGCTCCAGACATGGAACTCACACCTGCCGACGTAGTGTGCCACACGCTCGTCCTCGATAGCGGGTCCCGCCGTGTCAGTTATGCAATGCTCTTGATCGAGACATCGGACATCGGCCAAGAGACGCTGACAAGGACTTCGCAGTGGTATGGTCTAGAGTCTACGGTGACTGCGATGTATCGGTCACTCCAAGGAGAGTTCGACATCGCTGAGGACCTTCCTGTCGTCCTCCCGAGTGAAGCAGAATTCAGGGCACTCAAAGAGCAGTACGGAGTCGCATGACTGTATTTAGTGGTAGCGAGGCAATCAGGGCGTTTCTCGAAGAGTTCGACAGCTGGCTGTCAGAGTCCGTAACTGTGTATCTCCTTGGGGGATCGGCGATGACAGTTCACGGGTTGAAAGACCAGACGGAGGATATCGACCTCGCGCTTGGTGTGGTCTCTGAGTTCGAACACGTCTATCAGACGCTCACATCCAAGGGATTCTCAGTGGTCGGCGAGCCAACAGAGTCGTTTGAGGGCGTCGGGAAAACCGTCGAACTGCATCACGCAGAGCGTGGACTCCAGATTGACCTCTTCGAACGGCAGGTCGTCGGGAAAGTGTGGATCACCGACCGAATGCACGACCGGGCTGAAGAGTTCTGGACCGGCCGTCACGCAACAGCACACATTCTCTCCGATGAGGATATGTTTCTGCTAAAAGCGGTCTCCGGCGGAGATCTGGGGAGTGGCCGACGCCGCGACATCGAAGATATGCGAACGTATGCCCAGCGTGGGTTAGACTATGAGGTGATTCTGACGGAGATTGACGATCAGCGACCGTTCAATACTGGCTCCACTGAAGCACGACAGATCCGTGACCGCTCCCACCCGCTATTCGCAATCGAAATAGCGGTGAACTCATTGTCCGGGCTCCCGGATGCGTTCATCGACCGCATCGAAACGTTCGCGACAGCATTCGAGATCGAGTACACCATATTGAAAGCTGTTGACGAGGGCATCAACGGCGTCGAAGCAATTCAAGAGCGGGCCCTTTCGAATGTGCGGGCGCTTTCTGGCGATCAAGAGGACGCCGTCAATGACGCGATTGAGCGACTGGTCACGAAGGATATTCTCGAGTATGATGGTGAAACGGTTCGACTTCGGTGACGCAACAATTCCATGAGAGGGGTGCGGCCGCGGCACCGGCAAGGCTGAGGTTACATCTGAATCCTCTGTAACCACTCAGTCACTTCCGCCCTGACTTCCTCCCGCCGATCGTCTTTGATTGCCAGGTACACACCATCTCTCTCCAACCCACCCCTCGTGGAGAAGCCCTCCCGTACATCGGCATCTGGACAGCGGTCTTCTATCGTTTGAAAGCTACTCCCGACGCCATACCCACCATTCGTATTGAACGGGACCACAGTCTTCCCGCCCAAATCGTGTTCACTCAGAAAGGTCTTCATCGGCGGTGGCAACTGCATATCCCACGTCGGGGCACCGAAAAATACGGTGTCATACGCCTCGATATTCTCCACGTTACATTGGAGAGGCGGGGTGTAGCCCTCTTCGTTTTCTTGGTCTACCTGTGAGACGAGCGTGTCGTAATCGACGGGGTACGGGTCTGCCGGCAACACTTCGAACAGCTCTCCACCCACTTCTTGCTGAATGATTTCAGCGACAGCTTGGGTGTTTTCCGTACGAGAGAAAAACACGATCAGTACGCTGTCCTCATCCGCAGTTTGGGAGGGGGTATTCTGCTCTTCCGTCTCGGACCCGCTCTGGTGTATACATCCCGCAAGGAAGCCACCTCCTGCCACTGCAGCTGCCCCTAGCAGTTTACGCCGACTCGTTCTATCGATCTCCGAATCGTCCGAAGTACGTAGGGTATTCTCTCTCATTATGGAGTGACTGAAGCCACAGATCATCGAGCTCTAGTTGGCTTCCGACCCAGGGACAGGAGTGCCGGCAATCGGCAGGGGCTCGTACGGTTCTTCCAAGTACTCTAGCTCTGAATCCGTCAGGTCGATATCGAGTGCGTCGACGGCTTGTTCGAGATGTTCGACGCTCGTGGTGCCGACGATCGGTGCATCAACGACGTCCTGGTAGAGTAACCACGCCAGCGAGAGCTGTGCCATCGTCACCCCCTTCTCCGCAGCGAGTTCCTCGACGCGCTCGTTGACGGCCGGTCCGCCGCCCATCCGGTATTCCTCGTGCGTCTCGGTGAGCTCTTCGCCGCGGGTCGTCGCCGTCATCTCTTCGTGGGGGCGGGTGAGGTATCCTTGTGCGAGCGGACTCCACGGGATGACGCCGATGTCTTCTTTCTCGCAGAAGGGGAACATCTCCCGCTCGCCTTCGCGGTAGACGAGGTTGTAGTGGTCCTGCATCGTCATGAACTGTTCAAGATCTAGGTGCTCGCTGGTGTACAGTGCCTCGGCGAACTGGTGAGTCCACATCGACGACGCGCCGATGTATCGAACGTTCCCGCGTCGAACTGCGTCATCAAGGGTACGCAGCGTTTGCTCGATGGGTGTCTCGTAGTCCCACCGGTGGATCTGGTAGAGGTCGATGGTATCCATCCCCAGTCGGTCTAGCGAATTCTCCAGTTCTTGCTCGACAGTCTTCCGGGAGAGTCCCGACGCGTTCGGGTGCGGTTCGTCTGCATCGGAGAAGAGGTTCGTGGGGAAGTAGCATTTCGTGGCGACGACGTGTTCGTCGCGGTCGTACTCTCCGAGAACATTCCCAATGATCTCCTCGGACTCTCCATTTGAGTACGCGTTGGCCGTGTCGAAGAAGTTGATACCGAGGTCAATCGCGCGTTCGATAATTTCGCGCGAGCCCTCCTCGTCGAGCGTCCAGTCGTGGAAGTCACTCACGCCGAAACTCATCCCGCCGAGACAGATGCGGCTGACCTCCATTCCGGTCGAACCGAGAGTCGTGTATTCCATGGTTATGGTTCTTCGAGGGCAGTTACTTCAGATCCGTCCGGTTCAGCCATGAAGGCGAGGTGGCTGAACGGCGAATCGGCATTCCGTGTGTTCCCGTGCCAGTGCTCTTCATCAGGCTCGAAGACGATCAGGTCGCCCTCCGAGACCTCACGTTCTCCGTTGCGGGTCGCGACGATTCCTTCGCCTTCAGTGACGTACAACACCTGTACGCCAGCATGCGTGTGGAATTTGGTTCGTTCTCCCGGTCGGAACGTAACTTCCACCGAGCGGACGGTGTTCCCGTCGAACTCGCTCGAAACACCATCCGAAACGAGCGCCGTCGTCACTTGGGCCGGGTGATCGGATTCTTCTCTATTAGCGGCCGGAACGTTTGTCACATCCATGTTTTGTACGTTTGCGAATTGCGGGTTTGATATCCAAGACTTCGATGCTATCTGGAAACCGTATTTAACTCCCGTCGTCTCTGAAGTGGCGAAGGGGATACCGAAGATCGCGTCTGAAAGACGGATAGGTCACGTAGGGAGAGCGCTCAGATCAGCTCACGTGTCCCGTTCAGCCTCCCCCAACCACTTCACCATCTCCGGGTCTCGGTGGTCGAAGAACTGGCTTTCGCCCTCGTTTAGTTCGGCGATCGTCTCCATTTCCTCCTTGGTGAGTTCGAAGTCGAAGACCTCGAAGTTCTCGGCGATCCGGTCGGCGTGGACCGACTTCGGAATGGCGACGATTTCGCGCTGGATGAGCCATCGAAGCACTACCTGTGCAGCGGATTTGCCGTGGCGGCCTCCGATCGTGGTCAACACGTCGTGCTCGAAGATGTTGTTCTGGCCTTCGGCGAACGGCCCCCACGACTCGTGTTGGATGTCCTGTTCCTCGAGGAATGCTGCATCCTCGGTTCGCTGGTAGAAGGGATGCGTCTCGATCTGATTCACTGCCGGGACGACGTCGTTGTGGACCATGAGGTCCATCACCCGGTCGGGGTGGAAGTTGCTGACCCCAATGGCCCTGATTTTGCCGTCCTCGTAGAGGTCTTCCATAGCCTGCCACGAACAGTGGACGTCGCCGTAGGGCTGATGAATCAGAAACAGGTCGAGGTAGTCGAGGCCCAGTCGGTCCAACGATCGCTCGAACGCGTCCAACGTAGCCTCGTAGCCGGTGTCCTGCACCCAGAGTTTTGACGTAACGAACACCTCGTCTCGCGGCACGTCGCTCTTCTCGATTGCCCGCCCAACCGCCTTCTCGTTCCCATACGCCGCCGCGGTATCAATGAGTCGATACCCCGTATCGAGTGCTTCCGAGACACTTCGTTCGCACTCGTCGAGGTCCTCGATTTGATACGTGCCGAATCCGAGAATCGGCATCTCCACACCGTTGTTGAGTTCAACTGTCTTCATAGTAGGTCTCTGTCTACAAAATCAGAGGGACTACGGCCAGATAGCGACGGTGCTAATTGGAAACCGTGTTTAAGTGCTCCTGTGTTTGGAGTGCCGAAGAGAGTAGCTGACGCTCACCCCGCCTGAGGAGTCTCGAGAGCGAGGGTTGTGAGATGCCGAGTTCCGTAGCGAGCTCCTCAGTCGAGGTCTGTCGTGGGCTCTCGTAGTAGCCACGAGAGAGTGCGAGTGTCAGCGCCTCGTATTGCCGTTCAGTCAACCCAAACGGGATAGCATCGTCCGATGCAGCGGAAGTGGAGGTCATCGAGATGAGGTCGAGCGAGATCCCGTAGTTCTCACAGCGGATCCGGGACTCCATGAACGCATCACGGTCCTTGTACACTTTCCTTTCGTACCATCCGTCCGGTGTGACGACGGTCGGCTCGAGTTTGGCCGCTACGGAACTGCCACCACTGAATACTTCCGAGATCGCGTCGGCGAGGTCTATCGTAAGGTTGTGGACGGTTTGCTCGCCCGCGTAGCCGATCGTTGTCGCCTCTTGGACTTCGTCCAGCGATTCCAAGTCGGCTTCTGAAACGTTGACATCGGAATCGATTTTGACGATGAACATCCGGGCGTCCTGTTCGAAACAGAGCCCATGGACGCACTCAATTTGGTCCGGTGGGAGTCTCTCAGTGATACTGACCAGCGGGAGAGACGGTGAACTGAGGGAAAACTCAGTCGTAATTGTCATACATAGACGTATGCTTCCCCGGTAGTTAACGTTCGGGACTCCCGTGTTTACAGGAATTACTCCAACAGGAAATGGTCTGAGCAGCTCCACCCTCGTAGAGCAAATCAGCGGATCCGTTGTAACTCAAGGACAATTCTGGGCTGGTGGTGTTTATTGCCCCCGAGAGGGGTGCGGGGGTCACCGAACCGCCCGCGAGCAACGAATGAACGGGAATGTACCTATGGCCAGTTCGGAATCGGTTCCAGTCGCATCGCCAGGTCAGGCTCACCGAGACGCAGTCGAATACGTCGGCTTCCGCGTCGACGGCCAAGCCGTCGTCCTGAACTTCTCGGAGCATCGGCGGCTCTCCCTCGCACGCAGTCTCGACCTCGTTAACCACAGTTCGCGTATCCAACCGAAGCTACTTACGTGATACAGGCGTATCACAGCATATGAGCACTGACAGCGATGCCGGCGGCGACGGTGAAATGGAGAAGATCAACGTCCGGGTGCCCCAGTCGCTGCTGGCTCAGGTCGACGACGTCTGGGAGGAGCGTGGCTACGCGAACAAATCCGAGTTCATCCGCGACGCGCTTCGGGACGCTGTCAACCCGCCAACGCAGCTGTCCGAGGAAGCCCTGGATCATCTGGCCGAGAGCCGCAAACAGCGGGAGCAGGGCGAGACGGTGTCGCAGGACGACGTGAAGGACCGGCTGGGCATCGATGACTGAGGTCGAGTGGACGCCAAAAGCACTTGATTTGCTGGAGGGGCTCGAATCGGAAGCCCAAGAGCGGTTGGTGAAGAAACTCGACGAAGCAAAGGACTGGACCTCTCATCGTCTCGAAAAGCTCACCGGGTATCCATACTACAAGCTTCGTGCTGGCGACTATCGTGCGATCATCACCTGGGACCGGGATGAGGATGTCCTGATCGTTGAGGCGGTTGGGCATCGCCGGAATATCTACGACCGTCACCTCCCACCATAACTTGCATTTGAACCGGCGCGAGAATGTGTCGCCGATTCTGACCCCGAAATCGAGCTGATTCTAGCCGGTATACGAACCCTGAAACGGATACAATAGTCAGGGTGTACGCTTCGTAATGCGGTACGCTTGCTCTTCGTATCGGAACTGGGCTGTCCCATCGTCGTAACCAGCGGTCCAGTCAGCCGTTCGGTCGTCTGTGCGAAGGACGACACGCTCCACGTCCGAGGCAACAAACGCGAGGGTATTCCGATACCCGCGATAGCGGCGGCGCATCACCTGTTCGGCGATAAGCCGTCGGTTAGCATTGCCTACCGGTTCGAGCACAAGGGACACGCGTGAACGTCCCTCAGAGTCGGGAGCCGTTCGCCAGCGATCCGAGGTCGCCGTCACTGTTCCGCTGTCACGCTGGGTCGTGACATCATCGGTCGGGACGACAGTCACTGGTGGCGCGTCAATCTCGACGAGGGCTCCACTTTGGGCTGTCGCGTGGCCGTAGCCCGCGACGGCGGCGTAACGTCCGCCGCCGAGGAACGGATAGCTCTGCGCCTCACACGGAGCCATCTCGGAAGTCGCAGCCCGCAGAGCCCAGGTTTCTGCATGTCCGGGTGAGAGGCGATGGCAGACAGCATCCTGAACGTACGGACCGAGGTGGAACCATTCTCCACCCTGAAGTTTGTAGACGTTCCAGTGGCCACACCCCACCGCCTCCCGAGCCCGATTAATGAACGTGAACTCGATACGGGCTGGTAAACTCGTCTGCTCGGTGCTTGGGCGGACGAACGTCGGTGAACTCGCGTCAGCGTTGTGGAACCATGCCGTATCGCTGTCACCCGGAAGCGCAGGAACCGACATGCCTGCGAACTGCGAGTCGGTGGCTGGGCCGGGCGAGTCGGTCGGCCAAACAGCCACTCGAAGCGGCCGCTCGCCCGCTCGGGAGAACTCGTAGACGCCTGGTGGCCGTCCACGTCCCACCCCTTCGGCGCGACCGACCAGAGCGTACTCTCCATGGATAGTTTCACCCGGCGAAAGGCGAACTCGCTCGGGGAGTTCCGGGGTTGTATCAGAGGCAAGTCGCCAGTAGCCATCGTCGGCACGCTGGATGTCAGGCGGATCCTCGACGAGATCGTGGTTCGCCGTCGGAGCAAATATCAACCCGACACGATACGTAAAGTCGCCACTCCGTTCTCCCATCGGATGGGGGATATCGCTAAAGAGTCGCCCGAAAGGGGGCGTCCAGTCCAACCGAAATGTGTTCTCGAAGGGGTTCTCGTTGGTGAGCGTTGCTTCGACCGTCGCAGGTCCCTCCGATGTCGCCGTCGACGAGAACCGCATCCTGATGCTTGCGCCATCGTCGGAGCGATAGCGGAGAGGCGCAAGTGCATAGGTACGGTTGGCTGTCGTCAGGTCGATGATGCTCGCGGCCCCGAGCTCCCATTCCTCGTTTTCACTGGGATCATTGGAGGTCGGTGTCGGTGATTCAGTTGGCTGTTCGGTTGGTGTCGTAGTCGGTGTCTCCGTTGTCCCGCCGAGCGTTGTACTACACCCGGCAAGTGATCCGATGCCGGCAGTGAGACTTGCGAGGACAGTGCGGCGGCGCATAGTTCCCTGTTTTCAAGCGGCTGATAAACGCTTTCTGGAGAGTCAAAGAGCCGCTTGAACAGCCGCCATTACTGCGGCAGAGAGGTTTATTTCCCCCTTGAAGGGGGCGGGAGTCCCTTAACGGACACTTTCGAACACAGCTATGACAGATGCACATCACCCCTGGCGAGACGAATCGCTCCTCCACGAACTCTACTGGAAACAGGAGCTGAGCACGGTCAAGATCGCGGATGAACTAGGCTGTACACAACAGACGGTCTCGAAGTGGATGCAGAAGTTCGACATTCCTCGTCGAGACCCACGCGAGGCGGCCCCGAACCGGCGAGGAGCTCGACGCCGCGATGGCGACCCTCCCGACGATGTCGTCGACCTCCCCGACGGCGGACGGCCGTCGCCGACGCTCCCCGAGAACTGGCGAACCGTCTCCCGTCCGGACCTGCGGGTCTTCCAGCGCGCTGATCGCGACCACTACATCGTACTCGGGGATGGAAGCGACGAGTGGCTGGTCGTGCTCTGCAGTCAGGGCGACCGTGCATATCCTGCCCTGCTCGCACATCGGACGGTTGCCGAGGATGCTGACGTAGAACGGGTAATCTGGGAACTCGCTGGAGAGAGCAACGACCTCATCGAACCTCCGAAGGGGGAGCACTGGTGGAGACGCTTCGACTGGCGCGAGCCACCCACCAGCTCCTCGAACGTGGTGTCGAGGCGCTCGAGAAAATCGGGCGCGAACTGAGCGGTACAACGACCGACAGGAGCGCACCGACGACACTGGCTCGCGACTCTACACAGTCTCTAGACCAAATTCAGAGTGCCGGCTTCCAGTATACCCCCACTCCCGAGCAGATTGCCCGTATACAGAGAAACTGAAGAGCAAAATCTGACCAGATTTGATACAATATTGTGATTTCTTTGGCTTAAACCTATGTTGAAAGAGACACGAGTTGGTAATATGGCGACAAGGATGGCCACCCGGCTCGAGAACTTCTTCGAGCAACGAACTGACGGGAATCTCCGGAGTATCGTGAAATACGAGGGAGACACGTACGAGATCGTCCATCTCAGGGATGACGTCGCTGAGCAATATACGACAGACGAACTCGAATCAGCAATTGACGAGTCCCGAATGGAATCGTTGACGGCGCCAATATACGAGAATACCTTTTCAGAAGATCACGGACAGCTCACCTGCCTTGTGCAGTGCTTTGAGAACGTTATCGAGATGAATTTCGTTCTCGAAGACGGGATTGGAGCCGCCGTCGCTCTTGATGCGGAAGCAATGTCCGATGCCCACGGACTTGTCGCTGAAGCAAGGCGGATCGCCCTCGAAGAACGAGAATAGTCGCGGGCAGAAGGCCATCCAACTGTCTTTTGTGAAATTCGTCACGCCTATCAGCGAAGTATTCGATTAACCAACAATTCCCGGGTTACAGAGGTGATGTTGGTTAATGAGGTGTTATTATTGCGCTCGAGAAAAGGCGCCCAGGGCACCAGACAATGCAATCGCGAATCGGTGGGCGTTGCTGCTTCAGGTGACCGAAACGACAGATCAAGAACCCATATATTCAGCTTCCGAGCCGTAGACCTCTACAAAGGACTGAATCACGCGGTGTAGGACGATTCTATCCGGAGACTTCCCTTATGTTTATGAGATTCGCATTAGGTGGTTGTTATAGATTCACGAATGGACGCTGAAGATCAATTTCTCCAAAACGTGTTTGCGGGCGAGAAGCAGTTCGTCATACCGGTTTTTCAACGGAACTATTCATGGGGACAAGAGGAATTAGAAGCCCTCTGGTCTGATATCCAGAATCTCTTAGAAGCCGACTCAATCTCGGAAGAACACTTCATTGGAACCTTCGTCGTTATGCCCGGCAACCACCGACCCGGGACAGTTCCCGAATATCTCGTGATTGACGGACAGCAGCGCCTCATTTCACTCACGCTGTTTTTGAGCGCCATTCGTGACTACGCAGCCGAAATCGGGGGCGAACAGTACACGAACTTCGCTGAGGAGATCAACAAGAAGTATCTTATTGACGAGTTCAAAGACGGGGTTGAGAAATTCAAGGTCGTCTCCCGCGCTGAGGATCGAGACGCCCTCTTCGCAATCGTTGAGCAGGAATCGGTGGATGGGGATTTGGCGGATACTTCAATCTATAGCAGCTACGAGTTCCTCTATGAACGGATTGACGACCTCAACGGCGACGACGAACTACAAACCTTAGATCGGCTCAAACAAATCATCATCCAGCAGCTTCCACTGGTGATGATTACGACGTCAGAAGATGAGAATCCCTATGCGATTTTTGAGACGTTGAACGAGCGTGGACTCCAGCTTGAGGAATCGGATCTTATCCGGAATCACGTCTTTATGCAGCTATCTCTGACCGAACAGGACCAGTTCAACGATGATCACTGGATGCCATTCGAGCAAAAATTCGAAGAAACAGACCGTCATGGCGGGGTGGATCTCACTGAGTTCTATCGGGATTACATGATGCGAAACGGTGAATACGTCCAGAAGAATGAGATCTACCATCAGTTCAAGCAACGAACCGCAGACCTGACTCCCCACGAATTGGTTGACAAATTATCGTACTATGCCGATCTGTACCTCTGGATCCATCGGCCTGGAACAGCCCCCCGTGAGGAGCTGACGGATGCGCTAGAACGCATCCAGTATCTGGAAATCGGGACTGCCCACCAATTGATTCTGAATTTGCTTGACCGGTGGAACTCCGATGAGCTCAGCCTCGATGAGCTCCTCGACATCTTTCACGGGCTAGAGAGCTTCGTGCTCCGTCGATTCATCTGCGGTCGTAGTACCCGGGGGTACTATCGGACGTTCCCAATTGCGGCCCGCTCAATCGAGGATGGCAACGAGAAAGAATCGCTGTTCGCCTATCTGAAGAGTCAAGGGTGGCCTGATGACGCAGAACTCTTCGATAATATCAATCGGTTCGATATGTACAACCGGGATAAGAAGAAAACGTGGCTTATTCTCTGGACGCTCGAAGAGCAGTTCGGCCACCAAGAGCCAGTACAGTACGATGAATTAACGATAGAGCATGTGATGCCTCAGACCATCGATGACAACGAGTGGGGTGACGAATGGAAGGATATGCTCGGCGAAGAGTGGGAGCGTATTCATGACCAGTGGTTACACGCACTGGGTAACTTGACTCTCAGCGGGTACAACCCCGAGCTCTCGAATCGGCCGTTCGCGGAGAAGCGAGAACTGCTTATGCAAAGCCACGTCGAACTGAACGGCTATTTCGAGGATTTGGAACGCTGGACTGAGGTCAATCTCAGGGAACGTAATCAAGACCTCGCCGAGCGCGTCGCATCAATCTGGACAACTCCAGATATCGACGATACGTAGCGTTTGTTTTGCGCCTGCGATGGGTGCAGGCGCGGTTCGGAACGCATTGCGCCTGTGGAATGGAATCCATGAAAGACCCAGAGACAGCTACGGTCTTCGCAGGCCTCGATGGGCGAACCGACACCGAACTACCCGACTGGTACGCCGAGCAACACGGGGGTCCCGAACCGATCAGCTTCAGTGCGGCGATTCGAGAGCTTCCCCAGGCAGTCGACACAGCAGTCGCGTATCGCAATCCGTACACCGACGAGTGGGTCGAAACAGAGCGGTTCAACGCAATTGTCGAGCCCTCGCGGTTACAAGCAGAAACGAATGGGGGCACCGAGGCGGAGTCGCTATTTCACATCCCGACTGACTCGTACTCGATCATCAACCCCGTCGACGTCTACAGCCCGCTGGAGGAGGTCCTTCGCGAGGAGACCATCGACGGGACGCCATTGGGCGACGTGATGTTCGGCGAAATCCGACGCTACCGGGGTGGCGGCGAGGTCCACATGGACATTATGTTCGACGGCCTTGAGGTGCGTCTCCCCGGCCGGTCAGACCCGATTACGATGGGAGTCACGTCGGGGTACGACTTCTTCGGCGAGCACGCCGTCTACGTGGAAGGCTTCGCGCAGGACGGTTACTGTTCGAACACGATGCGCTCGCTCACCGACAAGGAGGTGATCAAGCACGTCGGCGACGTACGGAACTTCCAGACGTGGTGGGAGGAACTCCTCGCACAGGTCGAACTCATCGCCGACGACCTTTTCGAGTTCATCCGGGACGCACAGGACATCGACCTCGACTTCTCGGAGCTCCCGTTCACCGTCACGGAGTTCTACAGCCTGCTTGGTTTCCCGGACTACCTGGCCGAGCGTGCCGCCGGCGATGCAGAAGCAAATGCGGCGTCACCCTTCGAGATCGATATGTGGACGCTGCATTCCGGCGCGACGTACGCGCTCACCCACTTCTTCCAAGGGAAGGAAGGCGCATCCCTCGATCAGTACGTCCGCACAGCCAACGACATCCTGTTCAATCCGGAAGGCACGATCGAGCGCGTCGAACGAGCCTACGAGGAGCAGCTGGAGGCGGACGGAGATGAGGGATCGCAGGCGTCGCTGGCCGGCGAGCGGGCGCTCGCGAGCATCGAGCGTGTGAACGAGGACCTGCAGGCCAACGTTGAGCAGTTCGAGGAGCGTGAGGATGCGCTCCGTGAGCGGTTCCAAGATGCGATGAGCTGATTGTCGGAGCGGCGTTCACTGAAACGATCCTCAAATAGCAGCTTACGTGAGCGGTTCCGGTTCCTCGTTATATTCGACTGCTAATTCGACATCCTCAGGACCGGGTTCATCGCGTTCCGCTTCCAGCGTCTCAAGAGCGTCTTTGACCGGGAAGAAATCCGGCTTCTCGAGTGCATCTTCTGTCGCCCAGGCGTATCGAATCGTTTGCTCGGAATCGATAAGGAACACGGCACGCTGCGGGACGCGCTCGTGGTTCTCCCATTCGTCATAACAGACATCATACGACTCGGCAACCCGCCCGGAACTATCACTAAGTAACGGGAAATTGAGGCCGTATTCCTCGGCGAATGCTCGGTGGGCGTAGACGCTGTCACCAGAAATTGCCCAGACATCGAGCGCCGGCGTCAGCTGAAACCACTCTGCATCGCGAATCGCACACAGTTCGTTTGTACAAACAGGACTGAAATCAAACGGGTAAAATACCAGCAACGCAGCCCGATCATCCGCAGTTGTCTCATCCAGGCTGTACTCGGTTTGTTCTCCGTCACGGAGACCTGGAAGAGTAAATGACGGTGCAGACGCTCCCTCGTTCATCATGCGTCACAGTAGCACACGAAGAAACGATAGTCTTGGGGCTAACACCCCCACCTGAATGGAGGAGCCTCAGATGTGGGATGTAATTCACTGGAGTCCGTATGTCAGGAGTTCGCCGTCGCCCACTCAAGAAGGGGTTCTAATCTCGAACGAATCTCATCCCCCTCGTCAGTTAGCGCGTATTCGACGCGTGGCGGAATTTCGTTGTACTGCGTCCGTGAGACGAGTCCTGCCTCCTCGAACTCGTCGAGACGTTTCGAGATTGTCGAGGTGCTCGCTGTCGGAAGGTGGTCTTCGATCTCCGCGAACCGCAGTGAGTCGTGTGCGCCGATGATGCTGACGAGTTGCATCGCGTATTTTCGGCTCAACGTGTCGATAACTCCTGTGAGCGGACAGTAGCACGTCCCCTCAACATCGCACGTTGGCGCCGGTGAAGTAGTATCTGCCATAGCTTCGTAGCCTCCAACCTACTCCATAGCTTCGGACTCTGGAGTATAAGAACTTCCCGTCATAAAGTATCAGTATAGATGACTCACACCTCCGACTATGATCTCGTGATTCTCGGTGGGGGCGCCGCAGCCTTCGCCGCGATCACTGAAGCGAGCCGACGGGACCTCTCGACGGCGATGGTGAATACCGGCTTGCCCATCGGCGGGACATGCGTGAACGTCGGCTGTGTCCCGAGTAAGCATCTACTCGCCGTCGCCGAGAGTGGCGCTGCAGCGTCGGAGAACCCCTTCGACGCCGTCACATATCCCGAAGAGCCGACTGTCGACTGGGCCGACGCCCTCGACGGCACCAACGAACTCGTCGAGCGGTTCCGGCAGGAGAACTACGTCGACGTCGCCGAGCACTTCGAGACCGACATCTACGAGGGCTACGGCCAGCTGGTGGACGACACGACCATTGAGGTCGTCGACGGCGCCGACGAGGGCGCGCACATTACTGGGAAGAAGGCGCTCGTCGCGACTGGAAGCTCACCGTGGGCGCCACCCATCGACGGCCTCGACGACATCGACTACTACACGAGCGAGACAATCCTCGAGGAGCGCGACCTTCCCGAGAGTATTCTGATAGTCGGCGGCGGGTACATCGCGCTGGAGTGGGGCCAGATCCTCCACCGTGTCGGCGTCGACGTGAGGGTTCTCCAGCGCTCCGGTCACGTGCTCTCAGGTATGGAAGGCCAGCTCGGCCGGGAGATGGAACGAGCCTTCCGCGAGGAAGGGATCGACATCATGACCGGTAACGACTTCCAGCAGGTTCAGGGTGTGGCTACCGACAGTAGTGCTGACTCTGGTCAGCAGGGCGTCGCTGTGGAGACTGTCATTGAGGGCGAGAAACGAGCGTTCACCGCCGAGGCGTTGTTCGTCGCGACAGGCGTCCAGCCCAACAGCGAGGACATCGGCTTGGAAGCAGTCAGCGTCGAGACCGAATCCGATGGCGCGATTCGCGTCGACGAGCATTTCCAGACGACGAATCCCGACGTCTACGCAGCGGGCGACGTGATCGGCGAGCCCGAACTGGAGACGGTCGCCGCCAAGGAGGGCAATCACGCCGTCAAGAACGTCTTCGGCAACGAGGGCGTCAGCATCGACTACGATACAGTCCCCGCAGTCGTGTTCACCAGCCCGGAAGTCGCAGCCGTCGGGACGACAGAACGCGAGTATATGGACGAGCACGGCACCTGTTCGTGCCAGACCATCCAGATGGCGGATGTCCCGCGGGCGAAGGCAGTCAAGAACACGGATGGCCTCGTCCAGGTCGTCAAACACCACGAGACCGACGAGATCGTCGGCGTCCACATGGTCGGACCTCGTGCCGCCGACATGATCATGGAAGCCACGCTGGCGGTGACGTTCGGCCTCACCGTCGACGACATCATCGACACCGTCCACCCGTTCCCGACGTTCAGCGAGGCGTTCAAACACACCTGTCAGGCGTTCCGACGGGACACGTCGACAATGAGCTGCTGTATCGAATGAATCTCACTCCGGGTCGGCCGGCGCAGTACTGCGGAGGAGCATCGTCTTCACGCGACCGACCCCATCGAAATCACGGAGCCGATACACGAGTTCCCGCACCCGCGCCGCATCGCCATGACAGAAGACGGTCTCTAAACACCACTCGCCCTGGTGGGTGTGGCTCATCGTCTCGATGACGTCCTGAAACTGGTGCTGGGCAGTATGGAGATCGTGAATCACCTCGTGGTGCTGGTAATCGAACGCCAGTACAGCGACGACCTCACCCGAAACCGCTTCGAGTTGTGAGTGCCCCTCGATGTATTCCTGCATCGCTTCACGAATCGCCCGCGAGCGGGAATCCAACCCCTCAGCCTGCCACGTCTCGTCGAACTCCTCGAGAATGTCCTCAGACACGTTCAAGCTCGTGCGCATACTCCCCAATTGATCCCCTACTGTCTTGAACGGGACGAGCGGAAGCCCATCTCTTCGGGGGTGGGTCTGAGCGACAGCACGGCCCGTCAGTCTACGCGCTACGATTCATCTGGATGTGCCACGCTTTCAAGTCCTCGCTCAAGCAGTTCGGAGTACGCTTCGGATAGCTCCATCTCCTTGTCCTCGGCGTAGTCTTTGATTCGACCGTGCAACGTGTGGGTGATGTCTATGTTGGGACGCATCGACCAATAGACTTTAAGACGTTGAGACGTAAATAGATACTGTCGTGAGGCGAACCAACACGTTCGCGATCCGCCCACTCTCCGAGGAGGACGAGCACCTGCTCCGCGAGTTGTTGGATGCCTCGGCCAGCCTGTGGAACGAGTTGAACTACGAACGCCGCCAGCGTTTCTTCGACGGCGACAGCGTGTGGGACACCGCCGACTACCGCAAACAGTACGTCGGCGTTCTCGGCTCTGCCACCGCACAGCAGGTGATTCGAAAGAACACATCGGCTTGGCAGTCGTTCTTCGCCGCCCGCGAAAACGGCGAGGACACCGCCCCACCGGGCTACTGGGGTAACGAAGACGATGGCAGGGAATTGCGGACGTACATCCGAAACGACCAATATACGCTGGAAATCAGCGAGCGCTCACGGCTGGAAATCCCGGTCGGCCAAGCCCTCAAAGACGAGTACGGACTTGGCTATCACGACCGCCTTCGCCTCGAAGTGTGCGGCGCTCCGAAATGGGACGGCGAACAGGGCCGCTTGGAGATACAGTACGACGAGGTGACCGACACGTTCAGGGCCTTTCAGCCTGTTACTGTGCCCGATTCTCGACAGGATTCACCACTGGCTTCAGAAGCAGCCGCGCTGGACGTGGGCGCGAACAATCTCGTCGCCTGTACTACCACCACCGGCCAGCAGTACTGCTACGACGGCCGCGACCTGTTCGCCCGCTTCCGCGAAACCACCGAGCACATCGCCCGCTTGCAGTCGAAACTCCGCGAGGGACGGTATAGTAGTCGCCGGATTCGACGTTTGTACCGCAAGCGAACGCGACGGCGTGACCACGCACAGGAAGCCCTCGTGCGAGATTTGATGGAACGGTTGTACGACGAAGGCGTGGCGACGGTGTACGTGGGCGACCTCACCGATGTCCTCTCGACACACTGGAGCGCCGAGGTGAACGAGAAGACCCACCAGTTCTGGGCGTATCGCTCGTTCATCGACCGGCTTGCGACGACCGCCGAGGAGTACGGCATCACAGTCGAAGTGCGATCGGAAGCGTACACGACGGCGGAGTGTCCGATGTGTGGTGAACGCGACGATACAAACCGAGACGGCGACGTGTTTCGGTGTTCGTGCGGCTACAGGGGACACGCCGACCTCGACGCTTCGCGGACGTTCCTCGAACGACAGGCTGGCGAATCGGACGTCGGGCCGATGGCACGGCCCGTGCGCCTCAAGTGGGACGACCACAACTGGTCGGAGGCATCATCCTCTCCCGAGAGGGTACGTCCCAACGAGGAGCGCACAAACCGGAGTACCGGCAACGGGAAACTTGCCTCCATGAGTGGATAGCCACCATCCCCACCGGAGGAATTCCACGGCTTCAGCCGCGGGAGGATGTCAACCCTCGATTATTACGGAATTCCCATTTCGGTCTTAACAACCGCTATACAGCGCAGGGATAGAGAGATAGATGAATGCTCCACGGCGAGGCGTTACCAGTATTGGTCGGCGCGATTGCTCTCGGATTTGTACACGGCATCGAGCCCGGACACGGATGGCCGGTCGCTGCGAGCTATGCGCTCGATCAATCCAACAAGTGGCTCTACGGACTCGCCAGCAGCTTGCTAATCGGCATCGGCCACCTCATTAGCAGTCTGGCGATGGTCGGCGTGTTCTTTTACGCGAAATCCTACTTTCAGTTGACGCAGGTGAACGAGCCGATCTCGATTCTTGGCGGCGTTTCCATCGGCGGTCCGGTCAGCATCGTCGCAGGCATCTTACTCATCGGACTCGGGATTCGAGAGTACACACACGGCCATTCTCACCAGCACGAGGACGACCACGATGGGCATACTGAGGAGCAGTCGACCCACCACAGTCACGGCACGTCACCCACGCACGAACACGCCTCGGATGGGCTTCTTATACGGGTGAAAACTCGGCTTGGAGAAATCGGAGGGGACTCCCACGAGCACAGGACCGATCCGGCTACTGACACCGACCACGGGCTACTCGGAATCGCCTGGTTCGCATTCGTCCTCGGGTTCGCTCACGAGGAGGAGTTCGAGATTATCGGCCTCTGTGCCGGTTCGACGTACTGTCTGGAACTGATGACCGCATATGCGCTGACGGTCATCGTCGGCATCGTCGGGTTAACGATGCTCCTCATCGCCGGCTATCAGGAGTACGAAGAAACGGTGGAGAAGTACACACCGTACCTGCCGCTGTTCTCAGCGATCGTCCTCGTCGTCATGGGACTCGGCTTCATCGCCGGCGTCTTCTGAATCACGCCGAACGCTCTCCACCGTCCCATTCTCAGTGAGGTCTATAAGCGCGCGATTTAGCAGTTCCCGGAGGACGAACTCCTCGTAATGCTGTGTTGCACAGTACTCGCAGGGCTTCATTTCTCGTGCCACCGCTTCGATGTCGTCGCCGTGCTCCCCATAGAGCGTCTCAACGAGCCCTGCTAATTCGGCTGTCGCGGTTTCCTGCGCCCCAGCGAGCGTCTGCTCGGCGTCCTCTGGAAGGTCGTACGAGAAAATCCGCGTGTTCGACTTGTAGAACTTCCGCGTTCCGCCGCCAGCTTCCTCAAGACGGGCGATTTCAACCATCCCTGCGTCCTTCAGGACGTTCACGTGGTGGCGCACCGTCGTCTCGGCCTTCTCCTCACCGCGACGATGCAGTTCGTCGTGAATCTCTTCGATCGTCATTTCTTCGGCAGCGAGCATATCGAGGATCTTCGCCCGGACGTCGTTCTCCAACGCTTTCGCTTTCTCCGGGGCCGTCGTCACGACTTCACGGATCGGCACGTCGGATTCGAGGAGCGCCATTCTTGTGAGGACGTAGGGGAACGACGATAGTAAGAGTAACGCTACACATTCGATAGCAGTCTTAGTTGTTCGATACCGCTATAATACTAGTCGTAATGATTATCCACTTCGCTGGTTAACTAGCGACCACGATGGGAACGACACACGAACAATTCAACGTCGGGGGAATGTCCTGCTCCTTCTGTGCCGAGAGTATCAAGAAGGCCTACAGCCGGACCGACGGCGTCGAGGACGTCGACGTAAGTCTCGCCCACGAGGAGGTCCTCGTCCAGTACGACGATGACCGCCTGAGCGAGGTCGAGGTGAAGGACACGCTTCGGGATCTCGGCTATACCATCCGCGACCCGGACAAAGCGAAGCGATACGAGCAACAGCAGGCCGAGCTCGCTGACGGCAAGCGCCGCCTCCTGCTCGCCGGCGGCGCATCCATCGTCGTTGCTGTGCTGATGGGCTGGATGATCCTAGTGATGGGCCGCTTCGAGTCGACATATCTCATAATGGATCTGGTGACGCTAGGGCTGGCGCTCGGGACGATGTTCGGGCCTGGGCGCTACATCAAACAGAAGGCGTTCCAGAGCCTTCGCCGGGGGATCTTCAACCAGCACGTTCTCCTGGAAGCGGGCGCATTCGCAGGGTTACTTGGTGGGCTGCTCGGTCTGTTCGTGTTCTCTGGCTTCCCGACCGTCCACTTCTTCGCCGTCTCCGTGTTCATTACCACTTATCACATCCTCTCGGAGTACACCAGCCTCATCGTCCGCACACGAGCCTCACAGGCCGTGCAGAACCTGCTCGACCTCCAGCCCGACACAGCACGCCGCGTCAGTGATGACGGTGACGTCGAGGAAGTCCCCCTCGACGACCTCGACGTCGGCGACTACGTCCGGGTCAAGCCCGGCGAGAACATCCCCGTCGACGGTGAGGTCGTCGAGGGTAAATCCACAGTCGACGAGTCGGTTGCCACCGGTGAGTCCATCCCCGAGGAGAAGGCGAAGGGCGACGGAGTGATCGGCGGCAGCGTCAACGAGACCGGGACGCTGCTCATCAAGGTAACTGCAACGGGCGAGGACGCGTTCCTGAACCAGGTGGCCCGCGAAATCGAGGAAGCACGCGCTATGAAGCCCGGCATCATTCAGCTCGCCGACCGCGTCCTCAAGTACTTCGTCCCAGGCGTCTTGACGATTGCCGCGCTCTCGTTCCTCTTCTGGGTGGTCGCACCGCTTGCGTGGGGTGCAGCCCCCAACGTCCAGCGCGGGGCGTTCGCAGCGCTGGCGGTCCTCGTGCTCGGCTATCCATGTGCCCTCGGGATGGCGACACCGCTCGCGCTAATTCGGGGCGGCGGGAAGGCCGCTGACCGAGGCATCCTGATGCGCTCCGGTGACGCCTTCCAGATTTTCCCCGACGTCGACCACATCGTGCTGGACAAGACTGGCACGATCACCGTCGGCGAACCCGCCGTCAGTGAGGTCGTCGCCTTCGGTGCCGACGAGGTGGATGTACTCACGACTGCGGCCAGCGCGGAGGCGTTCTCCGAACATCCACTTGCCGATGCGATCCTCGAGGCCGCCGACGAGCAAGGCTTCGAGTACGGAGACCCCGACGCCTTCGATTCCGTGACCGGCAAGGGCGTCCGGGTAACCGTGGCCAGCGACGACGTGCTGGTCGGGAAACCGGGATGGCTCAGCGACGAGGGGATCGACCTGTCGAAGGGAGACGCCGATATTGAGCGACTCCAAGGCCGCGGCCTCACCGTTGCTGGAGTTGTTCGTGGCGGTGACCTCATCGGCCTGATCGGTATCGGTGACGAGGTCAAGAGCGACGCCGCTGCGACCGTCAAGCGGATGACAGAGGTCGGCATTACGCCCGTGATGATCACCGGGGACAACGAGCGCACCGCGAACGCGGTCGCCGAGGAGGTCGGCATCGACCGCGTTATGGCAGACGTGCTGCCCGACGAGAAACGCGAAGAGATCGGTCGCCTGCAGGACGAGGGTTACCGCGTCGCGATGGTCGGCGACGGCATCAACGACGCTCCCGCACTCACGCAGGCGGACATCGGCATCGCCATCGGCGCAGGGACCGACATCGCCATCGAGTCAGCGGATATCGTCCTGATGGGCGACCGGCTTGGTGGCGTGATGGACGCCTACGAGATCGGGAAAGAGAGCTACCGGAAGACCCGTCAGAACCTCGCGACGGCCTTCGCGTTCAACGGCATCGGCGTCGCCGCCGCGACCACAGGGCTCGTTCACCCAGTGTTCGCGATGCTTGCGATGGTGTTGTCCGTCTCGGCCGTCCTCGCCAACAGCTTCGCTGGTCAGCTCCTCTCCGGCGAGGGTGTCAACACCAAGTTCGCCCTAGAAGAACGGACCGACAGCGAACGTGGAGACAGCCGAGTGACGGCCGACTAAGCCACGACGTCGTAGCCAGCCTGTTCGATTGCCGCGTTCACGTCATCGTTTGAGACTCCATCCTCGAGGACCACCTCAACCGTGTCAGCGTCGTGATTGGCCTCGACCCGACTCACACCGTCGAGGTTTCGCAGGGCGGTCTCCACGTTCTGTTCGCACCCGTTGCACGACATCCCGGTGACGGAGATCGTCTTTCGCTCCATACGGGGCTGTAAACACTCGCGGGGGATGACCATTACGGTAACTGTTGTATCGGTTTTATCTCTATTAGAGATGGGGCGTCATCGTCCGGAGAGTTGTTTGTGTCGGCCCCAAAGGGGTGGAGGCTCTTCGAGATGGGAACCACTAACGACGAAGAGAGCGACGAATTCCCGCCAGAGAAGCGGCTTGAAGCATCGAACACGCACCTGATCAAGGCCGGTATCGCGACGATTCCCGATATGGAGACTCTTCAGGAGTGTGTTGCCTACGAGAACGCCCATCAGAACCGGACGCAGATTCTGCGCCAGCTCAAGTGGAAGGCTGAAGAGCTGCGTGAGGACGAAAAGTAAGCCCTATTCTTAACCAACACACTCTGCGTGAGTTCCCCCTATTGTTGGTTAATCCGCTGTGCCTCGGTTTTTCGGGCCCCTGAAAGGGTGCGGGGCAGCCAGCAGCGGCCTCGCGAGCCTAATCATGTCTCTCGAGCTGAGCTCCAGCGCCAGCACCGCCCGCGAAATCGCCGCCGCCAGACAAACAGACTTCGTGGCGTTCCTCCACCGAGATCCCTTTGCCGGCGATGCTCTCGCCCTCGGATTTCTCCCTGGGTTTCGGGAAGACTGTGGGTATCAGACGGATCAGTACCTGAATCTCGAGATTCCCGTTGGGATGCTCGACAACGACTTCCGGAATCCCGACCTGGAGCGGTTCGTCGACCGCTTCTTCGAGCACGAACCAGAGGTCGGGGTCATCGGGGACGTCGACGAACTCGACGACGTCGACGCCCACGTCGCTGCGGCTCGTGAGATCCGAGCGAGCTATCCAGAGGCCGAGCTCATCGTCGTTCCGAAGTCGCGGGCGGTGATCGACGCGATACCCGAGAACCTCGTCTTGGGGTATTCACGGGGATACGCCGACCGCTTGGCCCATGAGTTCTCTGACCCAGCCGATTGGAGAGGGCGGCGCGTCCACATCCTCGGCGGGAGTCCACCCAAGCAGCTCGACGCAATTCGACAGCTGACCAGGCCAACACTCACCGACGAGCCACCGGCCGACATCGTCGGCATCGACTGGAACGGCCTACATCGCGGCGCACAGTTCGGTGAGTTCTGGACGGCCGACGGCTGGGACGACAGCGGTCGCGACGCCGACCACGTCACCGTCCGAAAGACGGTGCGCCACAGCCTCGCTCGCGTCCGTGAGTTTTGGAGGACCCACGGAATCTGGCCCGAAACGACACCGCGAGACGAGGGGCTCGACGTCGAGTACAAGGGACCGAGTCCTGCCGATCTCGAGGACGCCGCCTGTACCGAGTGCGGGACGAACGTCTGGCGAACTCGCCGCGGCCCGTACGTCGCCGAATACGATACCGGCGCAATCTGTGGATACTGCAGCTACGAGTGCTACTTCAGCCACCGTCACCGAAACAACCTGGAGGAGATCGCTGGCGAGCAGAGCATCTACCTCCCGCCGGCGTGACTTCGCGACCTGTTTTTCGTGCCCCCAGAGAGGGCGAGGGCTCCTTCGAGAGTCCTCAGAGGTGACTTCCAGTGAGTCAACAACAGCGTCCCGACAACGTCTCGATCGACGAGATCCCGGTCGATATCGACAACACGCAATCAGCGGAGGTCGATTCCGCCGACGTCCCCGACGAAATCGAATCCATCACCCGTGGGCTCGCCGGTGAGCAGCCACCTACGAATCCGCTGGTCGTACTAAAAGCGGCCCGGTGGTGGTACATTCACGGCAAGGGCGGTACGGATCCCGCCTTCCAGTGGGCCATCGAGTGGGCGCGTCATCTTGCGACTGACACGCCTAGCGACGTCGAGCGGTTCGACGAGTTCCTCGAGTACCTCATCACGGTCGGATTGGCCGAAGAAAAACGCTCTCTACGCGATGCCAAGACTCCCTAGAACTCTGGCAGTTCGCCTAGATTGTCGCTCGCGATGTTGTTCCCGTCAGTCCGAAGGTAGGTTGTCCCGTCAACTTCTACTGTCCCGACATCATCACCCTTTGTCCATTTCCCGTTGTCATTCTTGTACGCCGTACAGTACTCTTGTCCAACCGATAAGCTGAGGATGACGGCCATTCGCGATTTGGTATCTCGGTTGACTAGTTGATCTCCATCGTCCTCATATACCTGAACTTGTTCGATAGAGTCACCACTGTATCTAACTGCAGTGATTACGTAATCTGCCCATTTGCTCATGCCACAGCGTACTCAGACGTGTAGTGTAAAATGTTGGAAAGTGGAGTGAAACTGAACACGTTGCTGACGGCTGGAGAGCTAGTTGGTGAATTTCTGTTTTTGCGCCCCTGAGGGGTGCGGCGCGTTCTGAACTGCTGCAGTCGCCGTGAACTCGATTCGGAGAACACAATGGCTACGACTAGTGACTCGTCGGTCTCCTTCGACCAGACCGACACGCGATCCGACGAGATGAACAGTACGATCAAACAGTGGATCGACGACCTCGTCGCCGGCGTCGACGACGCACAGGCCAGCGAAGAGTTCCAAGAGTGGCTCGATGTCCAGAGTCGTTTCCACGACTACTCCTACCGAAACACGCTCCTCATCAAGCGGCAGTGTCCCGAGGCGAGCCGGGTGGCGGGCTACCGGACGTGGCAGGAGGAGTTCGACCGCCACGTCACGGAGGGTGAGTCGGCCATCTGGATCTGGGCACCTATCATCTCCAAGCAGTGCCCGGAGTGCGAGAATTCACCGAGCTACCACGAGGACAGTGACTGTGAGTACGACGAGACGCCACCCGAGGAGTGGTCCGAGGGCCTGGTCGGGTTCAAGCCTGCTCCGGTGTTCGACGTCTCCCAGACCGAGGGCAAGCCGCTTCCCGACCTCGACACGGAAGCGACCGGGGACGCCGGCGACCTCGTCGAACAGTTGACTGCCACCGCTGACGACCTCGGCGTGACGGTGCGGATCGTACCAGCTGAGGAGTGGACCCACGGCGAGGCGAAGGGCATCTGCGAGCAGCTGAGTCTCGTCGACGTCCAGCCGCTCGTCGAGGTGCGCGATCGGGAGAATGAGGCCGACCTCGCGCGGACGCTGATTCACGAGTACGCCCACGCCCTGCTCCACTTCGACGTCGACGACGACACCGAACGGTCGAAACGCGAAGTCGAGGCCGAAGCCGTCGCGTACGTCATCGGGCGGTACTGCGGGCTCGACACGAGCGGATCGGCGTTCTACCTCGCTGCGTGGGAGTCGGACGATCCCGAGGTCATTCGCGAGCGACTCGGGCGGATCAGTCGAACGGCAGAGGAAATCATCGATCTCCTCGAGGAATAATTCTCTCGCCCATTCGATTAACCAACAGTTGGATGCGTTATTTTGTATTGTTGGTTAATCCAATTGTGATGTCGCCATTCTTTCTGACAATTCTACGCCCTAATCAGGAGATCAAATTCGGGGACTGGTTCCTGTTATTGTTCAATGAGCTGTTTTTGCTCTTCGAGTGTTTCCTCGTGGTCTTCAACAGCATCTTCCCGAGCCTCAGCATCACCACTGAGCCGGTCTGACAATTCTTTGAGACGGTCTTGTTTCCCATAGAGGACGAGCGTGTCGTCCGGTTTCGTCTCCGTATCTGGTTGTGGCGCACCAATATATGAATCATCACGACGGATGCCGAGTATCAACACCCCTTCGCGTGGTAAATCCAGCTCCGAAATCGACCCCCCTGCCAGCCAATCCCCCTCGCTGATTTCCACCTCCGCCACACGATATTCACGTTGCAATCCGAGTAACTGGGCATAATCCGAGATCTCCAACTCTGTCGTCTCACTCAGCGCCCACTCAATAAGTGGCGTCACGAGGCGGTTGAACCACCGACTCCGTGCGAACAGAATGATCACACCGGCGCCACCGAGAATGTACAGTAAGTTCAACAGGTCGTCGCCACCAGTTCGCGTGAATGAAAGGATAAGTGACGAAATTGCACCGAGGAGCCCAATACTGCCGAGCCGAATGAGCGCCTTCACGGTTTTGCGGCGGCCGACGGTGGTGATAGCCTGTTCTGCCTCTTCGGTCGTATATCCGGCTCCAGAGAACGCCGACGTGGCCTGGAAGGAGGCCACATCTGGTGAAAGGCCCGTCATTTCCAGCGCAATCGAGCCGGTACGCACAATCAACAACGACAGCGCGAAGATGATCAGTAGTGACAGTATTGAGTACGTGGCAGCCATACCTAGTGGAGCGTTCCCATATCTGTAAATAGCACCGCCTACGCGAACACTACACCCTTCGTGTCTATAAGCAGTCATTCTGAGTGAAAACCAGTCCATCAGCTACACGGAATTTTTTCTGCGCCCGCGGAGGGGCGGAGGCGCGTTCTGACCTCCGTCGAATAATGACTGAACCCTATCTCACGACGGTCCTCGAGGAATCCGAGCACGTTGCCGAGCAGCACGACCAGGTCGCTCGTACGACAGACAACCAAGCCCACGAGTACCTCCGATACGCCGTTCTTCGGGTACTCGAAGGCGAGGCGGACCACCTCCCAACAGACTGGACGCCGATCGACGGCGTGACCGTCGGCTACGGGAGCGACGAGGCGATGTTCAACAGCTGGGGCTCCAGCGAAGACTGGTGGGAGACCGTCCCGCCGCAGGAGGCGTGTACCCGCTTCCGGGTGTTCTTCCCGGACGACCACCAGACGGTTCCCCGCGATATCGTCGACGTGATGGCTGCGCTGGGTGCCTGGCGCGTCTGGACTGGGTGCGCAGCCGCGTGCGGCTCCTACGACCATCGCGAGCGCCGCGAGGTCCACTACCTGTGGCCGGAAGGCCATCCGGTGGAGGAACTGCTCCACGAGCGGCTCAGTGGCCCTGCGGAAGCCGTCGCTCCGGACGGGGGTCGAACGGGCGACGTTCGCGACCGACTGGTCGTCGACGAGAACGCACAGTCGGAGGACGATCTCGAGCCCCGCACGAAGCGTGCCGTCGCCGAAGCGATGGACGTCTCGCTCCTCTCGAAAGGTGGCCGCTACGAGGTGCAGTCCGCGTCCGGCAACAGGTACGAAGTCGACGTCATCGACGAATCGTGTACCTGCCCCGACTGGCAGCAACGTTCACCCGAAGGCGGATGCAAGCACCTGCGCCGCGTCGATCACGAGATAAAACAGGGCCGCGTGCCCCGACCAGACGGCCGCCTTCCCTCCCCGTAGTCGTGGCCAGACTACTCCACGGGACGGACTGTGTCGCCATCCCGACGGACCCGGTCGAACGTTGAGAGATACGCGATCCGGTCGTGAACCTCGTCAGTATCCAGCTCCAGTTTGGCGGCCAGTTCGTCGACGGTCATCGGCTCGTCGAGTGCCTGGAGGACTTCGAGCCCCCGGTAGTACCTGTTCGTGAGCTCCTGGACGCGGGCCTCGATCGGCGTGGTCACCCCGTACCGCTCCTCGAGTTCGACTAGAGCCTCGTTCGCGAAGGTTGCGAACTGGTCGTCGCCGAGCCGATCGATCTGGGCTTCGAGTTCTTCTCGGACGACGTCGTAATCGAGGCCGGCCTGCACGAGCATATTCATGTCCTCGATGTCGTCATCGCGGCCGGCGATTGCCTTGAACAGGAAGATATCCTCGTTGCTGACCAGCCGGACCGTCAGTCGATCCGTGTCGAGGAACGGCTCGCTGCGCTCTTGCATCCCGTCGGTGAGCACGAGCTTGTTCGCGACCTGTTGGTTGAAGATATCGAGGCGACACCCATCGTCGTTCTCGACGCAGCTCGTCGCGCCCAGCGCCCGGTAATCTGGATCCAGGGATTGGACCTCTGCATACCCGAGGTCCATCAAGACGGCCCACAACTGCCCGTATGCGTCGCCATCCGGGACGACCAGGTCGATATCTTTCGTCGCCCCCTTGAGGTCGCGCAGCGACATCGCGCCACCACCGATCAGGTATACCGTGAGCGGGGCTGAGAGGGCATCCGCGATTCGCTGGAACTCGTTCTCGATGTACTCACGTCTGAATGTTGGTCTCATGGTAGTGGCACCTCGTAGTCAGCCGCCAGCTCCTGGAACTCGTCCCACTCCGGGAGCCGGTCGTCGTCGACCTCGCCGTGCGTCTCCAGGTAGCGCAGCAAGGCGTCGATTTCGTCTTCGAGGCCATACTTCGCCGCCTGCTCTCGGAGGTCCGCCTCGTCGACGTCGACGTGGCTGAGCAGGAGGAGACAGTACGAGCGGTGACGGCTGCCGTCGTCGATCAGTAGCGTGTGACAGCAGAGCTCCGCCGGCGAGACTGCGTCGAGATCCTCGGAGTAGACGTAGTAGCGGTGGCCGGTGAGCAGGAACTGGAGGTCGAAGGCCGCGAACCGAGCGAGGCCGGTTTCGTGGAACCCCTCTGCGTCGATCTCCGTCTCGGTCTGCGCGAGGAATTCGTCGTAGTCCTCCCAGAGAATCGTCCCCTTCGGGGCGACGGCTTCGAGGCGCTGGCGATGCAGCTGGTGTACGAGTTCACGGGCGAACTCGTGGAGGCGGTCGAAGTCGGCGTTGAACTCGTAGTGGCCGTCGGCCGTCCCGATGAGACCACGGTCACGAAACCGCTTGAGGACGCGGTTAACCGTGTTGCGGTAGTTGTCGCTCCGGTCAGCGATTTCGGAGACGGTTCGCGGCTGGTCGAGGTAGTACAGCACTTCGAGTGCCTTGCCCGTCAGCAGTTCGGGGAAGTCGATATGGGAGTGCTGGCGGACGAGGTCCCGGTAGAGTTCGACGGCGCGAGCATCCGACGGAACGACTCGTTTTCGCCGCCCGTCACGTTCCGTGTAGACGAGTCCCTTTTCGACGAGGTCGGCGACGGCACGAGAGAGGTAGCTCTCGCTGTGGTCGAGCTTCGTCGCGAGTTCGGAGATTGTGTCGCCGCGGTCGACCGTGGCGAGGACCTCGAGTTCGATGCGCCGGAGCACGGTGTAACATAGTACGAAACTTGTATATAAAGAAGTTTCGAGTAATGTTACAGTCAACAGGCACGAGAGTCGTCTCCATCGCCTTAACCAACAAAACTATGGATTCGTGGGACGTGTTGGTTAACACGAGAGTAGCCGATGTCCTACGAACCCCCGACCCCACCGGCGAACCTCCCGACGGAGATCGTCAACCCGCTCAACGAGTCGGACCCGGAGCAGCTCCGAGACGTTGCGACGTACGCTGAAGCGCTCGCCGAGCACAAGGAACGAGAGGCCCGTCTCGAGGAGTCAGCAGATCAAGAAGAGGTCGAGGAGCGCCCCGATGACCTTCCAGACGACGTGCCGGCGAAGGCGACGATCACGATCAAGGAGATCAACGACAACCGCTACTACTACTGGCAGTGGCGGGAAGGCGATTCGGTGACGTCGAAGTACAAAGGGCCGGTGAATCCCGACGAGTAAACGAGATGGAACTGTAGCCTGATGTCGTTTCAACGTGATTCGTAGCGTAGCAGATGACACCCCCCAGAGTGTGAATGGGATCGGTTTACCCCACACCCCTCGGTGTGAATGGGCTACCAACCGGCACTCTCTAACGAGACTTCACGTCGAGAGAAGACAGAGGAACACGCGGATAGATTACGCCTCGTTTACCCCCACACCCCTCAGTGTGAATGGTCCACCACCCAGGGTACCGCGATTAAGAAGCCCTTAACAGCAGAAGTCCTCACGCCGTAGGGAGGGTTCTCGCCTCAGTGGCGAACCTTCGGCTTCGGCACAAGGCCTCGCCTTTCAGAATAGATCTACTCGGAGGACTGTTTTGACTGTAGTATAATAAAGATAACTACAGTTGCGGTGCGGTGCAGTAGCGGACCGGGGCAGCTACCGTGGCAGAACGTGTAAGCCGCTCTCCGTACCGTTATCGCTTCTTCAGATGAACGAACCGTCTTCTGCAGGCTGAGTCCGGCTTCGTCTTTACAACAGTCGTAGCCTATGGCATACCATTCACACCGAGGGGTGGGGGTGTCACCATCCCATCAACGTCTGGAGCTCCGCCGTTGAGTTGATCAGTCCAGTTCGTGTACTCTCCACGTCTCCTTGGAGAGCATACGACCTGAACTTCCCCTGATCTCCGCCTTCCTTCTTCTTCGATTCGAGAACTCCTGTTGTCACGTGCTTGTTCAGCAATTCGAGCGCACGATTGTACCCCTTCGGCTCTACTTCGACATCCCGTGCTACTGTTTGATACACCTCGTGGATCTCCGAGGTTCGGAACCATTCTTTCTCCGGGTTATTCCGATCAAGACGTGTGAGTGAAAAGAGGAGTAGCTTTCCAGATAACGGCGTTCCCTTCACCATCTCCATGAACAGTTCGACTTCGACGAGTTCGTCAGCCTCATGAACATGTTCGCCTGTCACGATGTCGTCCCCTTCCTCGTCGGCTATTTCACCTGCATTCCGGAACAATCGGACTGCGCGTCGAGCGTCACCGTGTTCTTCAGCTGCGAGTTCAGCTGTGGTTGGAATCACCTCCTCATCGAGGACACCGTCGTAGAATGCGTCCCGTCGATTTTCGAGGATTGCAATGAGCTGGTCTTCTTCGTACGGCGTGAACGTTCGGTGTTCTGGCTGGAGAGTCGATTGGACCCGCGACTCGATTTCTCCCTTGAATTCGATGTCGTTCGAAATCCCGATCGTAACGACTGGGAAGTCAACGTCGTCTTTAGATTGTGTCCGTGATAGCGTGTAGAGCACTTCGTTGACTTCTCCGTGCTTGTCGATTTCATCGATGATGACGACGAGACCGCCAGAAAACTCCCGCTGAACAACGGGCCACAATTTCTGATCCCGATAATGCTCGGCTGAGAGGCCCTGATAGGGGACATCAAGCGGATTCTCTGCTTTCGCGTTCACCTGTTCTGCGATTTTTCGGAAGGTGGAGGTATACGTAGAGATGGGATCCGGATTAATGTAGGCAGTAACGATCGGGGAGTCCGTTCCTTCAGTTGCTGCTTCGAGTCGCTCACAGACGTGTCTTGCAACTAGTGTCTTTCCCGTCCCGGTTTCACCCCACTCCAGGACGTTATCCGGGACGCTGTTTGTCCGCATCTTCCGGAGATTCTTGGCCAAGAACGTGATGTGGTCGTCTCGACCGACGATTCGATTGGCGTCAGGAACGTTATCGATTTCGAGCAACCATGGCTTCTCAAAAATATCCGATTCGTCTTCGCTATCTCCCTCATCGACATTTAATATCTCGTCGACGGTTGTTTGCGTAGAATCGTTGTTTGGCATGGCCGGACCAATCCGCCCCATTCACATATAGGTTACCCACCCTTGGTGTGATTGATCTCCCCCATTCACACTCTGGGGGGTGTTCCATAGAGCAAGGCCCCCCAGAGTGTGAATGGGATTGACCTCGTCGCCCACTTGTGCTTTTGCTCACCTCAACTGATATCTGAACCTACTCATCCGTTCCGGTCCACAGCGAACTCTGTTAGCTCCGTCTCTCGTCTCTCGGCAAATCTCCATCGAATATCTGTACGAACCTATCCAAGCGGCAACAGCATGCTCTTGACAGCTTGGGCCAGCCGCATATCGTCGTACGACGCATCGTAGGTTTGAATCTCTTTAGCGATCGCCTTGACTGTAGCGCACCGTCATGGATGACGTCGACGTGGCTGGCGTCCAGCCACCCCGCAAACGCTAGTAATCGCTCCTGGTCACGCCGGGAAGTCTAATCCTTTAGGTGCCACCCACTATTTCTTCACGTGTGATGCCCGCGAAACAGGTCCATAAGTACGACATCCGCGCGCTAGAAACCATGTATGGGCTATGGTCAGACATCCAGCTCACACTTCAATCCGATACCCTCGATGAACAGGAGAAGGCTAGCCGACCACGCCAGACACTCTTGGGTCGCACAATAGGCACGAACGCAGACATGCCTCAAGACACGCTAGGCGCTTACGATACCCAGCCGTGACCGACGATCCGTACCTCCCGACAGTGGCGGAAATCATCGCTACGCACGAGGAGGTCGAGGACGTGTACAACCTCAAGCATACCGGGACGCGAGTAGCAGCACCGAAGTTGAAAACCAAGCGAATCATCCGAGACGCGGATGAGTACAACGACGTCTACACACGGGCTGCGTACCTACTACGGAAGCTCATCACACGGCACGTATTCGAAGACGGGAACAAGCGAACTGCGTGGGTTACAACCCGAAAATTCCTCGATGACCACGGTGAGATACCCGCTGAACATGGCCCGAATGCGGAACAGTTTCTAAAACGGATTCGGCGCTATGACGTCGAGGAGATTGCAGAGTGGTTAGAGACCGGCAATGTCGACGAGGACCGCCTCAAACCGTGAGAAGATTCAAGATACTCCCCGTCATACATACGATTATCATGAGCCAAGAACACCGCGAACCAGATGGATCCGACAAGCACCGAGAGCGGGTTCGGGAAATTATCGACGAGGACCGCGAACTCCTCGACCAGCTCGAGTAGCCGCTTCTCCCCCTCTTCTGTCTTTGCTACGGAACGATGACTGACACGTCTGGCGACGGCTGGTCCGAGAAGTACCGTGATCCCCGTGACTGCCCTCACCCTGACGTCCTTCGCGTTACCGTCGAGGGCTTCGACCACACACGCGAGCAGACGCTTGCTGCTGCTGATGCAGTCAGCGATGGCGACGAGCAGCCGGCAGTCGTCTCGTTCGCGACGGTCGGTGAACTCCGGAAAGTCCTCACAAACCGGCGTCTCGAACTGCTGCGAGTGCTTGTCGTGGCCGAAGGTGCCGCAGAGAGCATCTCTGCGCTCGCGGAGACGCTTGACCGCGACTACCGGACCGTCCACGACGACGTCGCCCGACTCGCAGACTACGGTCTGTTGTTCATCGTCGACGACGGACAGGCCAAACAGCCCTACGTTCCCTACGAACGAATCCACCTGGATGTTGAGTTGGTCGGGGCTGAATCTAGCGACGAACCCGCACCCGCCTGACCAAACGGATGCCTGAGTGCCAGAATTGCGGCGGGCACGTGACCTCGGAGTATGTTCGCGTGTTCACGCCGGACGGCGTCGCGGAGCTACGTGCCTAGTTGTGAGGATAAGGTTCGTGGTCGCGATGGCGTGCGTGACTCGCGGACCTAAGGCGAGAGTTGTGCTGGATGCAGGTCGTGTAGCATCTATCGGACCGTTCTGATGATAGTAGCGGGCTTTCTTGGTGGGGGTTGTGTTATTGGGCGTCCGCTGGAGAATCGTAGTGAGCGGCCGCTGGCTGGCCTCACTCGCTTTAGCCAACACTTGCACATAGAAACCCCAGTTGTTGGTTAGCTAAAGCACTCGAACAGAACGCGGAGCGTGTGGCTAAGGCCACAAACTCAAAACACACCGCACCGTTACTCAAATCTCCATGAGAAGCAGCCTCTCACAGCTGGATAGCTCCTCAGTAGTCTCCATGAAATCGGCGTGAAGTAATGCTGCTCACCAGTAGAGTTACTTTCCCACCCAATAATATTTAGAATATGAGTGTTCAGGTTGCCTCCCAGCTCAAAGAGTTCTTTGAGGAGCACATGGATGGGGAGTTACGGAGTATCGTGCGGTATGACCTCGACGAAGTGGATGTCGAGCATATCCGTGATGATGTTACCGACCAGTACACCGAGGAAGAACTGACCAAAGCCATCGACGAATCTCGGTTAGACTCCCTACACGCGCCGCTCTACGAGCACTCGTTTTCGAAAGACCACGGTGATCTCCAATGTATGATTACCTGTTTCGAGCACGTTATCGAGATGAATTTCGCCATCGATGACGGCGTCGGCGTCGCGGTCGCTATCGACGCTGAAGCGATGGACGATGCCCACGGCCTCATTTCGGAGGCCAGAAACATCGTACTTGAAGAACAATAATCTCATCTATAGCGGAGGATTCCAACTATGGGGCTGCTTGACGCGCTTCTCGGGCGCACATCCGGCCGGAGTATTCGTATCGCGAACTTCAAACAATGTCTCTCCGAAACTCCTGGCACAACACTCATCGAAGAGAATTCGCGCGGCCGCCTTAAAGTACACATTCGCTCGGAAACCGAGGTTTCAGACGCGCTCATCCGATTATTGAACTCGTCGCGAGTCACACTCGTTAGTTTCTCCACGACTGACGAGTCTGTATATCTCACTGTGGATATCGAGTGATCCACTGTCGGTGAACGCTAGAACCTTCAATCGTCTCAATACCAGAGCTAACCGAGAAGTAGACTGTCTGTACTTATCAGTAGTTCTCTGCGGAACTCCCCACGGGGCTCCACGTCGAGAGAACTGATTTTCGAGATGTGCACACGAGATCGGGAATCCTGTGTGAACGAATCAGTGGGAAGATTGGAAGATTCATCCGTTTAGACGCTGATTCACGGCGACACTGTGTCCTGAGGGCATTCTTGTTCACACAACCGGGCAACCGCGGCTCGTTCAGGGTCGCTCGGCCAATACCTGCCGGCAGATTCGGCCGGTGTTGGTTAACACTGAGGGCAAGAATAGCACCGATCCAACCAGAGAACCGGTGCGCTAGGCGTTTGCTGCGTCCCGTTGGGCTCCCGTCGACGTCAGTGGGAGGTTGACGTCGATCTCGTCGTACCAGACGACCGGGCGTTTCGCCTGCCCATCTTCCTCGAGTTCGAGGAGGCCGTAGTCTGCGAGCTCGTGGACGTTCTCCAAGACCTCCGGCGGGTTCTGGTCGACGAGACGCGCGAGTTCCCGAATGCTGCTGGGATTGTGTTCGACGATGGCTTCCAGGAGTTCGAGGTTCGTGCTGCGGAAGACTCGGCCGAACGTTTCGAGGTCTTCGATGGCGAGCGTCGGATTGTGGGGCGCGACGTCTTCGCCGGCACCAACCGCTTTGAGACGGTCTTCAAGGCCGCTGCGGTCCGGCGAACCAATCGTGACGTTTAGTGTCTGAGTCATGGTGTGTTGGGTGTGTAGTTGTTGTTAGTGGCTACTAGCCGGTGCGTTTCTTCTCGGGCTGTGCAGCTCGCCACACGCGGTAGAATTAATAACTGACCGTGGTTCATTATATTTTTATTGTAAAATATTAACGTGTGGAGTATGGTTAGGAAAAATCGCCGTATGTTTCTCCAGTCGGTTGGAGCTGGAACCCTTACAGTTCTTGCTGGCTGTACTGGCGGAACAAATAATGGCAGTTCAACAGCGGAAACGGCTACGGACAGCACAACAAGCGCAGGAGCAAACAGTGATATTGGAACGGAACGATCCGTTGGGAGCGGAGGACGCGTCTCAATTACTGATATCGTTACGGCGGATGTGATTGCGACAGCAGATGAAAGAATAATAGCGGACAATAACCGGCAGTATCTCCTCGCGAACGTGCAGGGTGCGCCACCAACGGAGAAACCGGAAACGACTGCCCGAGATGAATTCGTATTTTCGCCGGATGAAATGACGTATCGGCCGCTTGCTCGCGTCGGTGATGTTGTTCGTCCAGTTAACGCACCAGCATATGAAAACGGGTCCAACGAGCTTAGTGGCTGGCTCGTATTTGAGGTGCCAAAGAGCACAAGTTCGGGCGTATTCACATTACGGTCCGTTGAAGACGTACAGTGGCAAACTGGATTTGGAAAGCAGCACCACATCGCGTTCAACACGACACTTCAGGCACCAGATAAAGTAACGCTTGGTAACGAGCTGTCGTATACTCTTGAAGTGAAGAATAGTGGCGGACGGACCGGACGGTTCTACCGGCCAGTATCAGTCGGCAATCCAATCGAACGAACTGTGCAAGCCGGCGAAACGGTGTCCATCACGCGTTCGAAGACGGTTGAAGGATACCATGGAGGTAAACTGCCGATAACGGCCTTTGATGAACAAGTACAGTCGGTTTCAATTGAGCCACTAACAGCTGAACTTGGGGAAACTATCGAGGGTCCGGGTGGTGTCCAGTTGACTGTTAGTGAACCAGTATTCACGGATTCAGTCTCGTACGAATACGTGAACGAAGTTAGAGAAGCAAAAGCCGGTGACGGAGCCCAGTTTGTTCTCGCGAAGGCCGAAATTTCGAATACAAGTACCGAAGATAAGTCCGATAGTCCTGTTGGCAGCGGCGTGGTACGAACAGAGAGTAACGAATACGAGTACTACGATGAGATTTCGCTGAGTCCTGTTACCTTTACAGACCCGGTGGAAGGGCCTGAGCCTGATAATGTCGAAGGGTACAGTGGGATTGATAGTGGTGAAAATATCCAGTGGGTTTCCATCTGGCAAACACCGTCCGAAGTTGCAGCGAGTGACATTTCACTCCGTTACTCCTACGGCGGACAAGCAGCCCAGACATCACCAGAAGTTGTCTACGACATCTCGTAAAGACGTCAGTCCATCGAACAATCAACCAGTCTTAACCAACACGCCCAGCGATCCCTCGCCAGTGTTGGTTAAAGACGGGCTCGTAACCAGACAAGCGTCTGAGGATACTCGTGAGGACAATCAGTATTCTTCGACGCCAACGACTCGTTTCGTCTCTGCATCGTGCGGAATTGAGGTCAGTCAGGCGGGGGCGGCGTCGTCGGCCGAGGTCGGGGTCGAGATTTCGAGACTGACCTCAATGGAGTCGTAGGGGACGAACGGGCGTTTTGCCCGTCCGGCCTGCTCGAAGTGGACAATGTCGTAGTCAGCGAGGACCTGCAGGTCGTCGTGGACGCTCTTGACGTCACGGTCGAGACGCTCGGCCAGCTGGCGGATGCTGTCCGGGCGGTCGGTCATGATGCTGCGGAGGAGCTCAACGCGGCGGTCGGTGAGCAGCGCTCGGAGATCGCTGGGGTTCTGGAAGTTGATGACGTGTGGGACCTCCTCGCCGGCTTCCCAGCGGTCGAGGCGGTCGAGCGCGTCCTGGCGGTGGGCCTCGTCGGAGTCGGATGTGATCCGCAGCACCGAGGGGTAGTCCTCAGGGTCGCGGTCCTCGAGGAAGCCCGCCTCGGCTTCGACGTCGTCCATCACGATCTCCTCGGTCTCGGAGTCGGTGCTGTTGACGTCGTCGGTGTCGTCGGGCGTGTTGGATTTGTCAGGCATGGTGGGTCACCTCTCGCGGCGGTCGTCCATTTCGTCGTAGAACTTCTGGGCGTGGGTTTTGGGGTCGGTGTACTCGATGTCGTCGTAGACGCCGGTGGGCGTGTGGTAGTGATGGCGGTCAACGCCCGGGTGGTCCGGGAAGTTGTCGAACCGGAGCAGAGTTCGACCGTCTTCGGCCATGTACTGGAATCGATACTTGACGCCCTCGGGGTAGTCGTCGCTTTTCGGGATGGCGGTCGCGATCATCTCGTATCTGGAGCCGTCGGCGAACGTGTCTTCGTCTTCGTAGATGATCGTCGATCCCATCTGTGCTCCCTATGTTGGTGTAATGCGCCAACATAGAATAAATCTTTCCGTTGGTGTGGGGAACCAACATTATCTTAGCTGGAGCCATTCTGCCAGTATTCGGGCTTGCGGTCCTATCGAGCAGCCAGCCAGTCTTAACCAACACACTCAGTCAAAGCACGCAATATGTTGGTTAATACTCAGGCACCCGAAAGTGATTTTCCGGTCGCATAGATTATCTAATCTATGCCAGACCAGCGCCGCCGCGCGGCCCTCGCTTCCATCGGTACAGCCGCCGTCACGGCCCTCGCCGGCTGCAACTCCACCTCCAACAATTCCGAGAACGGAGATACCACAGCCGCGACAAACACGTCGACGTCCACGCAGTCGTCGAACGCAGACGTCTTCGAGGCGGTCGAGCCGACTACTGGCAGCCTCCCCACCGAGAACGAGGAAGGTGCAGTCCTGGACGTCGCACTCACGGACACATCGATCTCGGCAGTTACTCTCCGCAACAGTAACGGATCCGAGGTTGCCCGCCGGGAACTCGCTACCGGCACCGCAACACAGCTGCCTCTTACCGGGCTTAAAGCCGGTGCGTTCGACGTCGTTGCCGTCAAAAACGGGAATGTTGTCGGAGAGCAGTCGATTACGCTTGAACGGAGTTTCGAGGTCGACAATATTACTCTCGCCAAGTCCAGCGGGGTTGGCTCAGATAAGCAGGTGACTGATAAGATTGCTCTGGAGCTTTCGAATACAGGAGATCTCCCGACGCAAATTGAGGTACTACGTGTTGAGGGGGACGTCCCGAATCCGACGCCGCCCCGGTTTGAACGACCGAGGATTAGCGGGAGGGCGACTGCGGAATTTAACCCAGGGGAATCGATGACAGTTACGTCTCGTGGGTCACCGTTAACGGGGGATTCAGACGAGTTGTGTACGGGTGAGTCGCGAAGCGCAGATATCGTTCTTGAGACGGCACATGAGCATGCGGCAACCGTAACTCTCGATTTCACCTTGTTTGGTAGTCAAGTGCAATCTGTGGGGAGTGTTGGCTGTCAAAAGTCGTCGATTCAGAATTGGACTGTTAGCGAGTCGTAGCCCATTCTCATTTTCTAGAACGTTTTATTGACAAAAATATAATAGAGATAGAAACTGTGAACTAATCTATGCCGGGAATCGGACAGACAGTTAAAAATGCCATCTACGACGTTATTGGTGGGCTCGTCGAGCCAGTCCGAGGGTTCGTCAAGTGGTTATTCAGCCTCGCAGCGGACTACCTCACCAGCACCCCCTACCCCGATAATCTCTATTCATTTGGCAGCCCGACGAAGGATCCGTGGGCGACCCTCTTCCAGAATATATACAACGACACCGTCATCCTGCTCCTTCCTACACTATTCGGGCTAGCGCTCGGGCTTGCGATGTTCTTCAACATTTTCACGCCGAAGCAGAAGCAGACGAGCATACGTCGAGCTGTCTTCGCCTATCCGCTCGCCTATTCATGGTGGTGGTTTGGCGGTTGGTTCCTCAAATTCAACAACGACCTCGCAGACGTCATTCTCGGAGGTGCAGCAGACCAATTTGCATCAGCAATCACCGGATCTGCCACTTCTGCAGCCGGCACAGGTATCGTCGCCCTGCTTATCTATATCGCTGGTTCAAGCGTCCTACTGGTAGTTATTGCTGTTTTCCTACTCCGGCGAGTCGGCATCTACGCCTACATGGTCGCGATGCCCATTCTGTTGATGTTCTGGATTGTCCCCATCAAGCCCGTCGAGGGATGGGCAAAGAGCATGATGGGAAAATTCATCCCACTCGTCTTAATGACCCTCCCGACCGCCTTACTACTCCGAATTGGCGCATTACTCCTCCAAGGCAACGGAGGGGCCGCTGCCACAGGAACCGGCGGAATTGGGGCAGGGATGACGTCAACAGTTCTTGGGTTCGCGACGATTGCGGGTGCAGCGCTGGTTCCGAAGTACGTGTTTTCGTTCTCGTCGCAGGTGTCCCGGGCTGTCCAGACAGGGTCGCGGGCAGGCCGTGGGGCGTCTCGTGGGGTGCGAGCATCAGGCGCAAGCGCAGCGGCGGCGAGTGGTGGCGGCGCGCCACAGGCTTCGGATACCAGGAGTGGCGGTAGCCGTAGTGGTGGAACGTCGAGTGGACCGAGCGAAGAACACAAGCACGACCCGAAGACGGATTTCTCGTCGTCGCGACGGATGCGGTCGCAGCGACGTCGTCGTCAGCAGCGTGCCGAACGCGTCGGGTCAGGTGCCCGGAAGGCCGGTCGAAAAGCTGTTGACGGGACTGCACGCGCCTCAAAGAGCGTGCTACGGAACAAGCGTGCAGACGGATCGACGGCACGCGGTGTGGCTGGGGACGCGAAAAACGCAGCGAAAGGCGGAATGAGTGGATATCGGCAACGGATTAACGAACGAATGGCCGTTCGGAGCGAACAAGTCAAAGAGAAGTTCACTCCCGGAGACAACTCCGGTGGGAACGCCCCGACACAGACGTCTATCGACGATTATGACGATGGACGTGGGGAACCCCCTGGATTTGAGGACCCCTCACAGACCGGCCTCGAAGAGTATGAAGACTCAGCCGGCAACGAGGGTTCGGGGACAACGACAGATGCCGGTCCTGACGTCGAGGACGAGAGCGCGGGCGGGAGGGATACCGAGATCAACAGCTCGCCGCGAGAGTTTGGGTCGCCGTCGACGAACAGGACGCCCGATGAAACCGAACAAATAGACGAAACCGGATCGTTCTCTCAGAGCACAAATCGCCAAGAGAGCGACGACTAGCTGTTAGTCTACTCGACGACGAGCTCCCGGTGTTGTAGCGATGCTTTGCCACTACGGACGTAGCAGTCGCTCAGCGTGAAGGGAAGCGAGAGCGCGGGTGTGCATCCCATTTATGGCACAAAGCGACACCCACACGCGCCCTCGCAGTTCCAACTTACTGACGTTACGTTAAAAGCCATTCGTCGGCTGCCTACGCCGGACCCAGAAAGAACAGCGAGCCCCGGCTACTCGTCGCGAAGTCCGTCCGTATCCGCCTCAATACCGCGTGCGTCCTTGATATACTCCACGAGCACGTCCGAATTGTCCATCACCATCTGGAGCATCGCGTCGTGTTTCTCGGACGTTGTGACGTCCTTCACACCGTCTTGGACGAGTGCCGGCGTCACTTCCACGTCGTCCACGGTATTCCACTCGTCAAGTGTCGCTTCCCGCACGTAGAACGGGAACTGCGTCGCTTCATCCCCGAACTCGAACGCCTTCGTCGTGTACGGGTCCGTCTCCTCGTTCGCTACCTGTTCCCCGGTCGTCATCGGTTCATCCGTGCCATCATCACTGGTAGTTTCCTCGGTCGCTGCCGTCGACGTCGACGCGGTCGTGGTTGATTCACTGTCGGAAGACTCGGCGTCCTGGTCCTCGATTGTCTCGTCGAGGTCGTCGAACGGATCACTCATCGCGGACCACCTCACCACGTTCGACGATCTGCGCGAGCTCGTCGTACGCTGCCAGTTGGTCACACTCGGGGTCGTAGTCGCGCAGCGGCTCGTTGGCGTCCCGCAGCGAGTTATTGATGGCGTCCCGGTGCCGGATGCCCGGCAAGCCACCGTCGTATTCACCGGCTTCGATAGCCTCCCAGTCCTCTGGAGAGATATATGCGAAGTTCGGGACCTTCGATGCCACACCGTCCCGCGTAGTAATCTCCTTGAGAAGTTCTTGGTCGAGCGTTGCTTGGTCGATACGCCGCTGGAGGTCGGACGGCACGACCGCGAGAATGTCGAGGTCGAAGTACCGGCGCGCTGGCTTCACAAGCCGGTTGACCGTGTTGTCGAGGCCAGTCTTGTAGCCGAGTTCCGGTCGCAGCGGGATGATGAGGTTGCCGGTGGCGTACATCGCGTTGTCGTTGAGTTTTCCCCGATTTGCCGGGCAGTCAACGACAATATAGTCGTAGTCCTCACCGAGAAGCGGTTCGACAAGATGCTGCTTGAGGCGAGCAGAGCCCTGTACAGCGTCTTTGAGCGTGGATTCTACACCTTCCAAGTCCGCATGGGACGGGAACAGGTCAAGGCCGCCAGCGACGTCGACGATGTAGTCACGGGGGTCGGCCTCGTTGACGAGGACCGCTTCGGCGTGGTTCTCGTCGTCATCCCCGGAGCCGTGCTGGTAGGCATCACGTTGCCCGAGGTTGAGTGTCAGGTGGCCGTTGTCATCGAGGTCGATGAGTAGGGCGGTTTCGTTGCGGTGTGCGAGCTCGCGCGCGAGGTTGAGCGCGGTTGTCGTTTTCCCGAATCCGCCTTTCAGGATGCCTACGCACACTGCTCGCGGGGTTTTGTCGGTATCGCTTTGTGCCATATTGGTTTCCTCACTGGATACAACAGTAGACAACTCCTTTAACTTTTCCAAAGTAGTCAAAGTAGATGGAGTAGGTAGAATAGACAGAGTAGATAGAGTAGACAGAGTAGAAATGGGACTATATCGCCTAATAGCCCACAGTAGCCATCTGCTGTAAAGTAGATGGAGTAGATAGAGTAGACGACTACTTTAGAGTAGATAGAATAGATGGGAGAGCCGGAGAAGATGGAGGAGGAACAGGGGGAGCGGGAGTCGTACTGCAGGGGGACGTCGAGCGGAGATCGGCTGCTCGAACTGGATTGAGAAGCACGAAATCCGATTCAGGGGCGAGGTGGAACGCCAGAATGGGCCCGCACTCAGCACCAATCTGGGAATCGTATTGTTACCCGGTCGAGCTGCCGGTTTATGGACACGACACGCGTCGAGAGAGGAGCTATGTTCAGGGGCCTTGAATCAGAACAGCGTAGCAGAAGTTGAGACCGTCCTTCTCAATGCATACGGTTCTCGGACTGGTTTGTGGCTATGGACAAGGTGCTTGTTCGACATTTTCGTTGATTTTACTTCTAACCACAGACAAGCCGGGAGGGCTACCATTCCATAGCGACCAGTACATCGCGCTGACGTTGACATTAAAGTCGTAAACGTGCTGATACCGGTCTAACCGCCGAAATGCTCTCTACTCACTCCACGTGAGCTGTCCAACGGTTGGAAACTCAGCCTTCGCTGTTTGGGGTGGGTTGTAGTATCGGGACTTGATCTCGTAGTATCCGAATTCGGGAGGGATACGAGCGCATGCCTTTGCCAGATTTTCGTCCGCTGTGTGAGTGATCACACGGATTCGAGCATTCGCTTCGAACAATCGAACTGCCAACGCGACCACCGCCGCGTCCTGCCAGTTGTTCGTCTCTGGATACTTGCTCTGCTGGTTGAGAAACTCATCTGCAACGAACCGTGCTTTCTCCACCGGTCCAGCGCTACTATCGAATCCCTCTGTACGATCACTTGGTAGCGGTGGGGCTACCCGAAGCCATCCTTCTTCGATAGCCGTATCGAGGTACGGGTTCGTCGGGGAGGCGGCACTCCCGGTATCCGCCAGCTCGTGGTAGACCGCTGCTGGCACCCAAACTTCAGTTCCAGCTTCCTCTACGGCACTCTTGAGCGATTGTAGGTGTGGACTGGGGTGCTTCCCCAAGTTCCGAAACATCACCGTGTCCGCAATGTTCGCCGTATACATCCTCGCTCGGTTCACTTATCGGCGTATTCCTCGAGGAGATCGTCCTCGTCCGCATCGAACTCATCCGGTGTGTACGTCGTCGGAGTCGAATCGTCATCACCGAGGTCGAGGATTGAATAGAGCGCTTCGACGAGATCATACGTAGTTCCAGGGGAGAGATCTGTGAGGCTCGCAATTTGCCGGATCGTGACCTCGCCCTCACTGTGTGCGTTCACGAGATCGTATGCGAGCGCGAACGTGACGATGCCGTGGTCTTCGAGGACCCGCTCGATCACTGGGTACTCGTTTTTCTGGGCGATTACCTCGATGATTTGGGGAGTGATCGAGACTTCCGTCTCACGGACCGTCAACGTTAGTTCGAACTCCTGAGCGGTGTATACGGCAGTCCCGGTTTCGTCGCCAACCTTGTTGATCAGGCCCGCTTGCTCCAGTTTATGGAGGTAGTCGTACACCGTCTTTTTCGAGACGGCCGTTGTTTCGACGAGTTCGGGACCTGTTGCAGTCTCTGCCCGTTTAATCGATGTATAGAGGTCCGCGAGAGAGGGGTTCTCCAGCAATTCCGCGAACGTCGGGATGCCAGTGATGGTTCCCGGAGTGTCCCCCGCGTTTCGCACATGTTCTGTATCGTAACTCATCTTGTGTAGAGTTACGAAACTAGAAACCATAAATGTTTGCCACGGAACCGGGACACTGTAGTGTTTACAAACGGGCCCGACCGCAGAGGATAGCTTTGTTACGTGCCTTAATTACACACTACTCTCGACCACAACGTCATTAAGTAGAGACGCGAATGTATCGAGTCAGTTGCTCAGGAGAGCATCGTATCCGCCTTTGTAGCTCAGGTAGTACGAGACCACCACGAGGAGTACGAGGACGAACAGCTGTCCGAATATATCGGGTGGCGAAATAATCGCTGAGAGCGGAAACGCGACGAGGAAGCTGATAATAAAGCGAACGTGTGGGGAGTCAAGCATATTTCAACCGAATACCCAGCGTAGTAAATAGGTTGTGTATATGAAACGATAGGTGTTCCACCTGTACTTAGCGAAGCTACCCACCACATCGAGGCGGGTTCTCACCAGCTAATTCGTCGTGAAACAACCGCTCAGTAGGAATGCGTACAGAACGTGAAACCTTTCTATTATAATTTGCGTCAAAAAGTCTATGATTCGCAGGGCGGTCGTCTAAATGCTTCTATTAGTAAGAGCGCAGAGACAATTCCTATCCACGCGAATATATTCGGATGAGAGGTTGCAAATCCAGGCCACAGTGGCGTAAATAGCGTTCCCGGCGTGATTTCCCCAATGAGTAGGCGAATCGCTCTATCTACAAAGATGACGAACGCCAGTGCTACGATGACTCTGCGGAAATCCACTATTGTAAATTTGGATTTTCGTCTAAAAAGCGTTTGCAAAAATGTAGGTATTTAGATAATAACTCAATCGTCTGTATCAAGCACTCAGCGTAGTCCACACCCAGTGATTATTTAGTGCTGACTAAGCGCTGTGAATCTAACGCACGGGCGAGCGAAGCCGTCGTCTCTAGTTGTATCGGCTTCATCCGTAGCCTTTTCAGTTAAGTGACGGAAATGGGTTTCTTATGGATTGGTCCTCCGTCACCCAATACCGGGGTGAAGCCGCAATCATTGTTGGCTTCATCTTGCTTCTGAACCCGCTAGTCGTGGGTGCGTTTGACATCGGTGACCCAGACCGGTATCGATACGAGGCCAGCGAAGTCTCGTTCTCCGCGAACGGTACCTACACGTTCTCGACCAATCCCGTTCCCCTCGACTCCGATGTGGCGTGCTTTGGTGACGCTCCGAGTCGTTCCTGTGTGCTTGAGCGAGCCATCCACACCAACGGAGGAATCACGTACGATGGGCCCACGGAGCTGTTCATCCACAACGAATACAGCTATGTCCACATCTGGGAGGAAGGATTCTTCCAACCTGTTAGCGAGGAGCGGCAAAATGGGGCTGTCTGGTACGGGCTTGAGGCCGTCTCACAAGAAGAGGCACTCAAATATATCGCAACTCCCATAGAACGAACTAACAAAGGCGTCCGAACCGCTATCAAAACAGGCGCCTACGAGACATCCGACGAACTCTCCGGCGCTCACGAACTCGTCCAGGCCGACAACAGCTACTACGTCGTCTATCCAACCGTGGTTCAGGAACATGGGGAAACAGAGCGGAGCCTCACAGTCGTCGTCCTCCAGTGGCTGCTCGGAATTGCTGGTGCAATACTGATTCTCCGTGGACAACGTCACCGTCTCGAATGACAAACAGTCGGATACTAGCCGCCTGACGACCCGAAGTATTGTCCGTCTATACTCTCCAAAGCTACTCCCTATCGAGATGGGTTCTCACCAGCTGATTCGAAGTGAAATGGCCTGTCAGTAGGTGTGCATACTGAGTGTTTTTCATAATCCACGATGCCCCAAAGATGAATAGAGTAGCCTTTGAATGTACATTAACCAGCTACATCTGTCGAAATCCAACTACACAGGTTGATACAGGATTTGGGATGCTCGCAGTAGGTGGAGAGTGCTTCAATATCAGATTCCAACAATAATTCAATAGAGACTTCAGCCAGAACCTTCGCGGATTTCAATATCCTCACTAATCGTAATCCCGAGCTGACCGCTAGTCTTTGGGTCGGATGACGCACGCCATGTCTTCTCTTCTGACCCTACCCCCGGGACGCTCACAGTAACTTTCTTCTCACCATCCCGATCAAAGATATCTCCAAACACTTTCTGCCCATCCGGATCAACAGAAAACTCAGTATCAATAGCTACGTCACCTGACCCGACGTCAACAACACGCATCTCGACTGTAACCGTTTCATCTCGATAATTATACACGGTAATTGACCTCGCCTCATCCTGAGAAAGACAGCCTGTAATGCCAGCAGCGGAACACACCCCGATTGCACGCAACAATCCTCGTCTGGTCATGTGCTCCCCGAGCCACTGACGCATATTATTTTCTCCCGGCGTTTCACGTAAATACTTTGTCAGCGGTAGACCGTACTGACCGACATGTGCTGTTCTATTTTTCAGTCCCACAAGAGATTTGCTATCACGATACTTCCTACGGTTGATGAAACGTCGTGAATGCGTCCTCGCGGTTGCATCAACCCTCCCTCTCATCTCCGGTTGCTCAGGCGTCCTCACCAATAGTACGGATTCCGAACAGAGAACCAGCGGCACTCCAGAGCGTAGTGATTCAACGTCTCATCTTTCGCTTTCCGTTCAATCACCGTTAACCGCAATCGACGCTCAGTACGAATTATCGCTGGCTCGCGGGGTGACAGAGGAACATCCGCCCCAAATCAGGGCCGTCTTTACGAATACCGGCGATACAGAACGCGAATTTAGGTTTGGGTCCGAGGCTCCACTCGCTCCGAAACCGAGTGACGGCCCGGAATCGAAACTCCAGTTGCGGAGTCCGCCCGCCGATGGGTACGATGCCGACGGCTGTTGGCGCTCAACATCTGATGCGTGGTTGACGAACGCGACGGTTGCAACGCTTCCGCCCGAGGAAAGCATCTCGAATACGCTGGATGTCCTCGCTGCACCGGCGGTGGATGGTGAGCGATACTGCCTACCGACAGGAACGTTCACGTTTACCGAATCCGTTTCACTCCTCGAATCCACAACCAGTACTGAGGACGACGAAAGCAGGGGTGAAACCGTACTCCGATTCACCTTAACTGTTGAATAACTCACCTGTACTTTCCGAATCTAAGAACCACACTGGGGTGGATTCCCACCAACTGATCTGGACTGAAACAGCCGCTCATCAGGTGTGCGTCTATATCAAGTAGCGCTCCACCTATTCGACCGGTTCTGCGCGCATTTCGTCGGCCCAGAAATCACCCGCGATGACATCGAGTTTGTAGTGTGTTCCGTTCGCTCGGACGAGATCGGCGTTACTCAAACTCTCCGGGAGTGAGTCCCACTTGCCGAACGGCGTATCGTATGAGCCATTCTCGATTGCTTTCTGCACTGGCTCTCTCACCTCCGACGACAGATTTTCGAGAGCAACGACGGACGCATTTTCCGATGGCTGTTGTTCGGTTATCTGAATATCATAGGTGGCTAACGTCGGCCCAGCGTCCCACGAGAGCTGGTAGTACGACCCATTTTTCTGGACGTACTCGTGGTTCTGGAAAACTTCTTTGGCGTCAGTGGGGAAGTACGTTCGATTGACGTACGGTGACTCACGGACAGAGTCGGGTGCGAACCCAGTTCCTCGTTGCTGGGCGGCATCGAACGCTTGTTGCTCGGTGTCTGAGAGGACGGTATAGTTAACAGTATTACTCGGTGTCGCACCAGTCGGGGTCGCATTTGACGGGCTGGACGTAGTTGTTGGGGCTGCGGACGCCGTCTCTGTTGGTTGCATGGAGGGAGCGCCGCCGTTCAGCCCGCTACAGCCAGCAAGCACAACGAGGAGGACGACCATCAATTCACGGCGCATACTGTCAGTTCCCAACCAGCAATAAAGTGTTTTGTGGGGCGCCGAAACACATAATTAACCCACTTCAAGACTGACTGATTCCGCGCTGTCCTGTACTTACCGAAATGCCGCACCACGTCTATACGGATTCTTACCAGCAAATCTGGAGTGAAACAGCCGCTCAGTAGGGGTGCGATTCCTCCAGAACCCCCCAGATTCTTTACTGCCGAAAAAGAATTAATAAATAATGGACTGCTCCCGACGCCGAGTCCTCCAGTACGGAGCGGGTCTTGCACTTCTCCCGCTCAGCGGGTGTGCAACGTTCCAGAGCGCGAATGAGGAGGCAACAGTCGATCTAATGCTCGTCAACTCGTCAAACGCAGAACAAAGCGTCGAAGTAACGATCAAATCTGATGGTGAAACCGTGTTCGAAGAGTCCTACAACCTCTCCACACCTGAAGGGGAGTCCGGGTCAATATCGGAACCCGGAATCCTCGAAGCCGGACAGTACACGGTCGTCGCTTCGAATGACACTGACACACGAGAGTACCAGTACCGAAGTACGTGCGCGAACGTCGATGACATGGACGACAAAATATACGTCAGCTTCCGGAATAACGGGCGCTTAGAAATCAGCAGTACGTACTGTGGCAAGTAACTTCCTTACGGTCACAGACTTAGGCCAATTCCGCCCTTCATTCAAACACTTGGCCTGTAGATCGCCATATTGAGGCAAGTTCTCACCAGCTGGATTTGACGTGAAACAACCGCTCAGTGGGACTGCGTATTGACCAGAACCGCACCAGCCATAGGGGTTATATTCTTGCTCTGAAAACTATTAATTAGGAGAATGTATGTGCTGGTGGGAGTGGCCGTCGTCCTCTTCGGCTTCTACGGGTTGTTTAATCCTGAGAGTGGACGAACATGGGGTGGTGTCCGAATGTGGGAGGAAGACCCAGAGAGCGCAAAGGAGTTCACTATAACGGCAAATAGGATGGTGAATGTTTTGGTTGTTTTCTTAGGTTTCGCGTTAATCGGGCTGTCCCTTACTCAATAATGCCAAACCTGGCCTGATACTTGCTTTGACTCCACGTATAGGCCATAACGCACACATGCCACAAATATAAATAAGTCAATAATGGAAATTAGCCGCCGACGTATTCTCCAAATGCTCGGTAGTAGCTCAATATTTACTATTGCCGGGTGCTTACACACTGATTCACTACCAGCAATATCCATCTCTAATCAAACCAGTAATAGAATTGATGTTAAATTAGTAGTACGTGATGTAGAGGAAGAAGAGCCAGTCATAGATGAGACTTTTTCGTTAGATGCCGATGGAGATAAATCCTACTCGCAACCATTTGAGACGGGTGGCGAAAAAGAGTTGAGGATAACCGTTAACGGCAACAGAAGTAAACGACACACATGGAATGATAGTCCATCAAGTAGTGGCTCTGTACTAACTGTATCAATACTTGAACAGGATATCAATATAGAGGAAGCGGTTAGCTAATTATTGTACTTAGCGAAGCTACGCATCACATCGAGGCGGATTCTTACCAGGGAATTCGGCGTGGAAAAGACGCTCAGTAGGTGTGCGAAGCAACCGTTATTGAGTAGTCGGGCGGCCTTGAGGTTTATTAGTCTTCCTTGGTTGGCGGTAAATATGAAACAGCAGTCGTCCCGGCGTGCCATCGTTCTTGGAGTGGCCGGTGTCATCCCAGTTGTTGGGTGTCTTGCTACCCCGTCGTCCGAGCCTGCCGGGGCGCATCTCTCGGTCTCGAATTACATGGAAACCGAACGAACAATTCGCGTCGAAGTCACTGCTGATGGAGAGCGTCTATTCTATAAAACGCCGACATTACCACCAGCCGAATCCAGACTCTACGAAAACGTCTTCGAGAAAACCCGAGACACGACGGTGACCGTCACAGTAGACGGTATCGGAGAGCGGTCAACCATGTGGGAAACAAATCCGGGTGCGATGTTGGAGGCTGTCGTCGAAAATAACCAAATTAAGTTCGAGGTCTCCACCCCATAACTTCCTATGCATAGTGGTTGGTGGAGAGGTTGTACTTACCGAGGCGTCAGAGACCCACCGCTAAAGCGGTGGGCTTGTCAGTGGACTCCCGGTCTCGCCGATACTCTCGGCAGGCGAATGATACTCCTCAGCTAATTGCGTCGGGCGTTGTCACGGAGACGCTGGGAGATGAGGAAGTTCCATAGAAGACCAACGCTGGCCGCGAGCGTGCCGAGGACAAGTGCTGATCCAGCGCCGAGCAGGAAGGCGTAGCGGAACTTCTCCATCTGTGCCATCGGTGGCTGGGTGGTCGCCACCCCAATCACGGAGACGACTCCAAATAACAACCCGAACACAATCGCATACGAGTATAATGCGTTATAGCCGACTGCTGTCGGGAGCGCGGCAATAATAACCACCGTCACACCCACACTCCACAGGCCGGAGACGAACAACACGTCCAGTAGTGGTCCACTTCCATCCATTATCTGTGCGTATCGAGTGAGTCCCGCACCAAAGACAGCGCTTCCAAGAATAACTCCGAGGAGCGCCCGAAGTGGCGGGAGAGACAGACGGTCAGACCAATCGGGGGACATTACGCAACAATTAATGGCTATCCGGCAAATACCTTGTCTGTACTTCCCGAAGCTACTCCTCACATCAAGGAAGGTTCTCAACAGCTGATTTGGAGTGAAACACCAGGTCAGCAGGGGTGCGTATTGATTATCTGTCGAAGTATGTCTCTGCTCTTTTCAGAATGTGTTCAAGTTCGGGCGACCCTCGGATGGCAGTTAATGGCTGAGGTGGCTCAGGATCGGATGGGTGATCTGCCAGTTGTCGATACCACCACTGGATGTCATGCCACTCCTCCTGTTTGTAGCCAACTGCGGGGAACGTACCGACCGGTTCGAACCCCATTCGCTCGTGTAACTTCACGCTTGCAGGGTTCGGGAGCGTCACAACTGCGTATGCGTTATAAAATCCTTGCTCCTCCAGAGTCTCCAAGAGGGAGGTGTACAGCGCGGTTCCGATACCCGATTGGTGAGCGTCTTCAGCGACGTACACCGTCAGTTCAGCCGTCCATGCATACGGCGGGGTCGATCTCAACGAACTCGCAGTTGCGTATCCGAGAATTTCGCCTTCGTCCGTCTCGCAAACGAACCACGGATACTTGCGGAGAGTCGTCTCAATCCGCTCTGCCATCTCCGTAGTCGTTGGCGGGTCAACTTCAAACGAAATTGGTGACGATTCGACGAAAGGCGCGTAGATAGAACGGATGGCTGGTGCATCTTCCGGAGTGGCTAATCGGAGCTGGTATTCCATGTCTGAGGAATTTCCACGCGACCACTGTATATCCTGTACTTAGCGAAAGTACTCACTCCTTCGAGGCGGGTTCTAATCAGCTGATTTGGGTGAAACAGCCGTTAGATAGGTGTGCGAATTGGGTGTGTAGTGGATTATGCTTTCGTCGAATTTCGGAGTCGCACTCCTGAGAAGTACATGACAACGAGCACGACTGCGAGTACGAATCCGGTCGTGAGACTAACCACCAGCGACTCGTAAGGGGATACGGCGATTGGTCGTGGTTTCAGCACCTGAAAGTACAAGTATAGCAGTTCCTCCCGGAAGACGTACGGGACGAGAAACCCAGCAAAACAACCTCCACCACAGGCGAGTGCTCGAACAAGACGGCTAGAGACTGGGAGTTTTCGGCGCGAACAGCTTCGATACACGAAACTAGCAACAATCACCCCGACAACGAGGCCGGTCCCGAACAGAATTTCCAGGAGAGTCATTACGTCTGTCTGCACGGAAAAACCGTTTCTGGGCTTATAATAATGCTCACCGAATAGAGTGACTTAGCCTGTCGCGACTCTGAGATGACCGCCGACGTGCACAACCGACGAGAGATTGATCCCTCCCTTGCAGAGCGCATAGAAATCGTTCATGTGCCTCCGGTAAGGGCTTTGTCTGATTGAACGCGACGGCTCGAGCTCTTACTCCAGCATTTCATAGTCCCTGCTAAAGGTTCCATCAGCTCGAAGATCAAATTCAAGTGCTACTCGCGGGGGTTCCACGACATCTTGTCCGTAGTTATTGAGAACCCATGCCGCGGTTGTTTTCCTCGGCGATCCCGTTGGTGGATTAGCTAATATCGAATACACACCCGGGCTTGACGGTGTAGTAGAAATAATCCGCTCAGAATCCGCTTCAATTCGATATGTCTTCCACGAGTTGATTTCTGCATCCTCAGTAACGATTACATTAATCTCTACGGGCGTTTGCGTCCAGTTGTACAGTCTAATTTCTGGAATTACGATTGAATCGACGGGTTCTGACCGTTGGCGGCTGCCTAAACAGCCTGTGAGGGTAGCTACCCCCGCGATTGAGAGGGCGTTCAGAACACCACGTCGTTTCATATTTAAATTAACTTTCTCTTCCCTAAAAGCCTCTGGGGGAATAGTACAGATCGTTGGTCGAAGTAATTCCTGTACTTACCGAACCTTCTCAACCGATCGAGTCAAGTTCTTTGCAGCTGTTTTCGTGGAACAACCGGTCAGTAGGGATGGGAACTGTTCATTTCCTCCTCAGTTGTTCTGGTTGTCCGTATTAACGTACGCACAGAGAGGATTCCACCACCAGTGCCATTTTACGATGAATAAGATTCCACCCAGAATCACCCCATTCCAGACCCATATAAATTCGCCAGTGATGAACCGGCAGTGTTCAGATAAGGATGAAGGGTGAGGCGGAGCGAAGTTCTAGTGATCCATGCCAGAAATCGCCCGCCTCAACGGAGGTAGCGACTGCTTCGAGTTAGAATTTGTGCAGCGAGAAGCGACACCGAAGCCTGCGATGAAATTGGGTATCCGACTCCATGCTGCCGGCTTATCACTCTCGGATACCGTCTCAGTCTTAGCTTCCTTCGGTGTCGAACGTGCTCGCTCAACTGTCCATAATTGGGTGCAAAAAGCCGGGCTACAGCCCAATTCTGGGAAGAATCCGAATCACGTTGCGATTGACGAAACCGTGATTCAACTCAACAACCAGCGCTACTGGCTGTACGCCGCAGTTGATCCTGAAACCAACGAATTCCTCCACGTCAGACTCTTTCCAACCAGAACAATCGTCTTGACAAAACAGTTCCTGGCGGAACTCCGCGAGAAACATCGCGTCGAAAATGCCGTGTTTCTGGTTGATGGCGCACCGTGGCTCAAAGCGGCATTATTCGAGCTTGGGCTCCGATTCCGACACGTCACACATGGGAATCGGAATGCCGTCGAACGCGTGTTTAAGGAGCTGAAACGTCGCACTGAGCAGTTCGCCAACCACTTCCGCCACGCAACTGCTGACTCGGCAGAAACATGGTTGCAAACCTTCGCCTTCGCCTGGAATCAACTAATCTGAACAATGCCTGATGAACCCGTACACTGGGAGAACAACACCGAGAAACACGAGAAGGAGGAGACCATTTGGAAGAAATTGACCGGGGGGCATAAGAGGATATTCTGAGGCACTTTAGAAAAGGATTGTGCTGGTTGACAACCCCACATTCTGTACTTACCGAACCTACTCAACGCATCCAAGCGTGTTCTCACCAGCCAGATTTGGCGTGGAACAATCGGTTAGTAGGTGTTCGTATTAAACGGTAGGGGACATCAGCTACGAGTACTGTTTAGGGGGCCCGGATGAATACCGGGCGTGTCCCGTCAAAGGAAGATTATTGTGCTGTCAACGGTAAGGAAGATTATGAGCGGGACAAAACAGCTATACAGCCGTCTTGATAGATGGGCGCGGAATCTATCCCGTATTAGATATGCGGTTTTCGTTGGTGTTGTCTCCTTCTTGTGTTACCTGCTTGGTGGCGCACTACTCGGCGAAACTAGTATTTTCGGAGCATTCGGAATTGGGTTTACACTAGCTGTTCTCCATTTTGTGTTCAACCCCAACGATCAAACTTGATGGAGGTTATAGAAATCTTCACACAGAGTTGGTTTCTCATTTGATAGCAGCGAATTGGCTACTTGGCTTTTCACCTGCACGTAGCTTTCTCGTTTGCCTACGTGGGCTGGAAATCGCACACCCGTGCAGTTCGTTCCAAACGCGGCTCGTGTGGAACAGCCCCTCAGTAGGGGTGCGAATTTATCACTTGGATTTTTCTTTCTGCGTTTGGTATCGGTGGTTATGGACTGGGTGACGCTTCTGGTGAGTGGACTATTTGCGCTTGCGTGGCTTATCACCCTCCGTCAATCACGGACAGAGGACTGGACTGTGATTCGGACAGTTGGATGGCTTGTGTTCCTCAGTGGTGCGACCATCGGGGCGTTTTATGACAATTTCCTCTCCGCTGCGTCGCCGCTCCTCCCGTGGATCGAACCTATTGCCGCCGTCATTATGTTCGTCGGAATAGGCATCGCGTGGATGTGGACTCCCAGCGGAGACAATCGGTCAGCCGAACGACGATAGCTGGGCACTCTGTACTTAACGAAACTACGAAGCACATTGAGATGGGGTCTCACCATCGATTTAGCATGGAACAGCCGCTCAGTTGGTGGGCGAGCAATCCAACTAGTTTGGGTGTTTCTTTTCGGGATATATAATCGATGGAAAATCATATATTATTCGGGGCAGGAGTTGATTTTGTGTCGTTCAAATGTTCCCGCAGGCAGTCGATGATTGCTGCTGGAAGTCTCTTCTTGAGCGGAGGTTGTTTGACCTTTGGCTCCCCAAGCCAGGGAATAATCGAAATCAAGACAACTCAAATCGACTATTCGGTACCAATTGAGGTTGCGAGTCCAGATGAGACGGTACTTGTCGAGACCTTTTCTTTGAGCCCGGACAATCCTATCTATGCATCATTTACGCTCGAACAAGATACAGATTACAACGTACAGATAGAGTTCGAGCCAGCAGTACAAGCCATTAATATCGGTGATTCACCAGCTGAACGAGGGTGGACTGCCGAATCAGGTGACATTCACGGAGAGGTTGGATTCTCTTCGTCAGATCAAGTCTATACAGTATCAGTACATCACAAAGCCGGTTAGTTGAGACGTCTGCTTGCTGAAGGTGTGTCTACAACCCAGCAAGCAGACGGTGAAATCCACGAGGACCAGCTTCTTAACTTCCTCGTCAACGCTCTTGACGAGGAAGTCGCCCTCACACTCGCTGAAAACGCCGAGATCGATGCTGAAGACATCTACGAGGTCCTCGTCGGCGCGTGCGCCGACGGGACCTCGGTCTCAACGCTCTGTGAGAAAAGCGAAGATGCCCCCCACGAAAATTCGGTTCTCTACCATCTCCGCACCAAATTCGACCTTGAGACGCTTGAGCAAGTCGGAAACGCGCTCCTTCAGAAGGACGTTCTCGACGTCCTTCCCCAGCAGGTGGAGGTCGTTTCGGACCTCCACCTGCGGCCCTACTACGGCGATGAAGACGGGACAGACGGCCTGTATCACTCACAAGCGAAGCGTGGAACAACTGCGTTCCACGCCTACGCCACACTCTACGCGCGTGTGAAGAACAAACGCTACACGCTGGCGGTGCGCCGTCTCGAAGACGGCGACACCGCCAGCAGTGTCCTCGCAGAGTTTCTCGGTATCCTCGACGGCCTTGACCTCAACGTCAAGGCCGTCTTTCTTGACCGCGAATTCTACGACAGCAAGTGTTTGACGCTGCTTCAGGCACACAACCACGCCTACGTCATGCCGATCGTCCGCTGGGGACAGACGATCAAGCAAGAACTCTC
>NZ_JAJJZH010000005.1:0-233610 GCF_021029015.1 Halobacterium sp. KA-6
TTGGGCAATCGGCACAATCTCACCAGTGAAGCGGGAGATTTGTGTCATAGGCAACCAAATCTCTCCGCTTCAACTCCTTTGATTTAGCGACCCATCCCGACGCCGTCTAGTGATTCAACAGAGCCCTTCGAAGCTATCGTAGCCCCAGATAACGAGTTCGCCGTCGTCGTCCACTTCCCAGTTGAGCGTCCCGAAGCAGTGGTTCTCACAGAGCTGGCGGACGGCCTGTGGGTCTGTTACGAGCGCGCCGGTCGATGTCGTTGCGGCTTGGAGTGTTGCCATGTCTGGACTTCACGAGGTCGCCCCGCACCCCTTCAGGGGGCGAACAACCGCTCACGCTGTGACGACCACAGGACACTGCACTGCTGACGCGTCGTGCTGTCACGATTCTCCGTGGATGTCACCGTCCCTCGTCGGATTCGGTTGGGTGAGAACATCCACCTGCTCGAGGAGCGTCGTCGCGGTGTTAATTCGCTCCTGATCAGCGGGCTCCAATTGGTCGCTGTCGATACTGGTGAGGCTGATGAGCGCGCGGTGGAGTCGATAGCCGGGGGTGTCTCGTGGGTCCATGTGTGCGCCTCCGTCAATTTGCGGCGCGAAAAAACGCCAGCGAGCTGTCAGCAGGGCAGTCCGAGGGTGATCACGAACTGTCCTTCAGTTAACCAACAGAACGAATCGATATCCGGATTTGTTGGTTAAACTGACACCGTCTCTACTGACCGGCTTCGGGTTCGGGTCCATAGCGAGGTGTCCCGCACCGCTGACACTCCCACATAGGCTGCCCGGTCCACTCGTCATCGGGGACAGCCTCGAGTTCGCGGAATCGATGCTTAGTCTCCCGACCGCACTCCCGGCACTCGAGGTGAGTTCTGTTCGGGCGCTCGCGTCGTGGCTGTTCGGTATCGGTCTTGTTAACGGATTCCTGGAGCGCAATCGCTGGCACCAGCCAGAGGTCGTCGTCTGCGTACTCACGAAGGCTTGCAAGACGATCTTCGGAGCGAACCCCACTCCCGGTTTCCTCGTAGAGGAACGTCGAATGCTCGCCGTCGTGACGGGACTGCGTCGTCTCTGTCCACGTCGTCCGCTCACGAGCAGCCGCGAGCAGCTGATTACCACATTCAGACGTGACCCGTGTCGCCGAGGGGAGCGAGGGCCACTGATCGACAAGCTGTGGGGCCGGTTCCTTGTCGAGATCATAGATTAGCTTGTAGTCATCGACTACTGGGTCATCATCTCCCTTCGCGAGGAGGGTGGCCGCAGCAGATCCCTTCCCGACGGCGCCGTAGAACGTCGACGCCTCAACGAGCAGTTGGATGACGTGGAGGAGAGTCGTTTCGGCAGTCGATGTGTCCTGGTCGTCGGCTGCTTCGAGATGGTTCGTGAGACAGAACCGGCACTTCGACTGGTCGGCGGGGATCGACGCTCCACAGGAATTGCACTCGGTCTCATCTGCTGTGGGGTCGTCTTGATAGTCCGTGTCGACGCCACCAGAGCGTTGCCGCCGGGGCTGGCCACTACTACTGGCGAGTTGGTCGTCGGGAACGTCGGTCGCTTCGCCGAGCGGTCGGAGGGCTTCGTAGTCGGCGTACTGATTGGTCATAGAGTATTCTGGCCGTATCATGCTTCGTCTTCGGGTTTAAACAATAGCTCTCACATCAATTAGCCTACAGACAGGGGGATGTCATAGAACGGTTCGGCTCTATTGAAATCCTCAACGGATAACATATTCTGACGCAGGTCGCTAAGTACAGAGAGTGAGTCTACCAATCTAGGTACGGCCCTGCTGGCTCCTTGATGGGGGCAGCAGTCAGCGTCAGCCAACAATTCCGGCCGTTTGGAGGTACGTGCCAATCATCAGTCCCAACGTGCTACTTCCGCCGATGAGGAGGGCAGAGCGTTTCGAAACGCCTGCCACACCAAAAATGAGCAGTGTGACGGGAATACCGCTCAGGCCGGTCGCAACCACGTCTGATGTAAGTTCAAACGGATTCACGAGGAGATACGCCACCAGCAAGCAAGCACCGAGTACAATCGCTGCAATCCGGTCGCCGTACGCGGAGAACATGCCCATATCCGAAATACGATGGTAGTCGTATCAGTCTTTCGACGGAACTAGCTGAGAGGTTCTTGCTAAACTCGCATTCCTACTGAGCGGCTATTCCACCAGATACGCCGGTGAAGAGAGAGCACACTAGAAGTTAATTCTCGGCGTGCTATATCCCCGGTATTTCGCCGATTAACGCCGGTGATACGGTGGATATCGACCTCTGCGAATCTACTAGTAGTTGCTGTATATGGAACGCCCCCTCCCCGAGAGTGCCACTGAGTATTTGGCTGCTCCACACCAGTCGTCTACTAGTACGAGCTCACGGGCCAGCACTCGCTCAGACAGATATCGGACCCAGGAACTGTTAGTCGTAATTTTCGCGCTCGGCGACCTCGGCAAAGGCAACGTTCTCAGTTACGTCGGTGATTTCGACGGTGACACGCTCGCCGCGCTCGGTATCAGGGACAATAACGACGAAGCCACGTTCGACACGCGTGATGCCGTCGCCTTGATCCCCAATATCTTCGATTTCGACGGTTCGCTGCTCACCTTCGGTAACAGGAGGCGTGCTCGTCGTCTGTTTGCTCTGTGAGTCGGTGGGAGTCTCGGCAGCGTCGTCGGTGGCTGATGCTCCGAGAACAGCCACGCGGTACGTGTCGCCCTGCTGCAGCTCGCCACGGTCTATCTCGCGCTCTGGGACCTCAATAAGATACGTTCCGTCTTGCTGTTCGACAGCGCCAGCGAATAGACAGCGCAGTTGGGTAGGAATCTCCATTACTCGTGTTCTGGTCGAGATACGCTGTGAAGCCCACTTGAGTTTGCGGTCTGGCTACTCCGGCGCGATGACGTCCCCACACGATGGACACTCCGCCCAGACACCGTCAGTCCCGTCGTCTTTATTGTATTCAACAAGCAGCCACGCGTCAGAGACCGGGTCGCCGCAGTCCGGGCACTGACCGAGCGACGAGTCATCAGTAGGCATGCTCATGGGGTAGAAGGAGCGTGTGACAGGTCCTTCCACGTGGAGTTCACTCCGTCTGGAAGATAAGCCTTTGGCGGGTTTGCTGGTTGTCCACCCCGGATTTCCGGAGAAACTCCCGCACCAGTACCATTAACTCACTCCTAGCGGAATATAGGGTTCTCATGAGTATCCGTGCGGTACTCGCTCAGCTACTCTCCAGTCATGAGGCGGAGGTCGTCGTTGAGTGCCGCCAGTGCGGAACGAAACTCCAACCAGACGCAGACCAGTGTCCTCACTGTGGATCAGGCGAAATCGCGCACCACCGGATCTCTGAGTGACTGATTGCGTTCCTCAGCAGAGAGTGTCAGAGAACGGTTCGTACACCATCTTTGACGACCCCGGTGAACGCTAAGCACAGCAACCGACTCGGTCAACGATTTATGCAACCGAGACTTCGCGGAGTGGACAGTCAACCTCCAAACAGGCAACTAGATCTTGCCTGCAGCACTGAACTACTGGGTATTATCGGCGACTATCCAGCAAGTGTTTATCCCTAGAACCCGTATGTTAATACTGTAACCAAATGGCTGGGCAGGTCTCTTCCGTTCGGTCTGAGGAGTTCTACCGAACGCTTGTCGAAAACGCCGCAGAAGGGATGCTGACGATCAATACGGATAGCGAAATCGTCTACGCGAACCCAGCTATCGAAGATATTCTCGGCTACGCACCGGAGGAACTGGTGGGCAGTCCAAAAATGAAGATCATCCCCGAGCGGCTACAACCCGTTCACGCCGCTGCGTTAGACTCCTACGTCGAAACTGGGGAGCGAAATATTGACTGGGATGGGGTTGAACTACCCGCGCTGCACAAAGACGGCCACGAAGTCCCGACACTAATCAGTCTCCGAGAGCACGAACATGATGGCGAACAGTATTTCACCGGGATTATTCGGGATATCACCGAACGCAAACACCACGAAGAGCAGTTACACGACCAAAAAAGCCGTCTAACTGAGTTCTCGGACATCCTCACCCATGATATTCGAAATCCACTGTCGGTCGCACGTGGGTATACGGAGCTCGCGCAGGAAAACCACGATATCCCGGAGTTAGAGCAGGTCGCTGACTCGCTCGAACGGATTGATTCGCTCATCGAGGATGTGGCTGCGCTCACGAAAGAAGGGCAAGTAATCGGGGAAACGGAGACAGTTGATGTTGAGGCGTGTGCCACCGAAGCGTGGCGAAATGTGAGGACGGGAACCGCGGAACTCGATATCCGCACAGATCTCGGGGAAATTGAAGCCGACGAGAGCCGCCTGCACGGCGTCTTCGAGAATCTCTTCCGGAATGCAATCGAACATGCCGGTGGAGAAGTCACTATCCACGTCGGCCGACTCTCGGCTGATCGAGGCTTGTATGTCGAAGACACTGGACCAGGGATTCCAGAGGCAATTCAGGACGACATCTTCGAGTATGGGTATTCAACCGAGAAGGATGGGACCGGCTATGGATTGTCGATTGTCAGGCAGATTGTGAACGGACACGGGTGGGAAATCAGCGTCACGAAAAGTGATGCTGGCGGCGCACGCTTCGAAATCACTGGTATCGAATTTATCTAGCCGAGAAAATGTGAACTACCTATAAGTATGTATTTTCTATCACGGTGTTGGACACAACATGTTGCCCCATTATCCCTTGATTCTAGGTCAGTAACCGACGAGTGAAGTAGCGAATTCCTACATTTTGGCGTGTGTCACCGCAAATCACGGCATTCAACTTAGTTCGGCGACAGAAGACAGACACCGAGGTCGCTATTGCCGCATATGTCCCACCCAGAGAATCTCCAAGGGTTTGAAGAACTCAGTTTATCCCCAACAGCTGATTCAATACACGCGTTACACGTAGACGACGACGCCGCATTCGCGGAGTTGGTCAAAACGTTTCTTGAACGAGAACGAGACGAAATCACTGTCACAACCGAAACGACCGTTGAAGATGGGTTAGCGGTTCTCCAAGACAACACGGTTGACTGTATCATCAGTGATTATGAGATGCCGGGGCAGAACGGACTTGATTTCCTTGATGTAGTTCGGGAGGAATATCCGGAGCTTCCGTTTATTCTCTTTACTGGGAAAGGTGACGAAGAGATTGCGAGTGAAGCGATTACTGCTGGCGTTACGGAGTACTTGCAGAAAGGCAGTAGCACAGATCAATACACTGTCCTGGCAAACCGCGTGAAGAACCTGGTTGAGAAATATCGAGCCGAACAGGAAGTGTTCCGTGGGTTCCAGGCCTTAGAGTCGGCCCAAGAGGGCATCGGGATTCTGAATGAGGACGGCGAGTACGTGTATCTGAATCAAGCGTACGCCGACGTGTACTCCGCGGACCGAGAAGAGATACTGCATGACCATTGGGAGTCGCTGTATCCCGAATCGGAGGCCGACCGATTCTATCAAGAGATTCTGCCGGCGCTTGAATCCGAGGGGTCGTGGACAGGCCAGTCGGTTGGCGTCACGACTGATGGCGAGCGTGTCGTCGAAGAGCTAAGTCTGACACAGTTGAGCGACGGTGGGCACGTCTGCGTTGTCCGTGATATCTCTGAGGAGAAACGCCGTGAAGAGGAGCTTCGGCGTGAACAGCGGTTTTTGGAGACGGCACTGAACTCACTTGATGACCTCTTTTATGTCTTTGATGAGGATCTCAACTACGCTCGGTGGAACGATGAATTCGAGGACGTTATCGGATACTCTGCAGCGGAGATTCGGGAGCTGACGCCGATGGATTTGTTTGATGATGAGACGGAAGCTGAAATCGAGGCGGTGATCGAGCAGGTGCTGTCGGATGGCAAACAGGTAGTGATCGAAGCAGACCTCGTGACCAAGGATGGCGAGAAGATACCGTATGAATTTACCGGCACACCAGTGGAGGATGATGAGGAAATCATCGGTGTTGTCGGGATTGGGCGGCGAGTCTCCTCGTAACCGATTTCACCGGGATTCGTAGCGAGTGATCGGGCCAGAGTCGGTGTATGGAGACAGACTGCTGACCGCTACGTACGGTATTCCAACAGGGCGAATGTTCACGTTTTGAGGAGAGTTGATACCGCTTCAAAGAGAGGTCTATCCATTCTAGGAAGACCGGAGCAGCGATGGTTCCGGCGACGACGCCGGCAACGATACCCTGTGTGATGCCTTGGAGCACTGTTGTTCCGAGTGCCGTTCCGAATACCACGTTAAGCAGTATTGCGAAGACAAATCATTCTCCGACAGCGTCATCGGGGCTGTTAGATATCTATACCGGGATAGGATTTGAGGGCAACGTATACTGTGGGATACGTTGCTCAATCTGACTTCCCCTGGGTGTTTGGTGTATGTGAACGGGTTTTGACCCGATCCGTGAGTATTTTCCATATCGCTCTTGTGAAGCACGTTGTTGATTTTCAGAGGGCAGCGTCGAGAGCATGTTTGAGCGCTTCGTCACCAGGTTTTCTGTAGAGTTCGCGGCGGAGCTGAAAGGCTCTGAGATACGGCGTGAGCTTGTCTTTTGACACTCCTCGGTGGGGCGAGAGCCACCGTCGCGTCAGCGACGCGTGGCTCTCGCAGCTGTTGACGTGGATGTCGCCGTCGGCGTATTCTCCGTCGCCGTGGACGACGTATTCGCGGGTGAATGCGTCGTCTTCTTCGAGCGGCTCGTAGGCCCGAAATCCGTCCGTATAGACGGTCAGCGACTCCTCGTCGTGGTCAGCAAGCAGGAGTCGAATGGTCGATTCGTCGGCGGATTTCGCTGGCACGACGTAGCGCTCGTCCGAGCCACGATCAACCAGCGTGAACACCGGCGGTTTGTCGCCATCGTACGAACCTCGCCCACGCGTGGACAGGCCACGCGAGCGCGATTCCTGGTCGCGCTCGCGGCCTTTCAGCCCCGCAGACACGTACACTTCGTCGATTTCGACCGGCCCGGACAGCGTGATCGACGGCGCGTCGAGCGCTCTGGCGAAGCGCTCGACGCGCCGTCTCACCGTTCTGTACGACAGATCGAGTTCCGCCTCAATCTGTCGAATACTCGTGTTAAACCGTAAGAAGACGTAAATCGTAAAATACCACTCTTTGAGTTTCAGCTTCGAATGAGCGAAGATCGTCCCGGTCTTATCGTTGAACGTCCGACCGCAATTCTTACACAGATACCGCTGATACACCCGATAGCTGCCGTTTCTGACCGTCAGGTCAGAACGGCAGCGAGGGCACTCAACGCCATCACGCCAGCGAACCTGTTGGAGCAGGTCCGCTGCAGCCGATTCCGACACAAACCGGCGTATTGGGAACATATCGGGCACCGCTGGCGCGGTGCCCTTGCCCTCTTCGACTTTCAGTCGTAGCTCTCGCTATCAACAATCTACTTCACAAGAGCGTTATACCGATGTCACAGTTGGAGAGACATCCGAACACAGACTGAGCAACCTCTACCAAGGTTATGAAATTGAGCGCGGCTCGCTAATACTGAAAGGTGCTGAGCGTAGGGGTGTTGATCAAGATGATCGGCTACCGATTGATCGCCATGAAGGCTCGATGACTCGGGCGACATTAGCTGATATCCTCCTTGTCTCAGTCACCCAGGTTGCCCCACGCCAAGTCCTTGTCACCGCTAATCTCCGAAAAGACGAGTGTTCCCAAGACGCTATCGCAAAAGGCGATGATATCACCTTGATTTATCAACGAAATCTACTTCAAACAGAAGGGCGGGACCCACCCTGGCTCACGCTTCTCAGAGAAGCCAAAACCGCAATCAACCGTGACAATCCATTAGCAGCTGGACCCCTTCTTGTATCTGCCGTTGACAACTGCCTCTATCGACAGATCTACCTCTACTATAGATGGCAAGGCCAAGATCACACCGACGCCATAAATTCAGTCGAACAATACCGCAGCGGGAACAAAATTAGCCGGAAGGATCTAGCGAAGACCGCTTTGAACGACATTTCAGGCGTGACTCTCACCAGCCACGACGACCCCTACTTCGATGAATGGAATAAGTTCCAGACCTTCCTCCAACAGCGTCATGATATCATCCATCCCACCGATGACCCCGTTCCTGTAATCGATACCGACACCGCAGTCGACTGGTTCGACCTGACCGTCGACCTCATCCTCGGTTACTTTGACCTCGTCTGGCGTGAGGAGGAATAAGTCAATCTCCAATTCTCGGAACTTTTGCTGACTCTGTATCTGGTATCACCTGTAAAGTGCCAAGAAGGGGAACAAACATTCTACAGTACCGCCACACCACGTTTCCGATGTAAAGAATGGTCGGGGTATCGGGGCGATTTTGCTGGTGTTACAAAATGAGTGGACCCCGTGCTATCTGGTAACATAATTATAAGTATCTCGAAACCGGCGATTTCAGCAACGAGGACTGAGACTGATGACATCATACCGTATCGTCTGTACAGAGCAAGATCCGCCAGATGAACCCCACGACCAGGCTCATATCGTCGCCGTCGGCACCGGTAATGATCCCGACAAGGCCAAGCAACGATGGGAACTACAAGAGGTCTTAGCCGCAATGGATGACGGCGATACCTTCTACACCAAAAGCGAATCCACCGGCCAGAGGGCCGATGTGCACGAATATGAATGCGGGACCTGTGGTCAAACTACGCTTCGATCCACCGCTGATGAAACTGAGGATAACAATCTCGATAATCTCCGTGAATGCCGCGGCTGGAACTAACGCTTTCCCGACAGATATACCTCAAAAGCAGATTGTATCTCTTACTGCGAACCGGCTTCCATAACGCTAGACGTCAAGGTGAATAGATATGTCTCGCGAATTCCCGGATAATCTTCCTGACGATGTTGATAAAGAGGAATATTTTGATTTAGTTATGGAGAAAGTCGAGGAGGATCCTCTCCTTCGCGACCTGATGAACGCGGTACACAAGCGTTTCTGGATCGAAAATGAGCTGTTCGATGACGATCTATCAGTGGCTCTTGAGCTAGTGCAGGTCATCATGCTGACATCCTATGTGAACAATGTGGAACTGGATCATTACCTCTCGACTGAGGAAGGTCAGCAGATACTGGACCAGGTGAAAGCAGATTTTGAGCGGGAGGAAGTATCTGATGACTTGAAAGAACGGTATCATCGAAACGCTGCGCCAGTGCTTGACGAAATTGATGAGTATATCGAGGAGATGCGGCGAGAGCTGTTTGGCGAGAGTTATGAGGAAATCGTCGAGATAGAGGAATCGGACCGCGAGGACAAGGAGGAAATACTTGAACGATTACGTGACCCGATTCTTGAGGACCCGGAGCACGAAGAATTGGCTGACAGGCTCTCTCTTCTCAGAAAGACGAGAAGCAGGGTAGAGAGCTTCCCATACGACGATTCAGATTTGCAATCTGAGACAGCGACAATTGACGGAGATGAATATCGCATTCATAAGCACTATGCCCTCCAGATCCTCAAACCAAGGCTCTATACCCAGCTTTACAGGTTCGAAGAGGAGTATGAAGATTTCCCGCTACGGTGGCTGACAGATCTGACGATCCCGCAAGCACGGGCATTATACCAGAAGTACAAACAGGGTGACTTCGATGAGTCATTTGTCGTTGATGAGGTTGAACGCGATGGGTACTTCGATGAGGTGTTGGAGGAGGTAGCAAAACTCCCACCGTTCCGCGAACGCGAGGACCTCATGCAAGAAGTGGTCGATAATTATCGAGATGAGCGGTACGCCTCAGCTATCAATCTCATCTTGCCCCAGATCGAGTTTCTTCTCTGGATCTATGGAGCCTACCTGGATCAGCAAGCAGGAGAATCTATCTATCTCCATGCTGACTACGACAGTTTCTGGCAGTTCAATCCACGCGAACACGACGACCTATCCCTACAAAGCGTCAATGGGGGTGAGATTGAAAACCCATACATCCGCGATCTCGTCGAAAACACCGCAGTACAGGACTATTTGAACGAGGCAATTGCTGAATATTTCGTTGAAGAACTCTATGAAGAACGCAATCCCATTCTCCATGGGAACGTGGCAGATTACCACTCAGATTTAGAGGCCGCCAAGAAACTCATCTTTTTCAAAACTATCACTGAACGCGTCACCGACCAACTCCGCAACGATGTCGTCGAACAAGTCTATGAAGAGCTTCCAGACGACTTTCCACCCGACGACCAGTAACACGTAAACTGGTGTGGGGCTAGGATAACCAAGCACTCCTCAGTTTCTGTTTCATCACCTGAAAATGGTCTGACTCCCTCCGAGTTCCATTATACTACTATTCTCTATTAATTCGATAATCGAAGCTCCCGTGATCATCTAAAACCGTATGCCAATCGGGCATCTCTTCCCACGGTTTTGGTATAAATATCAGACTGATAACTGAGGTTGTGGCTGCGCGCGCAGCGAAGCGAGCACGGAGCGGAGGGTGGGGTGGCGGGGTCTGGGTCGGTCCGGCACACAGCAAAAAGAGGGTTGCCTCGACTGACTATTCTTCCCACCACCGACCGCGCTCCGGGAACTCGATCCGAGACCACCCGGTCAGCGCGATTGAGCACCGGCCTTCGTACCAGTTCTTGGCTGCTGCCCGGAACCGCACTGTCTGCCCTTCTCGAACCACCGTCTTCCCGCTCTTCTCCCAGACCGTGAATTTCGTTCGCCCGCTTTCGTCTTCGATGAGCCCGACTTGTTGAATAGCGCTACTGCTGGGAGACCAGAGTTCGATTATCTCGCCTTCGACCGTCACCTCACCGACCGGGACGTCCGGCACGTCCGCGATGGGCACGATCGCCCCCGGCGCCGCCTTCAACTCCTCGAGGGTCTCCAGCACCGCCTTCGTGACGTCCCGACCGCGCTGCACCTTCTCGGCCAGCTGCTTCGCAACGACCGCTCTCGACCAGCCGCCCTGCACTTCGCCGCTGATCCGCATCGCCTGCTTGTTGACCGCCGCGAGTTCGTCTTGCGTCAGCTTCTCTCGGGGATCCGTGCGCTCCGCCGGTGCCGGCTCGTCACGGCCACACTGCTCGCTGACGACCTCTCGCGTGCGCTGCTCCCGACCGTCCTGCGTTCCCAGCTCGGCCTGGGCACTGATGCGCTCCAGTTCGGCTTCCCGCGCCCGAATGCGCTCCTCCTGTTCGAGGGTGACCCCGTGAATCCGGTCCTCGCTCGTGTCTGCGATTCCGTCCGGGTGGTTCGCATCCACCTTCGCCTGCGTCTCCTGCTCGACCGCCGCCTCGAACTCCGGTGTCTCGTCGACGACCGGGAAGCCGTCTTCATCGACCGCCTGACCGCCCGCTTTCTCGAATGCCTGTTCATCGACCGAAACGACCTTTCCGCTAGCGTTGTTACTGGACATTGGAATCACTCACAAGGTGATTTCCGACGAAGGCGCTCACGCGCCGCCACCGCGATGCTCCTACATCGCGGTTTTCCGACGACAACGACCGACAGAACCATCTGCGCGCTCTCGCTCGCGCCTTCGCGAGCGCCCTACCGGGCGCGAGCGAGAGCGCGCCTGCATGAGGTGGCCCCAACCAGCACCGCGCGCCGACCCGCCCGGAGCGAGCGGCCAGCGGGATATGCCCGCTCGTGTCCGGCCCGGACTGCGGGTCCGTGTCCAGCGCGACTGTCGCCGAGAACGCGCGCCGCGGTGTGGCGCGCGACAGCGCAGGCGGCACCAAGCGCTGGAACGCGAAAGCCCGCGAGGGGCGCAACCGACGGGGATACCCGCTGGCGCCGAGGGCACATGCACTTTAGCCCGGCAGCCCGCCCGCTACTGCAGGCAGGCAGCCCGGAATGGTCGGTCGCGAGCGACGCGGAGGGCGGAACGCGGCGAGCGGTGCGAGCCGAAACGATAACACGGGAAAAGCAGAGTCCGGTTGCCGGTCTTTCTGAACACTCCTTGTGCTGAGATTCGTCCGTGGATCAGAAAAACGACCACCTCAATACAGCTGTGCTACTCCTCTGTATCCGCGTTGGTTTCGAGAGCAAACTGTTCAAAGAAGGATTCCATAAAGTCCCACCGGGATTCTCCAAGGCGTCGTCCTTGGTCAGTATATAACGCATCAAGTCGCTCACGTGCCCATTCACGTAAGAGTTCGATATCTGTCAAGTCAGAGCGGTCTATACTGAGCGTGGATGCGTCATCGATAACAGCATACTGATCGCCAGTACGCCCCGAGCGTTCGCCGACGATACAGGCGAGTCGAATTAGTCCGACTGCACCAGTCGCATCGAGCTTATCAGCATCGAAGAGAAGCTTTGCTTCGATCGTTTCTGGGTCAGGAGAGCTTGCTCGGATGCTGTGTGCTCGGAGGCAGTGCTCGATGGCTGAAATCTGGTCCGTTCTCACGTCTTCAGCTTCGAGCAGGCTTGTGGCTTCGTTAGCTGCCCATTTGTCGTGGTCATCGATCTCTCCGACACGTTCGAGTGGCCGTCCGATATCGTGAAACCATGCAGCTGCAGCTAGTACGTTTCGGTCAACTTCCTTGGGGTGTTTATCCGCAAGCTGTTGCGATATATCGTGGACTCGTTTTGCATGGAAAATGTCGTGTGCGGGGAAGGCGGCTTCGTAATATGAGCGCGATAATTCTCGAGCAAGTGGACCTAGTTCGGAGGGCATATTCTCAAAAGTCACCGCAGGGCGCTTATCCATTATGGACTTCACGTCTGTCCGAACAGTTGGTTCAGAACTAACCGATTTTTCATCTGTTCAAAAAGCGAGCGACCAGCGGATCGACATCCACTCCGCGTACACGGAGCGTCCGCTCGCTGGTGTCGCGGCGACACCACGGCGGCACCTTGCGGGTCTGTGCGCTATTCGTTGGGAGCCACTATGTCCCTCTCGACGGGGTACCACTGGTGGTCGTCCCACTGGAACCGCACGGGCCGTGCCGTCGGCCTGACCGCGATGTTCGTCGCCTGTTCGAGCAGCGTCCGCGACGCGACGAGATCAGCGTGGCCCTCGAAGCCACACGGACACCGCAGCGTCTCACGATGCCGGCGGGTCCGTTCGCGCTCACCACACTCCGGACACGTCTGGGAGGTCCACGCCTCGGAGGTTGATGCCACCTCGATGCCGTACTCCTCGCAGACGTTCGCGAGTTGATCGAGACACTGCCGATGCGCCCAGAACGTGCGGGCTTTGAGGTTCGCCTCGACCGACCAGTACTCGCCAAGGACGCCGGTGAGGTCGCCGTGATAGATGGTTTCGACACCGTCGTCGTGGAGTCGCTCAACGAGGTCTCGAAGGAGCGCGTTCACGGCGTGGTCGCGCCGGCGGGACCGCTTCCGATAGAGCCGCTGGATTCGGTTGCTGGTCTGCTGGCCCGCCGGTAGCTTCGCTTTGGCGTCGGCGATACGCTCGGTGGTTTCGCGGAACTGCCGGAACGGCTCCTGACCGCTGTACCAGTACTGGGCGCCCGTCGTCGTCGTACACGCCACGAAGACGTTCGCGCCGATATCGAGCGCGGCGACGTCTGTCCCCGTCGGCGTCGTCTGTTCAGCCTCGGGAACCGTCACCGGCTGGTGGGCCCGATACGTCTCGTCGACGTCGTCGTAGGTGAGGTGGAGGCGACCCGGCTCGCCCTGCCAGTGTGGTTCACCGCGAACCGCAACCTGGAGCCGTTCGAACTGACCGAAGCCGTACTCGTCTTTGAGCTGGCCGCCGATGGGCACTTCGAGCCGGGAGCGCTCGCCCCAGGTAATCGTGTAGGCGTCGTTGCGGATGTAGGTCCGAAGGTCACGCCCGTCGCTTTGGTTCCCCCAGTAGCCAGGCGGACTAACCTCCTGGGTCGTCGCCGACCCCAACACGTCGACGTACTCGTCGTAGTAGTCTGCACTGTCCCAGACGCTCTCGCCGGCGAAGAACTGTTGCCGACGGGCGTATGTCAGCTGGTTCCAGAGGCTCGCTTACGCATCGAGAAGGCGTCGAAGGACTGTGTCGGCCCGCTCCGATTGCGGGACGACCTCGAAGGTGTTGGTCCGTCTCATCGCTCTGCCTCACCCCACATTCGCGGCACGTAACCGAGGCGTTCGATGTCGTCCGCATAGTCCCGTAGGAGCCCGATGAGGACGATATCCGGGGCACCGTTCTCAGCCTGTTCGACTAGCCACTCCTCCAGTTCAACCTCAGCTTCCTCGATCTCGTTCAGTTCGATCGACATCGATCATCGCGCCTCCATCAGACGGTTCAGCTGTCGCTGGCGGTGGTAACACATCCCGAATCACCTGTGCTGTGCAGGCACGACCGAACGCGCCTGCATCCTTCGCAGGCGCTCAAAAACACTACCGGACTAAACAGTTGAACCAAATATCATAGAACCATACCAAGCTTGATTTCTCGGGTTTCTACAGCCCGTAATTAGGAGAGTAGAAAGCGCACTCCGAGTAAGAGAGACCAGTGACACTCGCCCTGACGAGACTACTTATCACCCAATCTCTGTAAGTAAATACGTGAGCAGTATGAGTGACATCCGCTATGATATCGTTGACGTCTTCGCACAAAGCCAATATACGGGGAATCAACTCGCGGTTGTCCAACCAGAAGGTGAATTGAGCGGCGAAGAAATGCAGCGGATCGCGAACGAATTCGACTACTCAGAGACAACATTCATCGACCCAGATGGAAGTCATGCGGACGGATTCGAGGTCCGCATCTTCTCGCCCACGACAGAACTACCGTTCGCCGGCCACCCCACGCTCGGTACGGCGTACGTTCTCCGAGAGCGGCTCGGACTTTCCGATGATGAACTAGTGTTACACGAACAAGTCGGCGCAATCCCCGTTTCAGTCGAAAAAACAGCTACTGGTGATGAAATCTTACTAATGGAGCACCCGGAACCAACGTTCGATGAAATAATTGAGCCTGCGAGGGCGGCGGACGCGGTTTCCCTACCAGCTGACGTTCTGGATGACCAGTTCCCAGCCCAGATTATCTCAACTGGCGTTCCGACACTAATTGTGCCAGTTGAATCGCTAAGTGCGGTGAAGGAGGCCGAGACTAATGATGAAGTGTATTCGGAATTGGTTGATCAGTACGGAGTACGGAATCTCCTCGTGTTCGCTCCGGAGACATACGAACCAGAAAACGAGCTCAACGTCCGAGTGTTTGCAGAGTTTTTCGGTATCCCTGAGGATCCTGCGACTGGTGCTTCGAATGGGTGTCTCGCTGCATACCTTACTGAGCACCAGTACTTCGACACGTCTGAGATCGACGTACGTGTCGAACAAGGATATGAAGTGAACCGACCCTCACTACTGTATCTACGTGGGCAGACAACTGCAGATTCGATTCAGGTAGAGGTCGGTGGGCGAGTAATTCCGACTGCGACTGGGACTCTCGTCGAGTCGAATAGCCTCTAAACTGGCTCCGATATCATTCTATTAGTTCGTTCGGGTTCTGCGGCAGAATTGATATCGTATGTCTATTTCCGCTGTGTCCTCAGCTAAAGATCAATCAGTAGGTGGTGAGCAGCCACGCCGCGCAACCCCTCGCGCTTACCCGCTGGCGTCGAGACCAGATTCATTTTAGCCCGGAACGGGCGCGGGCGGTGCGGAGAGCGCCCACACGCCCGGAATGGTCGGTCGCGAACGACGCGGAGGGCGGCATGCGGCAAGCGGGGCGGGCCATAGAGAAACCTCGTTCAACCGAATCCGGCGCTCGATGAACTAGCCGACAGCCCGGTGGACTCAGAAAGGGCGAGGCCGTCTCGGTCGTCTCCCGACCCCGCAAGCACCGCAGGAACGAGGCGCGCAGCGGGGTTCCCGTGAGCGGAGCGAACGGGAGCAAGCGAGACGCAGTCTCACGTGGTCGCGGGACGTCGAGCGGCCGAGGGCTTTCAGTGGAGAGGCCTCAGCTGTCTTGTTCCGAGTTTAGCTCTCGGAGGTATCCGGTGGCTGCGGTGCCGATCCAGACACCATCGACGTTGCGCATTTCGAGGTCAACTGTCGCAGTGCGGAACGGGTAGTGCTCGACGAGGATACGGCGGATCACGGTTTGAACAGTTTCTATCCCGTGTCTTTCGACGATATCTGCCATGGCCTCGTCGAAATGCGCATTCATGTGATCGTCACGGGGATCCTGGGCTCGCTTGCGAACGAGTTCACAGACGTCTTCGACGGACGCGTGGGCGGGATTCTCGGTTCGCTCCCGTACGTCGTAGAACGCCTCATCAACAGTCATGAATCGGGCTTATCATCAAAGGTGGCGTCAGTAGAGGCATTCGACGTGTTCGGTTCCAGACGGCGCTGGCGACGGACCTCTGCGAGCACATCCTCGAGCATCGTGATACGTTCGATGCCCTTTGCCTCACTCACGATCTCGTCGATGAGCGACGCGCGTTTGGCGGCCTGCTCATCGCCGTCGGTTCTCTCGATGGCCTGGATACGGATCGAGCGCTTCTCCTGCCAGCCACAGTTCCAGCAGTTTTGCGAACAGGCGATTTGGTCGTCTTCGTCAGCAGCAATCACAGCCTCTACGAGCGACATTGAGAGTGGCCGCTCTGGCCCAACCTCTATCGTGATGTCAGATCCACATTCCGGACACTGCATGGTCTTCCAGAATACCGCCAGGGCTGTCAAGATATGGTTCTCTGAGCGAAAGAGCGAGACCTAGGTTCCCGATTCTGGGTCTTGTAGTCGATCTCGGACATTTGCAAATTGGACCGGATCGGTGTCACCAGTTTCAGCGAGATCGTTCACCGACTGCAGCTGGGAGTTGATGAGTTTGTTTTGCTGGCGTGACCACTCCTCGTCACCGTGGGTCCGGATGTATTCCGCCCACTGCTTGATCATGGTACGCCGTTGCTCTGTATTCCCGCGCTGGTTTTCTTCAAATTCTTCTGAATCCAGCATTGTAGTTCGCACTACCGAGTTTTGTGAAGCATAGTTCGCGTATCCCCCTAGAAGAGATCGTCAATTGGGGATTCACTACGCTCCTCTTTGGGAGTCTCATCAGTAAACAACGACCCTTCTTGGAGCGCCGCTCTCCTATCTTCAGCGGATTCCGACTCTGTAACGTCGATCTCGTCGAATTCGAGCGCATCTGTGACCGCCTCCGGGAGGTCGGGGCGCGCAGCATTGAGGTGGCGTTCGACCTGTTCAGTCAACGCCGTGTGGTCGTGGAGCGACCGCATGATTGGGACCCCACGGAGATATTTGTACTCGTAGAGCAGTTCGACGCCGAATTCGGTAGGTCCCCAGAAGTCTGTCGGCAGGCCGCGTTCACCTTCGTTCGGCTCGTGATGGTACTTCGAGACGATGTTTCGATCCGCGAGGTTGTCGAGCTGTTCGCGAATCGTTGACCGGCTCTTCGGGATGAAGTAGTCAAGCTCCGTGATCGAGGCGAGGTGTGACGGATGGCCGAGGAGCACCTGGATAATGTGGTTTCGTGTCTCCTGCGAGAGAAACCGGTGGACGCGCCGCTGTTTCTCATAGGCGTCAGCACTACCGACGTCGAATACCGTATCAGCGTGTGCGTCTGCCGGTGCCGGCGTGTCCGTCCGTTCGCTCATATGAAGTTCTACTTCCTGAACGATTGTAACTGTTCGGGTGTACCATGACGATTTAGAGAGGAAATCCCGACGTAGTTAGCAAGACCTAACACCGTTGCCTGAGAAGCACCCACTGTGACTGAGGAGACGCGAAAGGACCGCTGGCGACGCGTGAAAGCCGCCGTGGATCGGGCACTTCACGGCGTTGCGGTTCCGCGACCGGATCGATCAGAGGTTGCCCGGTTCATCAACGAGGCTGTGCCCGCGTTCACCCAGGCGGGCATCACGACCTATCTTGTGTTCGGCAGTTATCGCGGCGACTACGAGGTTCGGCTCCGAGCGATGGCGTACGAACTCAGCAAACCCATCGACGCTGAAGCCACACTCATCGGTGACACCGCTGATCCAGACACGCGTGTCGTGCCGTCGTTCCTCATCAAGTTTCACGCGCTCGCCGAGTTCGCGGACCACCTCGTTGGCGTCTACGAGAAGGAGAGTGGCGGTGAAAGCCCCGAATTGGGGCTGCTCGATCAGCGTCCCTACTTCGAGAAAGGTTGGATGTTCCCCCGGGATTATACGGGCTTGACGCGAGATGCCCTTGAGTCGAAGGCGGACGTGATCGACGCTGCCATTCAGATATACTATGCACCAGACGCTGACGATGAGACGAAACGACGAGAGCTGAAAGCACTCGTCAGTGAAGCGCAAACCTTTGATATCGATATCACCGAACAGGAGGTCGTTGATGCGCTTCGCGACCGTGACCGGGATGCTCTCGGAGAAATCGCATCCTACAGTTGGGTCCACCTGAATCTGTTTCGGAAATACGAACTCCACGACCGCTGTTTCCCCTGGTTTTCGGAGCAGGAACTTCGGACTCTCGCGACGGAAGTGCCGGGGCCGGCCCGTCCGCAGTGGGAAGAGGAATTCGAATCCACAGACCTTGGAAACACAGAGTCTGATGAGTCGGACTAACCGCCTGCGAAAATGGCCGCATACTCTTATCTCCGGACACCGGAGATGAAATTGAATACCATGCGTGAGGATGCTGCTGGGCTCTACGAACGAGGCGTCGAAGCGGACTGTAGTGCCGAGGAAGCCTGGGAGCAAATTCAGGTCCGCAACGAGAAGACCGAATGGGATATCGAGGCCATGTTGGACTGAGCCCTTTCGGGATCTCGACAACCGGATTGAGTTCCCTCGTAGGGCTGGATGCATATCCCCGAATCTATTTTCCGGACGTACTGAACCAGTGGAGCGCACTGGGGCAGGCCTATTCGGAGTTTATGTCAGCAACGAGATGCTCTTCGAGGTCGCGCGTCCAGTACGTCGCGGGCCCACCAGGACTACAGCGGACACAGAGGTGTACTGTTCCGTCGAGGTGGCCGAGTTCGACGTGGAAGGACGTGAGTGCCGGCAGCGTATCGACGATGCGTCCACAGCCGTCGTAGGCATGGTGGTCGAGGTCGTTGGAATCAGGGCGCTCCTGAATAGCGCAGTCGACGCAGATCGGGTGGGTGACCCAGTCGTCTTTCCCCCAAGTGCGGGCGTCGTCGAGTTCCGAGCCGGGGAGCGCATCGCAGAACACAGCCGGAGAGTGTTTGCTGCAGTTACGCGTCCTCTTCGTCGGCGTCGCAAGCGGCCGTCCACCCGCGATGGAAGACAGCCAACTGTCTGATCGAATCGAAGGCCGCGTTACTGGGCTCGTGAACGAGCACCCGTTCCTCGGCGACAGGGGTAACTACACCCGCCTCGACGAGGTCCGCGGCGAGGTGCCGCGCGCCGGTCTCATCGATGTCCTCGGTCGCAACCTGTGTGGCGTCCTGGTCTTGGGCTACCAGTTCGTCTTCGAATCGCTCATGATCGTGTGATGCGTCGTCGTATCTGTTCGGGCCATTCATATGGAAATCAACTCTAGGCACGCTCACCTGCGCGCCTCGGCCCTCACGGCGCCGAAAAAACTACTGACGGCACTGTGCTCGCTGTGACCGACGTCGGGGAGAGATGACGCTGCTCACTTATTAACCAACACTCCGGCCCTTGTCGCGGCGAGTGTTGGTTAAGATATCACCTGCTTCGCGTCTCGTGCTGTAACTCTTGGAGGCCCTTCACCGCGAATGTATCAGGCTCGTCGACGGATGCTCCGTGGCTCTGATTCGTCGCGAGGGAAGATGGGCGTGAGAGACGGTTCACTAGCTCCTCCCGGACGTCCTCGCGACTGATTCTCTGCTCGTGCCAGCCAAGGCGTCCGTCGTAGTGACGTTTCTGGAACGTCTCGCCGACGTCGTCGGCTACGATGAACTGCGTCCGCTTCATCCCCCAGACATTCGAGGAGATGTACTCGGCACCGACGTCTTCGTGGGTGAGTTCGACGAGAGTGCATTCGACGAACGAGACGATCGCTTCACTGTTACGAGTGTTTGGAACGGACAGGCGGAGATCCGACCAGGGCGATCTCGACGCGTTGAGATGGGCTGGCACTCGGTCAATACCACGGTCTCGCTGGTGCTGTCGCTCAGAATGCATGCGTTGTTTCGGGGTAGTTCGAAACCCCGTCACCCGTCTCGGGGGTGAGAAACGCTACGTCGCGGTCTCGACGTTACTTCGAGTCACTTCCGAACAACCGTTTCGTCCGGCCCCATACGGACGCTGTCTCGGACTCGTTATCGCCTTCACCAGTATCGGCAGGGGTCGATTCTTGGGGATCCCCTGGCTCTCGGTCACGGGTTGCCAGCTCCTCGGTGAGTCGCTCGACTTCTGCTTCGAGGGTGTCGATCCGCTCGGTTTTCTCCGCTAGTGTCGCCTCGAGTTCGTCGATACGCTCGCCCAAGAGCCGGTTCTTCTCGGCTAGATACGCACGGCTTCGCTCCGAGTCACCGGCGTCGACACCTGGAGACGAGTCGGCAGCTGGGTCGTGGGCGTCCGCGGTGTCGTCGCCAGCGTCCGGCTCGTAGAACTCGGAGGTGGTCGCAATCGATCGCTCGATGGTCTTCTCACCGTACGTCGACCCGTCAGCGTAGTGGACCTCGTCCCATTTCTCGCGGTGGAGTTCCGACTGGCGGAACAGTTGGTCCATCTGCGTCTGGTCACCGCCGGTCCAGAACGCCAGCAAACAGCACAGCGCCATATCTGCCTCGGAGTGGCTGTCGTAGCCGCCCGTGTCTCCGTTCCAGAGCCGCTCGAACTTCTCGCCGTTCGACGCATTCCGGGCTTTCTCGAGGAGTTCCTCATCCTCGAGGTCGACGTCAACGCCAGCGTCGACCGTATCGGTCTCCGTTGACTGGTCGTCAGTGCCATCACGCTGCTCGGACTCGGAGGCTGTGGCACGCTCGGTGTCCTGGACGTACTCACGATGAATCGCTGTGAGCGCGTCCTGCCGGCGGGCGACGTGAGTCGGTGTCTCGTCGACGTGGTCGCCAGTGACGGTGAAAAAGCGTGCCGTATCGTACAGTTCGACGCTCCCGCGACGGTTCCGACCCTCCGGGAGTTCCCCCTTGATGAGCACGTGGAAGCCGGTGCCCGACGGCGACACCTCCGTGTAGGAATCCAATCGGTCGATCATGTCCCGCGCGGCGTCGTCGACGTCGCCGGTCTCCGGATCGCGACAGTCGTCCAGATCGACGCCGACAATGGGGTCGTCGTCGGTAAACACGAACCCGACACCGTCCGCATGCTCTGTCTCGGTGTAGTCGAGTGCCGTCTCGAAATCACTCCAAGTATCGGATTCCGTCGACGACGCGAACCCACCAGCCCCCGGCGTCACCGGAATCTTCGTTGGCTTGCCGTCTCGCTCCTCTTCGCGCCAGCACACCCACTGCTCGCGTTCGCACAACGTCTCCGGAATCGCCTCCGGCTCGTTGACGATCGGTTCACTCACCTTCACGTAGCACCTCGCATGGCTCTCACTGTCTCTGAGCCAGAACAGAACGCTCTCTGCGTTACGTCTCGATCCAATCCCTTGGTCCCAACGGGGACCCCCCGTTCTATCCTAGTTGGTTGTTGGGTGGAACACTCGCTATAGCTGGTTGAAAATCGCTGGACGTGAGCGTGTTCCACCCATTTCGGTCGTTTCGTTGGTGTTCCACCCATTAAGGATTTGGGTGGAACATGCCGCCGTCGGGTGATTCTCGACCAGAGGGTCTGATCGGGTAGGGTCATGATTCAGTTTGGGTGGAACACCTCCCGAGAACTCGCGATGAAGCTGGGAATTGGACCGTGTACATCCATTTCATGGTTGAGAATCCTCCTCAGAGCGGAGGCGGACACCAGTGTAATGCCGGACGGGTTCCCCGTCGATTCGCTTCTTCGTGGAGTCCACCTCGATGTGGGTGTTGAGCTTCCGTGTGAACCAACTCTTATTCAGCGGATCGTCGATGTCATGAGCCTCTGCCCAGTCGTTGTAGAGGCCGAATACGTCATCCTTCGGTACGGCTCCATCTGCGTCTTCGATAAGATATTCGTCGACGAACGATTCGAACGACGGTGGCGATGAGATTTCCTGCTGTTCCTCGACTGTGCTATCTGGTTGAGGAGTCTGGTCAGGTTCTTCAGCGGCCGCTGAACCAGATGATACTGGGTGGAGCGACCCATCGGTGATTGTCGAGAGTGGCCGCTTCTCACCGTCTTCATACACGACCGATTCCGCCTCATCGTGAAGGATAATGATGCCGTACGTCGAACGTGTGTAGTCTGGTACGGGGAGTTCGGCTTCGGGGACGAATGGCTTCTTGATACGCACCCAGTCGTCCTCGAACGCCGATTTCGTCTCGTAGATGTGTTGCTCACCGTGCTCGTATACGACGTACTCGTCGGCAGCGTGGTCGTAGCTGTAGATGGCTGGCACACGGTCCTTCGAGAGGTTTTCAAGCGACGGGAGGCGGATGTGTTCCGTCCCGCTGGTATCACGGAGGACGATCTCGTCGCCATCACGCTGCCAGATGTTCTGGGTCCCGTTCTCGTCCCCGGTCGCCGGTCGGACAGCCGTCACTCCACCTTCTTCGGTCGCCCCGCCGTTGAATGTGAGATTCGAGTCAGTCGTGTAGAACCGCGTCTCGTCATTCTGGAGGGTGCGAACGGGTGGTGTGAGAATGCCGTCAACGCGCTTGGCCCACTCAGTTTCATCTGTTCCGGGGCGAACGACAAACAGCGGGATATCCCCTGCTGCTTGGGCCTTCCGGAGATTCGTGAGCACTTTCGCGGGATTCTCGGGCGTCGTCGTCTCGACCTCGATAGCGAATCGGTCGTCAACCTCGGGATGGCTCGCCCTCGCGTCAGGTTTCTCACTGCCATCCTGGGCGAGGATTGAGACGGTGAAACCGAGTTCGCTGAGTTCTTCTTCGATCTGGAGGAGTGCCGTATCGTGGTCATGTCCGCCGGCGGCTTGTACGCCCCCAGTCTCGGGTGTCGCGATGTCTTCGCCAGCGTCGGTCAATCGAATCCGTATTTCGTCTGCTTCGATATCGACGGTCGTATCGAGATGGCGTGATCGCTCGCGGATATCTGCTAGTTCCTCATACGACGGTGGTTCGGCATCGACTTCTTCGAAGAGCCGCCTGAGTTCCTCGTCAACCGCTTCGACATCTACCCAGCCGTTCTCTTCCCGACAGCCGTCTCGAAGCTGGCGGCTTCGAACCACCTTCGCTAGCGCGACGTCTAGGTCGTCGCTTTCGATGCTGAGTACCTCGTGTAATTCGGCAGGTGCGCTCGCTGTCGACACATCTGATTCCGCTGGCACCCCGTAGTCGTCACTGATGTCCTCGTGCATCGAGGCGAGCGTCTCAGTGAACTGTTCTTCTTCACGCTGTGTCAGCGGGTACTCACTCTCGGGATGGCCCGGCGGGATTTCGAGCGGTGTGAGACTGAACGGATACGGCCCGGTTTCTCCGAATGCTGGGCTCGGGACGCTGCCGATCCACTCGCCACGGGGTAACGAGCGAATCCGGTTGGCGAAATCGTCCGGGTCCATCTCCTCGTGGGCCATCGCCCGAGCCAGTTCTCGGTCGACGTTGATCTTGCTGACGAGTGAGGTCCCGATGTTGTTCAGGGCGTTCAGGTAGACTTTCCGCCCACCTTCAGCTTCCAGTTGCTCGGGGAACTGCATTGAGAGGCCCACTGAAAGCCGGAATCCTCGTCCTTTCTCGAGGAGGTCGTTCATGATATCGGAGACCACGACTGAGGCCGCTTCGTCGACGAGAAGGTTCACGACGTAGTCATCGGAGTACTGGGTGAGGTCGCGCTTGCGGTCTTTGAGCGCGTCGTCGAGATTGGTGAGGATCATGCCCGTCATAATCCGGGCGGCCTCGTCGCGAAGATCGCCGAGGTCGAACAGGATGACTTGGTTATCGTCGAGCACTTCTCGGAAGTCGAACTGGTTCTCGGTGTTGTTGAAGATGCGGCGCAGGTGGGGGTTCTGTGAGATGTAGTTGAGGCGGTGTGTGACCCCACCCATCACGTTGTCGAAGGTGGTCGAATCGTGTTGGAATTGCCGCCGGATCATGCGGGAGACCTCCTCGTCGCTCGATCGGGGTGCGTCTGCGAGATTCGGCTGTGGCGGGCCGGCTTCCCACAGCTGGTCGATGACGTGTTCGAGCTGTCGGTGGGCGAAGTAATCGGTTGACTCCCGGTACTGGCCGTTTTCACGGCCGTATTCCTCGTCGAACAGCGCGGTGATGAGCGTCTTGATGAGGGTTGGGGCGACCGTCGCCCGCTTGTATCGGTCCTCGTCCATGACGAGCTTCAGGATCTCTTCGTAGTGGTCGGCTTTTCGCCGGACTGCATCCTCACGGCGGCGGCCACTCTCCAGCGAGGGTTCGAGATCGAAAAAGGAGAATCCGGGAAGCACGTCCGGGATCGGGAAGTGGACGACGTTCTCCTCGAGGTCGGTCATCCCGAATCGGCGCGCGTGGGCCCGCATGTAGTTCTGCGCCATCTCGTCGTTTTTCGGAAGGACGAGGATGGTCGGCCCCTCAGTGTTGTCGTACAACGAGAGCATATCGTTGAGGAGGGCTTTTGACTTGCCTGAGCCGGTGGTGCCGAATCGTCCGTAATGCATCGGCAGTAAGCGGGGCGGAATGTGTGTCGGGACATCTTCGGGGTCGCCAGTGTCGTCGAGGGCATACCCGATAGCCATCCCGTCACGGAACTCGCTCATAATGTCCTGGTGAGGCCGGGCGAGCGGATTCCGGCTCTGTTGTTCCGCACGCGTTCCACGTTCGCCTTCCACGGAGAGTTGGTCCGAAGAGGGAACGACGAGGAAGTTCGCGAGTTCGCGGCCGCTCAGGACGAACTCGGGTCGAGTCTTGCCACGGCCGGTCGTAAGCTCGCGGTCCAAAAGCCGTTGCAGCGCGGTTCGTGCGTGCTGCTCTTTTTTAGCCTGCCGCAAGCCGTTGTCGCGCACCCGTTCGGCCTCCACTTCGTAGCACGGCCCATCGAGTGTATCGAAGACGGGGGCAAGTGACTCCAACCGCTCGTCGAGTTCCTCACGCTCGTCGTCACCAGACGGAACGCCAAGGGCGCGAATATTCGCGGTAAACGAGCGCTTCGCGTTTTTCGCCTCGATAGCTCCGACACGAGCTGTTTGTGTGTCACTCAACTCCTCCCGGCTTCGGCGGTCGGAGCCGTCGTCAAACTCCAAGAGTGGCCCCAAAAACCGCTGCGCCCAGGTATCCCGCCCCTCGATGATGTCTTCCATACGAACTTCAGCATCGCTCTGCCAGCTCGCCCGTCGCTGGAAGACGACGTGGAACGCTAGTGGGGCACTCGCCTCCGTCAAGTCATCGACGAGCGACGCGAGCGCGCCACCAGGCTGGTCGACGGCATCGGGACTATCGTCTACATCGTCGCCAGTGAACGGCGAGAGCGAAGACATCCAGTCCTGTTTCCGAGTCGCCGAGCCCTGCCACCGGACGCCGAGTGGGGAGACGGTATCAGTCGCTGGCCGGGCAAGTACCGTTCCCTCTGACGTCATCGTTGGTTTCGCCAGCGTTGTGACCGGCTCATCCCTGGGAATCGCATCTGGTGGGGCGAGTTCGAGGGCAGTATCCCCAATCTCGATGATGTGGTCGACAGATGGGTCAGCGACCGTCTCTCCATCCGCGGCTGATTCGGCGTCTACTAGCTCGGTTTGATTGTTGTCGTCAGTCGCTAGTTCGTATTGCTCGTCAGGACCGAATTCGTACTGGAGGTCGTCCGACTCATACTGCTCGACGAATGTCTCCTGGTCGAATTCGACGGGCTGCACGAGTCGCGATGCAACATCGACCTCGGTGCGTTCGATGTCGAACGTCTCGGGATAGATCGACCGGAGACGCTTCTCGAGAGTGTCCAGATGCTCGTTGGCTCCGTAGTAGAATTCGACGGGCTCATCCGCACCGTCACTGAGTGCGAGGAATTCGAACCGGGGAGGTGTCTCGCTATGTAGTGGATTCAGTGTGTCGACCAGCCCTGTCGAGTCCGTTGCGGTCAGTTTGTGGAGGCTTTCCAGTGCCTGGGGCACACGCTCCGGCGTGAGTTGTTCGGATGTCGGCGTCACGCGAAGGTACTCACGCATTGTCATCACCTTCCTCTGAGCCCCCATCGGTCTCCGCCGGCGTCCGCTCGGGTGCAGTTTCTCCATTCCCGGTTGCTCGGGCTTCGAGGTCATCTTGGAATGTCTGGATATCCGGATTCACAGCGTCTTCACCAGCACCGGGGAGTGAGGTTCGCCGTTGCTCGGTCGGCTCGAAGTCGATGACCTGCTTCTCCTTGGCCATCGCTTTGACCTGGATGCCACGCCACTCGCCATCGACGCCCACCAGCGCCTCGGAGAAGCCGGCGTCCTCGTTGCCCGGCACGGCGTCCTGGACGAACCGCATCTGCGCGTAGTTCAGCCCGAACTCGTCGGCCCACTCCTCGTCCATCCCGTCGAGGCGGTGGAACTGCTTGACCGCGCACTGGTCCAGAATCGCCTCGGATTCGGCGTGCTCGAAGAACTCGTCGACCGTCTGGGTGACCAACCGAATCGAGAGATCGTGGTGACGGTGGTGGCGGAACACCGTTTCGAGGAACGCCAGGCTCGCGGCGTCCTGCATGATGTATCGCGCTTCGTCGATGTAGAACACGACCTCCTTGTCCGAGGTTTTCGCCCGCTCGTACACCAGCGAGATGAGCAGCTGCATCGTCAGCGCCGTACTACTGTCGACGCTGCCCTCCTGCTGGGCGAGATCGAGATAGATGACCTTCTCGTCGCGGATATCGAAGTCGGACTCCTGGCCGAGGTTGCCGTGCCGACCGCTCTCCTCGAAGGGCCGAAGCTGGTCGAGCAGCCACGTCGCGTCCTCCTTGATCTTCCCCGCCTCCTCGTCAGCCCGTACGACGAACTCCTCGGGCTCGTCGACCATGTCCTCGAAGACGTCCATCATATCCCGAATCGTCGGGCTCGGGTTATCGTGCGTGGAGATGTCGTCGGTGATGCCGTTGCGCTTGTACGCGCGCTTGAGGGCGAGCTCGAGCGTCGTCCGCCGGTCACCGAGCGAGATACCGCGGAGCGCGAAGAAGTTCGTGAGGAAGCTCATCGCGTCATCGAGCTTCTCGTTGAACGGGCTTGCGTCCTCACCCATCGCCCGCTGGACGTGCTCGGGCGTCTCCCGGATCTCCAGCGGATTCAGACCGAGCGTCCCGCCGACAGTGATTCGTTTGGCGTCGAGAGCTTCCGAGACGCCGGCCCAGTTGTTCAGCGGTTCAAGGATGATGCCGATGCGGTCCTTGCTCTGCTCGATGGAGCGGATAAAGTTCTGCTTCGAGCTGAACGACTTCCCCGACCCCGTGTCGCCGACGGTGAACATCGCGTAGCCGTTGTCCCGCGCGAACGGGTCGATAACCACGGGACTCTGGTTGTCCTTGTGAATCCCGAACTCGACGCCGCCCTCCTCGAGAATCGTCGCGTTGTGCGGCGAGGAGAGTAACGCCCCGACGGCGCCGCCGAGCGCGATGGACTCGCGGCCGAACTCGTTGTCACCGATGGGTGCGGCGGACTGGAGGGCAAGGTCCTGCCGGCAGATCGCGGTCTTCGGCGTGAGGTTCGATGGATCATCGCGGAGCGCACTCTTGACCTCCTGGACGGCGTCCCGCAGTTCCTCTTTCTCGTCGGCCCGGACGGTGATGAACATCCCCTGGTCGAAGACGTTCGCGCCATTCTCGACGGCCTTGTACGTCGCTGCGGCCTCGTTCGCTCGCTCCTGGAGATAGGCGCTACGGACGCTCTGTTCGATATCGGCGTCGACCTGCAGGTCGTCGGCGATGTCCTGCAGTTCGTTCCGGGCTCGCTGCTGGTTCTTCGGCGTGATGTGGGCCGTCAAATCGAACTGGACGTCCGTCATCTCGAAGAGGTCGCTCAGATAGCCATCGCTGGGATAGTCGGCGTAGTCGGCGATGTACAGCGTCGTCGTCCACTGTTCGCCGACCCGTGCCGCTCGCGTCTCCCACTCGACAGCTCCGGGCGCGGTAACGGTCTTGTGCGACTCCGAGATGTCGTCGAGGAGCTTGCGTTCGGCCTCGCCTTCTTCGAGCGTCTCCTCGTCGAGGACATCGGTAAAGTCCACGTCTGGTTCATCATCTGCAGTGAAGCGGTCCCAGAGGTGCTTGCTACCGACGCCAAGGCCGAGACCCACTGCAAGGGCAAGTACTGCACTCTCTGCTGGCGTCAGATTCTGGAGCCACCCGGCGACGGAGCCAAGCGCACCACCACCAGTCTGGAGGAGCACGTTACGCATCGTGTGGGTCCTCCCGGCGCGAGTGGCCGATGATCGATTGGTCGCGAACGACACGTTCCGCCTCGTCGTAGTCATGTTCGCGGCCGTTCCAAAAGTCCATATTCAGGACGAACAGCTCGACCGTGCTGAGCCGGCGTGCGGACCACCCCGACGCCTGCTGGATGAACTCGGATTGAACATCGTTCACACGACTGTCGAGCTTCTCGAACATCTGCGCACGACGTTCGATGTCGGTGAGGTCCTCGCGGCGGGTGACGAACGGGTTGAATAGGAATCCGATGACGGGGAACTGGGTCAGCTTCTCGGCGGGGGTGCCCTCGTCGCGGAAGCGGTCGTACACTTCTATCGGGCTGACTTCAACGCCGATGTAGTACCGGACCTGCTGAATGCCCCGGTCACGCATCTCCTTCGGCCGTGTCTCCCGGTACTCTTCGAGGAGTTCCCGGAAGATCGGGTTCTCCGTGACGTCTTCGTCAGTGAGGCGCTCCTCGATGGTCTCGGTGATCTGCTCGACCGGGAAGGAACGGGTTGTGGCGTGGAGTTTGAGCTTCGAGTCCAGCTCTTTGTTGGCGAACTCTTTGCCAGCATCCTGGAGCTGCGCCCAGTCGTCGGACATCGCGAAGTCCATGTTGGCCGAATCGATCTCGATGAACGCCTCCATCGCGCCGTCTTCACGCTGGATGGCACCAGCGCCCGGCCACGCTCGCTTGATGTTCGTGAGATCCTGTGTCCGCTCGTCCGGTTTGAACGGTGTGTAGTTCGCGAGTCCGCCCTCATTCCGCTCTGTCTCGTTGGTACTCGTGTCGGCGTCGACGGGCGCACTGAACGTGACCTGAGGTCGCTTGAGGTAGCGATAGACATCTTTGGTCCACGTCCAGGCGTTCAGGTGGGTTGGTGAGACGTAAATGACGGCGACGCCAAAGCCAAGCCCGCCAGCAACGAACGGGAGGGCGAGCGACTCGATCCCGGTGAGGCCCGCGATAAACAGCCCAATAATGGGGAAGGCGATGAGCATGCCGACGTCGCCTTCCTCGATATTGAGATACGGGATGCGACTCTCCTCACCGAACTGATCCATGATGCGCCGTGCGGCTGCGTCTTCGTCTGTTGACATTGTTAGTGGATTCCGCGGTCAAAGTCCATACCGTGGTCGTTACTCTCCGATTCCGCTGTCGCTCCACCGGGGTCATTCTCGGTACGGCGGTACGACGGCGTGCTGCTACCGTCTTCTCCGTGTCCACCGCGGGCAGCTGCTTTTTGCGCGACGGCCTGGCCGGCAGCGGCTTTCGGCCCCCACCGAGCGGCAGTCGTCGCGACGCCGGCGCCACCGACGTAGGCCCCGGCGGCGACACCGCCGATGAGGGCTGCGCCTTTTGTCGCCCCGCCGACGACTTTGGCCGTCAACGGCGTCGCGTATTTGAATGTCTTCCATGTGATGTAGAGGGCGACCAGTGGGAGGGACGCAGCGACGAGGTATTTGAGGAACGCTGATCCCGGCGTGAGCGTCCCCCCAGCGTAGATCAAGTCGTATCCCTTGAGGACCATCGCAGCTGGGAGCGGGAGGACAGCCAACGGAACAAACCGTTTGCTGAAGCCCAGAGCAATATCGGATACGACCGGAATGTTGCCATAGGCTAGTGCAAAAGCAATCGGCATTCCGTACAGGTAGACAAAAAGCAGGATCCTCCGGATGTAGAACAGGGCCTCCAGCGCCCACATCGAAATCCCGCCCATCACGGCGAACAATAGCCCCAGTCCGGGGTTTGTGATGGCTGCTCCCAAGAACTGAAGCATCGCCGAAGCTACGGAGGAAAGCTCCGGCATCAGTGCAATGGTGAATCCGTTGACGAGGTAGAGCGCGAGAGTCCCAATCCAGTACCACGTGATGATTAGAAAGGCTCCGACCCAGGCTGTTTTCTTCGTCTTTCGGGCTTCGTAGGCACTTCCGATATTGAAGATTCGAACCGTGTGACGTCCCTGGACGCTCATCACGAGGAGCAACAGGGCGACCAGCATGATTTCGCCGCTGATGAGAGAATCGTGGATCGCTGGCCAGGGTGCGTTGGTTGGTTCACCGAAGACAAATGCTCCGTTCGTCTCTGGGGTCGGGGTTCCGAACATCCCCTCAGTTAGAGTTTCATACCCCGATCTGAGACCGTCCATGAACAGCCCGATGAACCAATCAACGACGTCCTTGATACCCTCAAGGACGACGTCGATGAGATCAACCATCGTCAGGCCTCCGTGATCGTGACCTCACAGTCAGTCATCTCGTTAGACCCGGAATACTCGACATTGTAGGTGCTCGTAACCCGATTGCCACTGACTCGGGTCTCGACGATAACCGTGAACTGGCCGCTGTTACCGTCTGGGGAACACCCCATTCCGTCCTCGCTCTCTGAGCCGAACGGAAACGAATTACTGAACAGGTCGGCCGTCTCTCCAGGGGGGACTACTACTCGGTCGGTTTCGTGCATTCCACTTCCTCTGGGGTTCTCAATCGGATTGGGAACGTCCCCGGAGAAGATCAGTTCAGTTATCGCTTCCGGACCGCTCCCTGTGTTCTCTACTGTGACGAATGCCTCACCATTCTTGATCCGGTCCGTCTCTGATTCACCATAGACTTCGTCCCACGGCTTATCTGGATTATTCCGATAGAGTCCAACATCCTGTATCTGGATCCCTGGACGCAGTTCAGTTGTGGTCTCGACTACTGTCTCCTCACCCTTCAACGCGAGTACGCGGTACTTACCGGGCGCATACGCGGTGCCGATTTCGAACGAGACCTGCTGAGCACCTGCGGCTACGTCACGCTTCCCGAATAGCTCGCCGTTCGGTTGGATGAGGTTGACTTGGTCGACGTCGGCGTCTGTGGAGAGTTCGACGACGAGTGTTGTCCCCTCGACAGCGATGCGCGTGAGCGGGCCTTGGCCGTCTGGAGAGGTCGTTCCGTCACTAGGCGTTCCAGAACCGCTATTGTCGTTCAGACAGCCAGCGACGCCTGCGAGCGCAGCACTGGCGACTGTTCGGAGGGCGGTTCGCCGACTGATGTGTGGGTGGTTGCTAGTCATGAACTATGAGTTCCGTTGGAAGATGTCTTCTGGACCGATCATACGGAGGAGCCGCGTGCCTGCATAGAACATCACAATGAATGGGACGAGCTGCCAGCCAACCTCGAAAATGAACGCGAACCAACCGTCGATGGTGCCGAGCGGATGCCACCGAGCTGTTGCCGTCGCACTCACATACGCGGGGTCGTGCCCGAGCCACGAACCCGGATGGTACCGAGCCGTGTAGATCCCCGGCTCATCGATCGTCACGATCGCCACCCCGGAGGCGTTGGTCTCGACGCGTTGCTCCGCGACGGTGATGTACCCGTTGCGAGTGTTCCTGCCGATTGGATATCGTCGGTCGGGATCGCTGAGCACGATTGGTGCGCCGGTCTCGTTATCCCGGAGTTCGATGCGGAGTGTGGCCTGACTTTCGTTCTGCTGGAGAACCTCAACAGTCAGATTACTGCGGCGGAGCTGTCGCTCAGAGCCAGCGTCCGGCTCGACGATTGACGCATTCACGCCCCGGACGATGCCCGCAACGTGCAGCGCCTCACGGTCGACGTTCTCGGCTCGAACGGCGACGCCGTACGTCGTCGTGTACGACTGGTTGACGATGTCGATATTGATGTTCTCACCGATGGTGCCGACTGGTGACGGGCGGTCAGTCCCCCAGGTCTCGATGAGCTCCGGCCCATCTCGAACCGGCTCGGCACGCGGCCCGATCCGCGAGGGATAGGCGTGGACGTACACCGGAATCGCGTCTGACTCGATGGTGGCGCTATCCGTGCGATTCGACCGGACGAGCGTGTCCCAGTTGGTGTTCCGAGCGGTGTAGAACCGCCAGATGCCACGGACTCGTGTCTCACCGTCCTCCGTGAGCGTGTACCCCTGCCACGGCCGCGGCTGGAAGATGGCCACGCCGGCGTCGCCGTTCGGATACTCAGCGTAGTAGGGGGACGCCGAGAGGTCGTAGATCTCGGCAGTGATCGAATCGGAGACGTTGCGTGATTCCGTCCGATAGGTGACGTCGACGTCCGTCCGGTCGCCCAGGTCGGTCCTGACGGTTTTCTTCAGCCGGACGCTTATCTCCGCTTCCAGCGTGAGATTCGCACTCCAGTCGTCCTCGATCTGGTAGTCGAGGGCAGGCGTATGGGCCCCGTCACGCTCGGCGATGGTCTCGCCGTCCTTCTTCAACCGGACTTCTTCGATCTCGTGCTCCGTGAGCGACCACGAGATAGTTGTGTTGCCGGAGGAACTCCCGTTGGGGACGCGAACGCAGTAATCAACGAACCCGCGCATCGTCCCATTCGGTGCGATGTAGAGTGGGGTTTCACCGGACTCGAGGTGTCCACGAGTAGAGGGCTGGACGGCGAAGATCGTCGCGTGAGCATCCTCGATGAAGACGCCGTCCTCGAGGTCCGCGTGCCGTGGATGCACGGACGTATATGGACCGCCGGCGTCGAGGTCCTCGAAGTCGTTCCGCGTCCACGTCGCCGCAGTCGCCGGCGGCCGTTTGAACGTAATGTCCGTCCCGTTGGCGACCTGATGGACAGCGGAGCGGTCCTCGCCGTACCGCTGGCGGTACTCCTTTTGCGTGATGTAGCTGTCCGCATCACGTGACCACAGCGTTGCCGACTCGTTTTCCGTGAGCCCGTTCCCCTCCGTACCTGGCCGCGGCGGGTCAGCGGCGACGATACCCGTGACTAGGCTCGTCGCGAGCAAGCCGGCCATGAGCACGGAGAGCTCTCGATGGTTCATAGGGCTCGCAACGGGGACTGTGGGGTGGTTACCAGGGGACGAGGTCGACGCACTGCGCCAGCGGGAGGCCCATCATCGACCCGGCGACGGTGTACAGCGGGCCGAGCACGACGAGGACGACCGCGGACTTCATCGCCGAGCGCTTGTGACGCTTGAGGCCCTTCTTCTGCTCGGGATTGAGGGTGAACATCTCGATGAGGGAGTCAGCCTGCCAGACGATAGCGAGGCCAACGATCCCCAGCGCGGTGGTCAGCTGGAAGAATCCCTCAATCATACTTGGGAGGTTGTCCGCGCTACAGACAGCGTTGTCCTGAGCGGCAACTGGCTCGACAGCGAACAGGCCCAGGAGGACGAACGTCAGCGCGGCTTGTCGGGGAATCCTGCCCGTCAGTAGTGACTCGGTGTCGGTACTACGCTCAGGGTCGGAGGGAGTCTGATCCGGTGACATAGCGGGTTAATCATCGGCGGCATCTCCAGTCGGTGGCTGGCTCTGCTCGTCTTCAACGAGCGACTGGAGGTCGTCGAATCGGTTGGTGTCCTCTGCGATCTCTTCGAGTGTGTAGCCCTGCTCGCGGGCCCGTTCGAGGAGGTCGCGGAGTTCATCGGGATCAACACCGCGGACTTCCATTTCCTCGCGGAGGGCGCGGCGATAGAGGGCGGAGGCGTTGATGTGGTCGTTCCACATCAGGTACAGGTCATCGATGTCTTCGATGGTGACTGACCTCGTAATCATCCATGTGGGTATGGGTGTGCCCTGGCTGAGTCCCGGTACATATTGGCGGCGTAGCTGGATGATGCCTAAATACTTTCTGGTCAGTGAGTATTGCAAATTTGTTGAGTAAATGATAATAGAATTACTTATTAATCTCGTAGAAAAGGCTTAACCAACATTTGCCGAGAGATGTGGGATCTGTTGGTTAACTCTGAGAATCAGCTCGCTTACTCGAGTTCCACAACTTCTCCACTTCCCTCGTCGAGGATTTCTCGTACCTCAGTCAAGAGCTTCTGGCCTTCCTCGTGGAGTGCTGTGCCTTCATCGAGGTTGCACTCGTCCGCGTCGAGTTGCTCAATAATCTCCTCGACGCGGCTCAGTCGGTCGTGGATTTCGGAATCTTTTGCCACGCTTAGATCACCCCCAGCCAGAGCGCAGTGATGAGCAGCAACAGCACCAGAAGCACGGCAATAGCGGCCTTGTAGTAGACTGGCGGAAGACCCTCTGGTGCCGTCACCTCCTCGACAGCCTCTGCCAGTTCCGCCTCGTGTTCGTGCTCGTGCTGGAAGGTCTCGTACGTAGCGTCAAGTTGCTGCTCTAGCGGCTCGATCTCGCTGGCGAGAAAGTCATCGCTCACACAGCGTGGCCGCCGTGAAATTGCTGCTCGTCGTGACTGGGAATCCCAGTACGTCGACGTCAGCGAGTAACACCCCTGTCCCCAGCGATCAGGGACGGGTGGATGCCACTCGCCCCAGCAACACAGCTCCTTTCGCGTGGTAGTCGTTCTATAGACGGGGGATTACTCAAGCAGGCCGAGTTCGGTGAGGCGGTCTTTGACGTGTACTAGCGCGTGCTGGGCGTCCTCAGATTCATTTGCGCCGGTAATCACGAGTTTGCCACTGCCGAACAGGAGGACGACGACATCGGGTTCATCGAGTCGATAAACAAGGCCGGGGAACTGTTCGGGTTCATACTCGATTTGCTCCAATCCCAGCCCGATTGCGATTGCGTTCAAGTTCAACGATTGCTTGAGGTTGGCACTGGAGACGATATTCTGCACCTCAATCGGCGGATTACTCGCGACATCGATACCTAACTCGCGGATGTCATCGAAAACGATCCCGAGAGCTTCGTGAACGTCATCGACGCTTTGCGCGCCGGTGCAGACGACTTTCCCCGAGCGGAAGATCAGCGTGGCTGATTTCGGCTCCTGGAGGCGGTAGACGATTCCCGGGAAGTCCTCGGGGTTGTACTCGGCGCCGGGAAGGTCTGTGGCGAGTTGGTCGAGGGCGAGTTCTTGGCCGATATCACTGGATGCAACGACGTTCTCGATTTGGATTGTGTCCACCAAAGTGCTCATACAGAGTATTCGTCGGACAACTCACTTAAAGTACGGCGGGTAGAAATGTGTGGCGCTGGTGAGACCCTCAACGGCTACTAGATCCGAGCGTAGATTGGTAAGGACAGAAGCTGTATCGCTCAATCAGTGGAACGCCGTTACGTGACCTCCTCCGTTTCGAGCCACTCTTTGAGCTCCCAGAAACAATCCGAACACAGACGCCCTTCCAGTGTCTCGACTGAATCCGACGGATGCTCGATTCGGTACCGCTGGTGGCGTTCCTGGGATGAGCCAAGTTCCGTCCCACACTTATCACAGTACTCAACCATACCAAGGGATTGTCGCTGACGAGGGGAATATTTGGGGGCCTATTCGTTCGGCAGTGTTCAGATAGGCGAGGTTATTCCTCAGTCTTGGTCTGTGGTGGTAGTTGTCTCTGCACCTTGAACTGGGTTTCACGAGTAATCTCCACGCCAGTTTCGAGATTCCCTGTTACCGAGAATTTGTACAGTCCCTCGGAGAGATTCTGAAATAGGTACGTGGTCTTGCGACCTGGTGGCGTCGGATGTTCGAAGAGGGCGAGATGCCACGAGTGTTCCTCGCCACAGTCCAGCGTCCGAGTCTCACCGTCCGCGACACCGCCCTCCGTTGCGACTTGTTCCCAGCCATCAGATGTGCGTCTCTCGATTTCCCATGCCTTCGTCCGCGTGATCGTCAGCGAAGCCGTCGTCTGATTCCGGAGAGTAAACTCGAACCCGTCGTACGTCTCCTCGACGGTAAACACCTCGTTTTCAGCGGTGAGAGTCACCTCGCCAGACCCTGAACACGACGGCGGGGAGGAGGGAGCGGGCGTGGTTGAATTTGGAGTGTCCTGAGTCGTTGACCCAGTGGGTGAGGTGGCGCTACAGCCGGCAAGCAATACGCTCCCGACACTCGCAAGGATGGCACGACGAGACCGGTTAGAGGGCACCACTACTGAATTAGAACATGTTCAGCAAGTGTCTTCTGGGTAGATCGCACCCCTACTGATCGGCTGCTCCACTCAATCCAACTCGTGAGAATCCGCTCGCTGTGGTGCGACGTTTCGATAAGTACAGAGGAACTACTGAACGCTAACGGTAGCGGAATCATTATTTATCAGATGGACGTAGCCTTCGTATGGGCCTGAGCGTCTCCGGGTACACTCCATCACTCCTGACTCGTCCACGAATTCAGTCAGTTTGTGCAATCGTCGTTGTCGTTGGGTCACTTCTTCCGTGGACGAGGATTCCAGCAGGAGTCTTCAATTTCATGTACTTCCCGGGGTTGGAGTCTGGGCTTGCGGTGTATGGCCAGTATACGCTCATCGCTGGCGTCGGAGCGTTCGCATTAGGCTGGCAATCGGCGGGCACTCGGGGGATTCGTATCACTTCAATAGGGGTTGCAGGACTCGTTGTTGTGCTCAGTCTCGCTTGGATCGTCCGGCTGATGAACGTTTCCGGCTTTAGCCCCGCGATAGGTGCATTCTTGACCCTTCTTGGTGGAATTAGCCTCCTCACAGTAGCGTTCATTCTCGATCAGTAAGCATTCCTACTGAGCGATTGTTTCACCCGAATCTACTGGTAAGAACCCGCCTCGATGTGATGCATAGCTTCGCTAAGTACAGAAGGTGTATTCTGCAGCCCGGCTCGCCTAGGCCAGCAGTTTTCGAGTGATAATTTGACCCAGCCAAATAATATTATGGCTGGCCGTACAAAATTCGTCTAATGCCCTCTAGACGCCGCTTCCTGACCACCATCGGTACTGCCGCTTCTGCTAGTTTGGCTGGCTGTCTGGGGGGTATTCGAGACTACTTCGAGAGCGATACCACTGTAGAGGGCCCTTGTGACGATTCACCCACTACGTGGCCAACCGCTGGTGGTGATTCCGGTCGCACCGGCCACACTGATACCTCTCCCCCGGCTCCCGACGCCGACGCCGTTGATCTCCTCGCCGGCATCCACAAGGACGGACAACAAGAACTCGCCGCCGCACTACCAGTAGTCGCAGACGGTACAGCATACGTTCCGGTGGCTAGTGGACTCATCGCGGTCGATCTCCAATCCCCAATAGACGGGGCGCGCTGGAAGTACGACCTCGACGAACAGGTTGATGCAGTGCCACTGATTACTTGTGGGGTCGCCTTTGTCCCCGGACTGAATCGTCTGGACGCGCTCGATCAGGGGACTGGCGACCGGTATTGGCGTGTTACTGCTGGGAGCCGGGAGGCGACGTCCGTCGCGGCGCATGATGAGACCGTCTTCCTTGCTGGGTCGTCCCTGATTGCGATCGACATGCGGACTGGAGACCGCCTATGGAGTGCTAATGGTGGTGACACACTAGCTCTCGATAATGCAGGCGTCTACACCACAGAGAACGCTAATGGGACTGGTGACATCTACGGTCACGATTTAGACGGCGAACAGCGGTGGCATCTCTCACTCGGGAAGATTGTCGGGTCGGCCTCCGTTCAAGATGGGACGGTCTGGGTTGCGGACAATCGCGGAACGGTGTACGCGATTGATGCTCACAGCGGGGAGACGGTCTGGTCACGGTCACTCGACGGCGTTGAGAAGATTCACTCCGGCCTCGCCGTCGATGGCGATGACGTGGTCGTCCCTGCAGGCATGGGCAGTACGAGTTTCGTCCTCGACGCAGCGACGGGTGAAACACGCTGGAAAAAGAACACTGGAATCGTTACTGGCCGTCCTCTCATCGGTGATGATTGGATCGCGCTTGGCCGGACGAACACCGGAATTACGCTCTACGACCGAGAGACGGGCGACCAGCGAACGACGTGGTCACGCGAGGAGTACGGACTTGGGACGATTGATGGTCTCGTCGCGGTTGAAGACGGGTTCGTGGTGCGCGGCGGTACGACCTCGGGACTAACGCTGGTCCGGTGAGCGATGCGCCCCGGCAGTCAACACAGTACCACCCGATTATCGACACCTGACAGAAAGCTCGGTGCTTACTTCGCATCCTCACTTACCGGCTGTTTCACCGAACATAGTATCTGATCAATAGGATTTCAACAGCGCCAAATTGGTCACTCCATAGCCAGGCGATCTATGCGACAAGGTATTGAGTTGTGAGCTTCCCAAGACTAAGTCTGGAAGGGTTGTGGACGCTTCTGCAGTTCTACTCGGTCGTTTCGTCGCTGACAGAAAGCCTATGACCGATAAGATGACTGCTACTGGTATGCCGGAGTGCCAGAACTGTGGCAGCCACGTCACAGACGTCTACGTCCGTGTATTCACCCCGGACTCTATCGACGAACCACGTGTATGTCCGAACTGCGAAGACATGACTCGTGACCGCGAGGGCGTCCGAGAGAAACGAACATGATCCAAGTCGTCACGTATCGTAATATCGAAAGAGCCGATGGCTGGCCCTTGACAGACTGGCACTCTACAGTGTTATCAGCCTGAGGGGTAGCGAACTTCGTGAGTGACCGATGGTTCTGGCCTCCTTTCTCGTCTGTCTCATCAGGATGGGCGATTAGCAAGTGATAGTGATTTCGAAGCTGGCGCCACCGCTTGTCCGTTTGTTGCCGAAACCTCCCAGCCGTGTCGACTGGCGACTTCTTCGACGATACTGAGTCCGAAGCCGGTCCCCTCGTCAGCAGTTGTATAGAGTAGTCGTCTCCTCGGTAAGTCCCGAGGTCGATAGTGTCAAAGATTTCTCGCTCAAATGAGCGAAACCGTTGGAGCGAGCTGGACACGAGCAAGGACAAGATGAGGAGAGACCAAGCAGGACGTCAAGCGGATTGGTGCTGGAAGCGTGATTTCTCGTGGACGATGCAGGAGATGGCAAGATAGAGACAATCACCCCCAACCACCGCCTCCACGACTTCCAACGGGGCAATTCTTTAAGACACACCCTCTCCCCACTATTTCCAACTCTCCACAGGATGCTGGACAACAGGATGGGTTCATCGGTCGGAGGACACTCTTCGAGTGCCTCACTCCCTTTGATTTGAACCCACTACGGTTTTGGTTCTGCTGTCAACCACTTACTTGTTTCCCTATCTAGAGTGTAAATGCTGTAGACTGCACTGGTTATCCTAGTCTAGGTTGGAAATAGTGGGGAGAGGGTGTTTTATAAGTGTTCGAGGGGTTGGAAGCCGTGGTGGGTGTGGAACCCTCTGGTTTTATGCCAATCGCTGTCTCACTCCATCAGTAATGACTGAGTATTTCGACGACAGCCTTGTCAAGGATGTCTTCATCAAGGACATCTCCTATCTGAAGCCGGAATACCAACCAGACGAAATCGAAGAACGGGGCGAGGAAATGGATGAATACGTTAATCTTCTCGCTCCAATTCTGAAAGGATGGGACGCCGACAACATTTTTCTCTTCGGCGAGTCAGGTGTCGGCAAGACACTCGCCACACGAACACTACTGCCCGAGCTACAGCAGAAAGCAGAAGACAACGGTGTGGACGTAGACATTGTGGAGACGAACTGTTCTGGCTCGCAGTCATCGTATCAAGCCGCCATTGACATCGTCAACGAACTCCGCTCTCCGACGAGCCCACTCACAACCATCGACCTGGATGAGCCCGAACTCAGTCGCACTGGGTATCCTTCCTCAGAGGTCTACGAACAACTCTTCGAGGGGCTGGCGAACGGTGACGATTACGTCATCCTTGTTCTGGACGAAATTGATGGGCTCGGTTCAGACGGCGAACTCCTCTACCAGCTCACTCGGGGGCAATCTATGGGTCAACTTAACTCAGAAATCTGCATCGTCGGCATCTCCAACGACCTCTACTTTAAAAATAACATGAAAACCTCAGTGCGGGACACACTCTGTGAGTCAGAAGTTCACTTCCCAGAATACGACTCTCAAGACCTGCAGTCTATTCTTCAACGACGAGCAGAGGACGCATTCTATGAGGACGCACTCTCCGAGGACGTTATCCCGCTTTGTGCTGCGGTCGCCACCAAGGAACACGGGAGTGCCCGTTACGCCATCCGCATCCTTCGGAAGGCAACTCAACTCGCTGAAGATGAGGTTCGGAATGCTCCAGAATCCACGCAACCGTTTGAACAAGTGAAAGAACGCCATGTCCGAGAGGCAAAACGAATCGTCGAGGAGGAGACGGTCACTCGTGGAATCAAGAATTTGAGCGATTCGCAGCGGTATCTCCTGCTGTCCATCTCCCAGTATCATGCACGAGCCGAAACACCGGCTGGCACATCGGATATTTACGCTACGTATGAAGCAACAGTCAAAGAGCATGGGAAGAGTGCTATTTCTCGGCGTGGAGCGCACAATAACCTGCTTTCAATGGTAGATAAGGGCATTCTCCACATCTCCAATAACGCTCGCAATCAGCGTGGCGTCCCAAATCGTTACTCGCTCGTTACAGATTTGGAAACTGTAGCGTCAGCACTGGAGGAGTCAGACCAGACGGATGATGGATTTATCTTAGATGATTTGCGTGCGGAAGCGAGAGAACACGGTGTGTTAGATGAGTAAGAAGTAAGTTGGAAGTCGTGGGGGGTGTGTGGTTAAGAGCGTGGAACTCCTCGAAGCCGTGGAAGCATGGGTTTTCGGAGAAGTTGGAAGCCATGGGGGGTGTCTGTTATAAATATCTGCCGGGAGATGGAAGCCGTGGAAGTATGGGTATGGCACACGTCAGACACCGTTCCGTCCCCTACTTATCCGGACTGATCCACGCCGACTTGCGATAATACGGGGAGTAACTTCTCAGAATGAGGGGGTTCTGCAGTGTAGTCGAAAACGGTGAAGCGGTGTATCGCCGGTGCTCCTCCATGGGGGTGGAGGGCGAAGGGTGGTGACAGGTAATCTGGCGGCAGCGGTCTCAATTCTGGCGCCAACTCGGCGATACACACGGTAGTGACCACTCGTGTCATGTATTCTTTCCGACCACTCGAATATTTTCTACCTGTGCGTACCGTTTGTGGACGTCGATTCCGAGGTACATGGTTTGTTCACCCGGGACGCCAGTGCGTGAAGCAGAGATGCACCTATTCGGGCTTTCCCGGATGCCGCGGCGCGCGGCATCCGGGCTGTAACGCCCATGACTCGGCTCCCTTCGCACATGGACCAGTCACTACCACGTGCTCGATGGCACGGTTCAGATATCGGTCTCTTGCGCCCCATATCTTGGTTCACGCTCTCATGGCATAGCAGCGTTTCCATCGAGTCACTACCGTCCAAAAGGTCCCGAGCCTTTTGTGATGGCGGGAGAGCCTTACTCTCTTGAGCCACACGACCGCCACGGAGAGAGCCACGTTGAGAAACTGCAAGGCGATAACTCGGTGGCGGATAGGAGCCCCCGTGACAAGGCCAGAGGACGCTTCCGAGCGAGGGTTGAAAACCCGCTCCGCCGACCTCGGAAGAGCACGTCTTGAAACCGACCGGTACAAGACCGGATTCCCTTTGTCGAGGGAAGCCGCACCGTTCACGGCGCGAAGGATGTCACTTGCTTGTGTCACTTGGTTCAGCTGTGCTGGCGGCGTGCATCTTATCGTCGAACATTAGATGGGTCGCCGACAGTGGTGCTTACTTGGCGGCGGCAGTGTCGTCGCTGTCGTCGAACATCAGGAACAGGCCGAACATGATGGGCGAGAGGAACGCTATTGCCACACTAGTCACCATCAGAGCCGCCTCCAGGGACACCGGTCGGCCGTTTCCACCGTTGGACGAGTCGTCACCACCCGCTCCGTTACCATCGGCGGAGTCACTGGCCGAGGCAGGTTTCTCGAACTCGCTTGGATCCAATCCGCCTGACCCGCCGACGACAACGACGCCTTTCATCCCAAACGTCTGGTGAGGGACACAGAGGTACTTGTACGTCCCCTCTGACTCGAACGTCCGTGAGTACGTCTTGCCAGCCTGGCTGTATATGTCACTCTCGAAGTTTCCTGCGTTGTCGACGACGTTGTGGGTGCCGCCCTTGCCCGTCCACTCCCAGACGACTTCGGTGCCGGGATCGACGCGGATCGCTGCCGGGGCGAACGCGAAGTTTCCACCGTTACCGGATGCGCCGACCCAGACAGTCACCTGGTCTTGGCCCGTGTAGTCGTAGGTTCCATTGAAGTTACTCGTGTCGGCGAGCCAGCCGTCGTAATTCTGGCCCTCCTGAGCTGTGACTGTTCCGGTTGTGCCGCCCGCTGCGGCGGCGCCGGTCACCAGCGCTGCTCTCTTGAGGAACGCCCGACGGCCGGCCGCCGTCGTACCCCCATTACCACTCGAACTCATAATAATGTATGAACCATGTAATGGCAATAAGCTATTGGTCGTTGGCGTGACTTCAGTCGTCGAGGTCGGCGAGACGGCGCTCAAGGTGTTCCATCCGCCGCTGCAGGTACGCTACGTACCCGAACAGCGTCACGAACAGTGCCGTGTAGCCGGCCAGTAGCAGTGGTTCCATTATGTCACCTCCGTTGCTGGCGTGCCGCGAGGTCGTCTTCGAGTTCGTGCAGCTGTATGCGGAGCCCGAGTAGGTAGAGATATAGTAGCGACGCCGCCAGCAGCGACACCAGTAGCGTCGTCGGGTCGATATTCGCGCTCACGTCCGGGTTCCCCAGCGTCGTCTCGTGAAATGTCGGCGTCCACAGACGCGTCGAGACGTAGGAGATAGGCACCGTGATAAAGCCAAGCACACCGTAGACGGCGGCGTACCGGTCGCCGCTGCCACCATCGGTACCAGCGTGGACGACCAGGTAGCCCGCGTAGATGAACCACACGACCAGAAACGTCACCAGCCGTACGTCCGTCCACTCCCAGTAGGAGTTCCAGATAACCTTCCCCCAGAAACTCCCGAACAGCAGCGTCAGCGTCACGAGCAAGAACCCGAGTTCACCCGCGCTGTGCGCGAGCCGGCTCCAGAACGCTCCCCGGTACCGAAGGTAGAGCGCACTGCCGACGAACGTCGTCCCGAGCGCGGATGCCGCCACCCATGCCAGCGCGATGTGCCAATACGCCAGCAGGTTTCCACCGTGGGAGACGCCGTACATCACGTCCGACGCGGAACCGAACACCAGTGCGAACGATGCCACGCCTGACACCAGCGCTCCCCACTTCACGACGCGGCTCATGATTACCGCACGCAGCACGCGGGTCACACGTCCGACCAGCTGTCCGAGCCGCAGACTCTGGGACCGCTCGCTTGCTTGATCGGTCGTCGATTCAATCTCGTCCGAACTCATGCGTGTGCTCTCATAGGTACTCAACGATTGACGCAAGCAGCAATTTGTCCACGTCGAAGAGGACGGCCACGCCTAATGCCAGGAACGTGTACCCGGTCGCTGTCTGGACCGCGTCCCCCGAGACACCCTCAGTGATGGAATTGAAGACCCGCTGGACACCGTGCTTACCGGCGTAGGCCACCCCGAGCAGCGGCACTGAGAAGCCGCCACCGTAGGTGAACAACAGCCATGCGCTCCGCCCAACGTCACCGGTCGTTCCGGCGAGCGCGAGCACGCCCCCAAGGACGGGACCGACGCACGGTAGCCAGATAACCCCGAGCAGGAGGCCGACGACGAACGCGTTTGTCAGCGGCCGCTCGTCCTTGTCGATCCGCGTGCTCGCAGCCGACGCGCGTCCTGACAACCGGGACGCGTACCGGGAGTACATCTCGTTGAGGTCGTCGTCTGCCATTATGGCCCCGAACGCCAGCATCATGATGGCGAACGGTAACCGAACGGTGTCAGGGGTTACGGACCCTATCATCCCAGTCGCGACCCCGAGCACGGTGAACGTGAGCGTACTCCCCGCCACGATGGCCACCGGGCGCAACGAGTGGCCTGACGACCCAACTACGAGTACCGGGATCATCGGCAGACAGCACGGCGTCAAGATCGTCAGAATGCCGGCGGCGAACACCGCGAACGTAGTTGGAGCCTCTACCATTATGTCAGCGAATCACGGACGGCGGTCAGCTTGCCTGCTGGCTACTGCCGCCGTCTATTGCTGCCCCTATCAACTCTTGCGCGTCAGTGGACGTTGAGTTGTTCGGCTCGGTCTCGTTCGTGGACCAGCCGTTGTCGTATTCCTCGTACGTCCGAATCCAGGTGGTCTGCCACGAGCCGTTCACTTCGACGTCACGGAGGGGCTGGTCGTAGCGGTCAACGTTGTCAGGGATGACGCTCTGGTTAATCTCCTGGGAGCCGATGGGGATCCCGGCGATCATGAGCTTCTTCGTCATCGGGTTCATGTCGTAGCCGAACCGCTCCTGAACGCGCTGGTAGTAGATCCCCTCGTCGGGCGCCCCAGACTCGGCCCAGTCTTTGGGCTGCCGTGGGAGGTGCGGGCGTTTGTGGCCGTTCATGAACGCGGCGACGTCATGGACGTCCCTCCAGTCCGTGAACGTGTGCGCCGTGCCGTACGGCATGGCCTCCCGGATGAATCCGGCAGACGTGTACAGCCGGCCCATGCCGGCACCGTCGTTGTAGGAGCCCTCACCCCATAGCGGCGGATACTGGCCGGGAGTCCCCTGGCCGTCAGCGCCGTGGCAGGATGCGCAGTTCTCGAGGTAGAGCTCGGCGCCCCGCACCGGGTTGGCTTCTGTTACGTTCACCTTCTCGTCGCCCTCGGGCTTCCGGATGTGCCGCCAGTACGGCACCTTCTGGCTCGGCGTGCCCTTGTTCAGCCAGACCATGTACGACTCCATCGCCTGGATCTCACGACTGTCGTACGCTGGGACCCCCTCGGGGGAACCGGGCGCGTCCATGCTCCGTAGGAAGCAGCCCATGATGCGCTGGCGCATGTCCCGCATCCGCTCAGTGCGGCCGGTCCACTCGGGATAGCCGGCTGCGGTGCCGACGAGCGGAATCATGTCGATATCCTGGCCGACCATACCGGTGGTCGTCGGCAGGTCGCCGCCGCCGTGACAGTTCGCACACGACAGTTCGTTGCCGACGTGGTTGGGCATCTCGTTGGACGTGTTCGCGAAGATCTCACGCCCGTACTGGATGAGCTCCCGCCGATTTTCGTTCTCCGGGAGCGTTGAGTTGTTCATCTCCTTCGGGACGAACTCCACCTTGTCGCCCGCTGAAGCATTCTTGTACTCGAACCCCTCGTCGCGGAGTTCCGGACTGTACCACTGCGAGCCGCTCCACGTTCCCGGTAGCTGGATGACACCGCCGCCACCGCCATCGCCCTCCATAGCCGACGGCGCCCCGCCGGTGTCGCTCATGAACGCCAACGCGCCGTTGACGGCGAAGACGACGATGACACCCGCGATGACCGCTCCGACCACGAGCAGCGTCGGTTTCAGTAGTCTCGTTGAATCTCGTTTGCTCATCGTAGATCTCTACGTATTGCTCATCGGTCCCGGTGGTGATTTCAGCTTGCTACTGCGGTATTCGCAATCGGTATTCCAATATGTGGACACGACTGTAATAAAGCTTTTCTGCGGACATGGGAGTATTAGCGGACACGCGAGAAACCGTCTGACGTGCGCCGACCCCGGGTCGTTCACAGACAGCACATTTTAATGAGGGAGGTGAGAAAGCATCACACATCGATGAAGCCTCGAAAGGCGCTTACAATCGCCTTCTTCGTCTTCCTTCTGGGCATTGGCTACCTGTCGATGCACTCCGCACCAGTGTTGAGCGACGATAACTATTCGTACCACGGCGAAACCGAATGGCGGACCGACTTCTCCGAGGCCGAGCAGCTAGCCAGCGAGCAGGACCGCCCCATCGTCATCTACTTCTGGACGACGTGGTGTACGTACTGCGAAGACTACAACCAGTACGTCTACTCTGACCCCGAGGTACAAGCTGAACTCGACGATTTCGTGAAGGTAGCGGTGAACCTCGACAGCGACCAGGGCGAATACGGCCGCCTCCAGCAGCGGTACAACGCCAACTACCCGCCACAGCACGTCATCATCACGCCCGAGGGTGAACAGCTTGTGAAGATCTCCGGATACGCCGACCGCGAGGCGTTCCTCAATTACCTCGCAAAGGCCGAGCGCGAGTACGACGCGGGTGACAACCAATGAACGTCGGGAATGTCCTGCTCGCCACTGCGTTCGCCGTTCTGCTGGGCGCAACCGGTATTCTTGCCCGCGCGTACCTCGCCGATGACGACCGGCACGTCGGGTACGTGACGATGCTCACGGGCACAGGCGCGGTAGCGCTGGCCGGCGCCCTGGCCCAGCTCACGTACCAGTTCGTGGTGACGGACTACTCGAACGCGTATGTGTGGAACAACACCGCCGACTACCTCCCGCTGCTGTACCGCGTGACCGGCGTGTACGCCGGTAACGAGGGGTCGATCTTGCTGTGGGCGGCGCTCACTGCGCTGGTCGCGTTCACCGCCGGGGTCATCCGCGGGTTCCCGGACCGCCACTCGAAGCTCGTCCACGCTATCACGTTCGGGATCGTCACGTACTTCGTCGGGATGCTACTGCTCCAGAGCCCGTTCGCGTCCATTCGGACGGAGTTCGCGAACGCGCCACCAGGGTACATTCCGACGAGTGGCGAGGGGCTCAACCCTCTGCTGGTCGACCCGTACATGGCCATCCACCCACCCGTGATGTTTGTCTCCTACGCGCTGCTCACGATGCCGTTCGCCATCGGCGCCGCGCACTTCGTCTCTCTATTCCGGGGTGACGGAAGCGTGTTTGCGGCCTGGCGCGGGAGCGTCACGCGCTGGCTGCGCGTCAGCTGGCTGTTCCTTACGGTCGCCGTGGCGCTCGGCGGCCTCTGGTCGTACACCGTACTCGGCTGGGGTGGTATCTGGGCGTGGGACCCGGTGGAGACAGCTATTCTCGTGCCGTGGTTGTTCCTCACTGCCACTGTCCACGCCGTCGTCCGGTACCGGCCGAACGACGAGTACCGGATTCTCGCGCCCGCGATGACTGCGACGGTATTCTCGCTCGCAATTTACACCACCTCCATCGTCCGCAGCGGGACATTCCGGAGTGTTCACTCTTTCGCCGACGGCGGTATCGGCATCTCGTTCATCGTCCTGATGGTGTTGACTAGCGTCTTGGGCGTCGTCGTCCCGCTCGCGTACTGGTTCCTCCAGGACGGCGAAGCGACCGGCTCAGACGGCGCGTGGCTCACGCGGGACAATCTTCTGCACGCCGCCGTCCTGCTGTTCGGTCTGCTGACGTTCGTCTCCCTCTGGGGGCTGTCGTTCCCCGTCCTCCGAGCCGCGGTTACCGGCGTCGAAGTGTCCGTGGAGTCTCACTACTTCAACCTTTGGAGCTACCCGTTGGTCGGCATCGCGCTGCTGTTATTGGGTTTCTACATGGACTTCGACGTTGAGGGGCGCCGCCGCAGCCTCACCGGGTTAGCCGTCTTCGGCACAGCGGCCGTGGCCGCTGCGTTCGTCGCACCCTCAGAGACCTGGCAGCTTTCCCCTTCGCCGCCGACTCAATCCCCTATATACGGCGTCCTCGGGAGTATCAGCGTGCTCTCGATTCTCCCCCCGGCCGCGTACGCCATTCTCGGCGTCACGAAGCGCGCGCTCGCCCGAATCCCGGCGACCGCCGACCGGGGCGCGATGTTCAAGGAGACAGGAATCACTGCCATCCATGTCGGTGCCGTGCTACTCGTGCTGTCGCTTCCGTTTATGTATATGTTCGCGGGCCAGGCGTCAGCGATGGCGACCGGCATCGCGTCGGAGTCCGTCGACACCTCCTATCAGGACGTTGCCGGCACCGACTACTCGGTCCGCGTGCTTGACTACACCAGCAACGAGTTCCCCCAGAACCCCAAGCCTGAGTCATACGCGCTCTCGGCCGACCAAGTGGCTGCTCGTGGACCGTCACTAAACGGAACGGTACAGGCGGTGTACGGCACCGTCACTGACATCAGAAGGGGGCCACAGGCGACGGTTATCCAACTTGATAACTCTCGGACGTGGGTAGGCGTCATCCAACGCAACGAGACCACGGGCAATCTCTCCGTCCAGACCGGCCAAGGCCTCGTCGCACGCGGCCGGCTGATGTGGAACTTCGTGCCGAACGCCGACGCAACGGTGCTCGCGAGCCCGCAGACCATCGGCTCACCAGCAAACCCCCCCGAAGGTGTGGTCCCGACGCGCGTACAAGTTGACGGCGTCTCGCTTGCCGTCTACGAGGACGGGAAACTTGTCACTTCCGGGGTCGCCGGTCAGCGCGAGTACCCCCAGCAAGGTAACATGCAGGTCAGGGATGTTCTCATCGACCGGGGACTCGTGACCGACACCTACGTCATCGCGGGCGTCAGCGACGGCACTGCCTCGATGACCGTCAAGCAGGTGCCGTTAATGTCCCTGCTGCGGCTCAGCATCGTGTTGCTCGTCGCGGGGATGTCCACCGTGCTCGTGTTTGACCCCGAGCACGGTATTCAGACGCTAACTGCTTCGACTGCTTCGAGTACCGATGTCGAACCGGAGACAACAGACTAACATGAACCATAAGCACGCTCTTGCCGCAGTCGTTGTTTTCACCGCTTGCATCATTGCCCTCCCAAGTATCGCTGCAGCGACTACCTCAGTTTCAGGCACCGTCACCGTTGCGGACGGCTCAGCCGATGGCGCTCGCGTGACCGTCGCACCCGTCGACGAAAACCTGCGCAGTACGGGGAACTCCGTGCGGACGACCGTCGATGGAACCACCTTCTCCGTTGACGCGCCCGACTCGCCCGCGTACGTCGTCCGCGTCGTCCACGACGGCGCCGCCCACTACGAGGTGCTGCGGAACGACTCCACGGCGACCATCGACCTCGAGGCCGCCATCTCCGGCCAGGTAGTCGACGAGGCTGGCGAGCCGCGACCAAACACCACTGTCAGCCTCATCGACGAGGCCGGCTTCTCGGTCGACCGCACCCAGGCGGCCAAAAACGGAACGTTTGCGTTCGCTCCCCTGGAGTCAAACGAGACGTACCGCCTCGCCGTCGCCGTCGACGGCGTCCAGTATCGCGAGACAGTCTCCACTGTGGACGGCGGCACCCAGAATGTGACCGTGTCGACGCCGCCGCCCGTCGACGAACCCAGCGTGCTGTCGGTGATGGGCGGCGACCCCGTCAGCCACGTCGTCCGCGTGCTTGCACCACAGAACCGCTCGGGTCTCACGGGCGTGGTGGAAACGCTTACCCTCCAGAACGGCGCTGACCGGCCGTTCGCCGGTACGGTCGTCGTCGGGGTGCCGTCGGACGGCCAGCCGTACTCCGCGATGGCGGCCGGTGAAGAGACCAACTATCGGCGCGTCGACGGCGGAGTCGCTGTGGACGTGTCAGTCCCCGCGAACGGCAGCACACAGGTCGGCGTCGCCTACGATATTGCCGACCGAACGTTCGAGAAGCAACTCCGTCGTGACGCGGAGAGCTTCGCGGTGTCGTTCCAGGGATACGACATCGACGAGGTTGACCACTCCGAGAACCTCCGCGTTGGTGACTCGCCCGTCCCGGTTCTCACGTCAGACGGCCCAGTGAGCGCGAACGAGACTGTCAGGGTCGATGTCTCGGACGCGCGCTCCGCTACGGCCGGCGGTAACGGAAGTGCTGGTGGAGCCAATATGGCCGAGACAGGGTCATCGGAGAGCAACTCGATCCCTGAGTTCCCGACGATTCCCGTCTTCGGCAGTCTCACCGTGATGGTCGGCGGCGGCCTCGTCGCCTACCGCGTGCTGTAATCAGCGCCACCCTTCGCTCATTCTCATTCCTCGACGGCGTACTCGAAGGTCACAAGTCCGCCAAGGAATAGAATGCCTGCGTACGAACCCAATACACGAAGCCACGTGCCCGTCGGTGCGCCGGTCGTGAGCGCAGCTGTGAGTTCGACGCCCGCGAGCAACACCGGCACGACCAGCGGCACGAGTAGCACGGGCAACACGAGTTCGCCCAGCGACGACCGAAACGTCAACGTCGATACGACAACGCCGACCGCTGAGAAGCCGAATGCGGCCAGCGCGAGCACGCCGGCGAGCGCCGGCATCACCGAGAGCGCAAGTTCATACCCGAGGAATACGCCTGTCGCGGCGAGGGTGACGAGGTCTACGGCGAGCACGAACGCGGTCGTGCTGAGGACCTTCCCGACGTACACCGCCGATCGATCGACAGGCGCCAGCAGTAGGCCGTCAAGGGCGGCGTGCTGGGCCTCGACGTCGGCCGCTTCAGTCACTCCTAGGGTGCCGGCGAACACGAACGCAACCCAGAGCGCGCTCCGCCCGACGACCTGAGGGTCGGTGAACGTCTTCACGAATCCGAACGCGAACGCCAGTACGACCAGTAACGCGAACACGGCGGCCGTGGTCGTCACCTGCTTTGTCCGCACCTCTAGGTGGAGATCCTTGCGCATTACGAGATAGACGGCGGTAAGGTAGCTCGTCATTGCTGGTCGGTGGCGGTGGAGCGGTTGTCCGTCGACTGGCCGTCAAGCCCGATAGCACGTCGGTAGGTAGCTTCGAACTCGTCCGGCGACGTGGACGCGGTCTGGATGTCGGCCTGGACGCGGCCACGGTCAAGGACGAGCGCTCGCGAGCACCGCTGCAGTCCCAGGTTGAGATTATGGGTAGATATGAGGATGGTCCTGTCGTCGATGCCATCGAGAATGTGGCCGAGGTCGGTAACACCGCGCTGGTCGAGCCCCGAGTACGGTTCGTCGAGCAACAGTACGTCGGGGTCGTGGAGCAACGCGCGCGCCAGGGACAGGCGCTTCCGGAGGCCATGCGAGAATGTCGCAGGCCGCTGGCTTCCCCGGTCGGCGAGACCCACGTTGTTGAGGACCGTTTTGACTCGGGCGTCGACGCCGTCAACGCCGTGTAGGCGGGCGTGAAATTGGAGGTTCTCACGCGCGGTCAGGTCGTCGTACAGCATCGCGTCGTGCGTCACGACGCCAACACCACTGGTGGCGTCCGGGTCGCCGAGCGACCGCTCCACACCCCCGAAGCGGACCGACCCGGCCGTCGGCCGCACGAGCCCAGCGAGCATTCGAATGGTTGTTGACTTCCCCGCGCCGTTCGGCCCGAAGAACCCGATTGTCTCGCCGTCCGCAACCGAGAATGAGACACCGTCAACGGCGTGGAACTGGCCGTAGCGCTTCGTTAAGTTGTTGGCGCTTATCGCCGGCGGACCGGCGCTCTTACCGTCGGTAGCGGGCTCATCGGCGGTCATCAGACGTCGTCGGGTCGCTCCTCGCCCTCGTGGGCACGCACCGAGAGCTGCTGGGCGGTCAGAGAGCCATCCGCGTACCGACCCTTCGCGACGACGATCCGCCCCTCCTGCATCGTGTCGGGGAGCGTCCCTTTGTAGGTGACGGGGACAGAGTGGTTCCCGTCAGCTACGGCGAACGTGGTGCGTTCGCCGCTGGTGTCCAGATTTTGGACGGTACCCTCAAGGTTTACCCAGTTGCCCTCGTAATTGTCGTCTTCGGAAAGCACTGTCGGCGTTACAAACTCAGTGGACGCGCTCATCGTCGTCGCCCCTAGAACGCCTAGGAGTACAAGGATGCCGACCCCGGCGACCAGTAGCTTGTTCTTCCGTCGCACTGCCGGATGATGTTTGGGGATGCGTATTACTGTACCGGCTTTACACTCCATTCCGACGAGAGCCGTCAACCCGCCCGGGTCGCTGTTACGAGTTGGACGCGGCAGACAGTCGTCTCCGTAGACTTATCACTGACGTGCTCGTACCATCTGTCACTTAATGTCATGGACGCTCCGGGTGTCGGGCTTTGTCGCGCTCACCGTGCAAGCGCTGTGGGGACTGCTCCAGACGTTCGCGCTGTCACCCGCCGGCCCCACGATGCCGCCGATGGCGGTCACCGCACACGCCCAATTTGGGATGCTGTCTATTCTCGCCGTCGTCACCGGGTTTGGTATTAAGCACACAACTCTTTCGGGGCGCACCCGCTCGGTCGCCGTCTGGTCATTCATTATTGGGCAGTGGCTTCTCCCCGCGTCGATGCTGATGCGGTCGGTCGAACCCATGTTGTTAGCGACCGCCTACCTCTGGGGGACATCCCTGGTCGTCTCCTTGGCGCTCGTTGCCTGGGGGACCATTAACGCCCGCCCGGACTAGGCGAGCGTGGATGAAGTCACGAGGCAGGGCTCTATTGAACTCCGAGTTTGGTGGTAAGTGGCGTGAACAATTGGTGGTGCAAGTCTGCCGTTGTTGCCGTCAGCTTTCGACTTGTTTCGAAAGGAGGCCGGTACGCTCTGAGCGTTGGAGAACGAAACAAGGGCGGTAATTCATTCTTCGAACACTTCTCCAATCGCGCAGGCTCCGGTTCTCGGACGTGGACTGCACCTCGTAGCGACCACCTTTCGAGAAGACTGAGACGTCCATCGCTTCAGCGACGGCACGCCTTGTGCGCTGCTCGGGTTCGTCCCGCGACTGTGCGTTCTCGTAGACGACTAGTCGGTCGCAAACGTCGCCCGTTGGACCTCCATCCGGCGCGACGGCTTCCGGCCCGAGGTAGTGGACCTCCGCTCGCTACGTGTCAAAACGCAACTCCACACTTCCGCAGGCGCAGAAAACTTAACCAACACATAATCCCTCAAACGTAGCTGTGTTGGTTAACTCTAGAATATACCATCAAGCGATACAGAAACCGGCCCTACGATAGTCGCTGTAAAAAAAAGCAAAACAGCGAATAACTGTCTACGGTACGGTCGAAGCAGTCGGGAGCTTGATTTTGAGAGTCGTATCCTCAGGAGCGACGTGTAGTTCACCATCGGATTTCGTCACTGTCCATTCGAGACACCAGAGCGCCAGCCCCTCCGCGTGATTGAGCGGGGTCTCTTCGCCTGCGTTGACAGCTTGAACATCTAATTCGGGGAGTCCGTCGGCATCGTCATCGATTCGAAGAACAACCTTCTCCTCATCTGTTCCAGCGTCAGTAACGGTAACCGTAACATCCACGTGAACTTCCCCTTCATTGTGCGTCGCAATCTGGTGGACAACATCTGCGACTGCGGTCGGGCACGTCGGTGTCGCTTGGACAGCTACGTCGTTTGTCTCATCGTGGAATTCGACATCTGCGCATGGGGTGTCGGCATCGACTCTTGCTAACTTCGAGGCGATATTGTCCAAATCAAGGGGTTCTGGTTCGGTGTTCTCTTCGGCGAGCAGCTGCTTGATCCGCTGTGTTCGAGACGAAATCGTACTGAGTTCCCACGCAGCATTCTGCACAGCCTCTAAATCTGCTTGGGCAGCCTCATTGTCGATGCGGGACGCAGCCAATTCAGCTCGTCCAGTAATGATGTTCACCTCGTTTCGAACGTTGTGACGGAGGATACGATTCAGAACGTTCACCATCTTGGATCGCTCTTCGAGACTCGCATTCGATGCTTCAAGCTCTGTCTGGGTTTCGCGGATCTCATTGATCCGCAACTGCAGAGCATCCCGTGTCGATGCTATCGTCCGGTTGAGATCACCGAACTCGTCCGCCCGGTCGGTATCGAACTCCACGTCGTACTGACCATCTTCGATCTGCTCTGCCCGGTCGGTTAGCCGAGAGAGCGCGCCGGTCACATCCCGGCCGAGAACGCCGACGACACCCACAAGCGCAAGCAGGGTGAGCGCTGCGATTCCGCCGATCCATCGAAGCGCCTGCTGGGTAATGACGTACGCCTCACTGGCTGGCGCGTGCTCGATGACAACCCAGTCGGTGTTCGGAACCGCAGTATACGCAGCGACATACTCTCCCTCTGTCTCAGGGCGAGTTTCGTAAGCTGGTGACTCCGTGAATCCAGAGTCCCCTCGCAGGCCACTGCTGACTGCCGGTGCACGACGATTTTCATCGCTGTATTGAGTGAGCGTCGCCGCTGCATCATCACTGAACACGACCGTCCCGTTGGAATTGACCACACGCGTAAAACCACCGTCAACGGGGTGTTCGAAGCGGTCGAAGATAGTCGCGGTGTCCACTTCGACGACAAGCAACTGCTCCGGGGTCCGGCGAATTGGGGAAATAAATCCGATAACCGTCTCGTTTTGTACTGCGTAGGGGTCGGTCACTTGCACGTCGTCGAAATCCTGGAAGGCAAACCGTTCAGTCCAGCCAAGGTCTTCGATAGGTTGCGACTCCATGTCTTCATCAGAACTGACCGCAACAGTCTGGTTCCGCCGATCGATTACGTATGCCCGAACGATTTCGGTATCTGATCTGTCCCCTTGCTGTGCCTGTAAATACTCCCGAACCTCGGTGCGGTCGCCATCCTCGAAGACGGGATGTTCGGAGAGCAGCTGAGTGACGAGTCGGTTCTTGCCACACCATTCCCGCAATTCGTCCGCTTCGGTCTCGGCAGCCGCGGTCATCGACTGTTCGACGTTCTCCTCCAGCAATCCCCCCACCTGTACATATAGGCCGACTGTGCCGATACTGATGATCAGGAAGACAACGAGGAGCGCAGTAGTAAGTTTCCGCCGGAACGACGACCGCACAACATCGACGACCGTTCCCAGAACTGGGAGGGATGACAGGGATCTACGCATCGTCGAGTACCTCAGTCTCTAAAAACTGTGTTGCGACCGTGAACGGATGATCTCCATCGAGGAGGACCCGGCTGTTGAGGCCTCGCATTGTCGACTTATCGAGTGCTGAAACCACAGGGGAGAGCCTCTCGAAAATCTCCGGATGTTCGTTTATGAGCGGTGCATACGCTGTTGGGGTCGGTTGGTAGGGAAGAAAGTAGTCACGGTCGTCCTCGAGGACTGTAACCGACGACCGGTTGAGCTGCGGGTCCGTCGCAAATCCACTTGCAATCTGCACGCGATCCTGTTCGAGTAGTTCGTACGTCAACCCGATCGACGTTACGATGAATGGCTCACCGTTCGCAGTCTCGATTTCATAATATGAAGCGAGTCCACGCCACCCATCCTGCCGGTGAAAGAATTCCTCGTTGACGGCAACACCCGGCGAATCACCGCCGTTTCGGATATGGGCTGCCAAGTCGCTGATGGTCGTTACGTCGGCCCGTTCTGCCCATCGAGCGTCGGCAGCGATGACGTACTCGTTCGAGAACGGTGCTGGGTCAGCCAACTGGAGCCGCTGGGAATCAGCGTCCGCTTGGACCCGCTCAAAGAGTGACTCTGGGTCGGTAATCCGTCTTTCGTGGCGAGGTGGGAGCTGCAGCCACGCCGTACCCGTATACTCCCAGTACAGGTGTTGATCCCCCGCTGCTGTTGCCTCCCAGTTCGATAGCGAGTTTCCTGCCCCAATTTCATCGATGGCACGAATCCAATCGATTCTCCGTAGCCGTTCGTAGGCGAGGTAGCCGAGAATCTTCTGCTCAGTGAACGGCTTCGACCCGATTCGAACGGTTACTGACTCTGTGTCGGGTTGCTGGTTGCTGGCGCAGCCACCCAGGAGTGCGGCAGCACCCACGCCGCCGACGCGAACGGCCCGCCCGAGATACTGCCGGCGTGTGAGTGCCATATAAAAATATCTGTACCGGCGAATGACATTATAATTATGCGGGAGTACTTATTCACCTTCTGAAACAAATGTGAAACGCCGACTAATCCTGTGTAGATGCCGTAATGGCGATACTACTGGTCATATGTTGGAGGGGGAGATATCCTATTGATGGCTCACTGAGTCAATTAACACTGCGATGGCTAATGACAGTATTACCGGTATATATGACGGCTGCTAATTCTATAACCGCCGTGCTCGGCACTTAGCCCCGCGCTAATGGCGAGAATTGCGGTCACCGGACCGTCATACCTGCACGAGTACGTTGCCGAAGAGGATACTGAATTACGGGTTCAGCTAATGTGATTCATCAGTAACCTACTCCGTAGTATGAGGACACGCAAATCCAGAGTCGATCCCCACCAGTTCATCGCGCACCTGCTTCATTTCCGGTATCGAGAAGTGACGATGACGCTCGCGACGCTCGCGGTTTTCACGAGCGCGATCGTCTTTTTCCCGGGATGGGGGAACGTTATGAAAGGTATTCAGTCGGATGTTTCGACCGAGTTATTCCTGCTATTTGCTGTCGTCGCTATCGTCGCAGGTGTCGTAAAAGGGATGATCGGATTCGGATATGCACTCATTACGACGCCTATCTTCGCCTCTGTTATTGACCCGACGCTCGCGGTGGTCGTTCTCGCAATCCCGCCCTGGATGATCAATATGTTCCAGATTGGCGAGACCAAGACTGGAATCTCATTTGTCCGTCAAGAATGGATCCTCGTCTTACTGGCGATTGCGGGATCAATCACTGGCGTCTACGTCCTTGCACAGTACACCGCTGGACCGATTGTGCCGTTCCTCATCGGCGTAATCATCTTCGCATACGTCGTTTTCCAAGTCGTTCAGAACTTTGTGACAATCGAAGAAGCACACCACCCAGTCGCACTCAGTACTGCTGGCTTTCTTGAGGGGTTCCTGCTCGCAGCATCCAACCTCGGCCCACTACTCCCGGCGTATTTCCATACGTTCGAGCGTGACACCGAGCGCTATATCGGCGGGCTCTCCATGGTTTTGGGAATTATCTTCACGGTCCGCATTCTTCAGATGGCTCTTTTCACAGATCTCATGACTACGTACCGGCTCTGGCTCGGGTCCGTGATTGCGGTCATCACGATTGTGGGGCTTCTCCTCGGAACCTATCTGCGGCGGCTCGAAGTCGACGAGCAGAAATTCAACTGGTTCGTCATCACCCTGCTGTTCGTCATCTCGCTCAACATCTTCCGGAATACGATTCCGAAACTATTCTAGCGCGTTAGGGTTTGATATACGCATATCCCTCGTTCTGGAGGCGCGTTAACTCGCCAACGCCAGACGACACGAGTTCGACGCCTTCGATGAGATCGTCTTCTGAGATATCGGTGCCTTCGATCGTATTGCTGCATTGCTTGACTGTCACGCCACGGTCGATCAAATCCATGATTTGCTCGCGCTGCTGTGACATCGATTTCAGGAGTTCCAACCGCTGCTATTTGCATTGACATCCTCCTCCGCCTGAAGGCGGAGGAATCCTGAGCGTTGGAGCTTTCAGGTTTGCAGTCCCACCGAACCCCAACACGGTGAGAATCCGTGCGGGGTTCGTGGACTACAGCGGGTGAGAGTGCTGGGAGTGCCAAGCCCCCGGTACTCCTATCCTCGGTCATATCGGGACTCCCAGAGTTGTTTATGCCTCGCGGGAGTCCGGTAGACTTCGACGGACTCGGAGTTACTTTTCGTGGTTGCAAGCAGTCCGGCACTGCACTGGTTCATTGTAGGAACCAGCCGTTCACCAGACTGGTTCCGGATACTGCCTCGTTATTGTGGGCGGACAGGCCGCCTCCGCAGGAGGGGTCGGAATCCGCTCCGTTCCGACCAATTCCTACTCCACAGTACGTCGGCCTGTCAGTTAAACGTCACCATGTGAAACTCGGGAGTAGCGTTTCAACGGTGGACTGTTACCAGAAGTGACGGCGCGTATCCACGGCCTGAACGCCGTGGTATTGCGCCTGCTCAGCCTATAAGCACGACAGCTTCGGCATCGATGGTTTCGCCGTTCTAGAGATTTGCAATATTCCCGACGGCACGGGCGTGAAGTTCCGACTCGTCGTTCGAGTGATGAAACGACCGCTCTCATTTGCGTCGCTGTTCCCGGAGATCCTCTGCTCGGAGTTCGCCTTTCGCATGCCATGTCCGCGGCCGACACCCGATGATAATGGCGGTAAGGTAGAAGAGTCCAACAGTAACAAGAATAACGACACCCGAAATCATGCCGATTGCTGCACTCTCCACCCACGGTTCGGGAGAGAATGCTGTAATACGGACGAGCCACGCAGCAAGCAGTATTCCAAATAGTGGCAGGTACACGCGTCGGAGGCGGTGCGCGATTGCCTCTTCGGCGCTGATTTTGATGGTCGGCGTACGGTAATCGTCGCTGAGCTTTGCTCGCCAGTCTGGGTCCACGACGCCGGCTGATGGGTCGAGTCCGTACGCCCAGACGTTCTCCTGGAGAGTCCGAACCCGAGTTCGCCAGATTTCGTATCCACGATAGCGGCGCGCCTCGATCACGAGGAAGACCGAGAGCGTCGCCACGCCGATGAGGAGGATGTAATGTGGGTTGTTCGGACTTGAAAACGCCCATGTGATGATTGCGGCCATGACGATGACCGCCCAGTTTGTTGTCCGGTCGAGGCGCTCGCGCCAGAGCTTCATCCGATGGATTTCGCCGCGATACAGGTGCGCCATCGCGGAACTGGGCCCCATCTCCTCGTCTAGTAACCCTTCCCCGACATCCCGATACTCGGGGTCAGTTGGGTCGACATCCTTCGCGGTAGATCCAGTCATTGGGACCAGCAAAAAGTGTGCATAGTGGCTGTTCTTCCGTCGTACGATTAGGCGTCCGGCAGTTCGTCGAGGACGCGTTCGAATCGCTCCCGGACCTCTGCTGCGATCGAGTCCAGCTCGGGATTGTCGACAACGGAGAGCATAACCTCAGGATCGACTGCGCTCACGCCGATTTCCCCATCGTCTGTCTCGTACACGACGACGTTACAGGGCAGAAGCGTCCCTAACTGGAGTTCTTCTTCGAGGGCCTGCTGCGCAAGCGGGGGATTGCAGGCGCCAAGAATCCGATACTGGCGGAAGTCTTCGTCTAGTTTCTTCTTGAGCGTCTGTTGGACGTCGATATCACAGAGAACCCCGAACCCCTCCTCTGATAGTGCATTCGTCGTCCGTTCGACGACGATATCGAATTCACCGTCGACACGCTTGTCCAGAGTATAGGACATACTACTCAATTTAGCCACCTCGCTATTAGGTATTGTGTCCGGGGTTCACCAGAGACGGACCGTACTCGGGCAGGTGACTCAACCGGAAGCTGGCCAAAAACGAGTTCCAGCCACGTTCACCAACAGTTGAGCCGGATTTGCATTAGATGAGGAGCTGGATGTCAGCGTCAGCCATATCCTGAATCGCGGTGGCGGCGCCGACACCGGTCGTCACGCCGTCGTAGAAGTCGTCCTCGTCGTAGTCCATGAGATCGATGGTCATCTGGCACGCCTGAAACTCGACACCCATGTCGAGGCTCGTCTCGATGAGTTCCTCGATAGTGGCGGTGTCGTTGTCGTCGATTTTCTTCTCCATCATCTTCGTCGTCACACGGTCCATGCCCGGCAGCGCCGCGACGGCGTTCGGGACCGGCATGTTGGGATTCCCGACCGAACTCAACTGTAAGTTCTTCGAACGTTCCTCGTGGAGGATGTCGAGCCCCCAGAACGTGTGGAAGACGGTCACCTCGTAGCCGAACGCGGCTGCCGTACTCGCGAGGATGAGCGGCGGGTACGCCATGTCTAACGTTCCCTTCGTGGCGATAATCGACATCTTCGGGTCGTTGTCATCCTCTGTCGCGTCCGCGAGTTCGGTCTCTAACTCGTCAATGCGAGCGGCAAGTTCCGCACGAGAGGGTGCCCCCTCATCTGGTGATTGTGGCGTCTCCGTACTCATCGTTAGAACGTGAACACCTGATCGGCGTTCTCCACTTCGTCGAGGAACGTGGCCGCGCCCGCGAACTTGGTCGTGACAGTCTCATCGATGGCGTCCTGATCCCATTCGAGCATGTCGAGGGTCGTCGTGCACGCGACTGTCGTGACGAGATCGCCACCATCGGCCACCAGCGCGTCGAGGAGGTCGTACGGGTTTGGCATCCCCTCTTCGAGTAGCGGCTCGATCTCCGAGAGGTCGTTCTCACCTTCGAGGAGATGGGTGAGTCCATCGAAGGTGAAGTAGACGAGAACCTCGGTGTCGGAGGCAAGCGCCGTGTGGCCGAGGTTCATCGCCATCGCGAGGCTCTTCGGGCTGTCGTTGTCGACGATGATTCCGATTTTCTCCATTGGTTTACTCCGTCTTGCGCACGTAGTGCGTGTACACGTCGTCGCCCTCCTGCTGGTCGACGAGTTCGACGCCGTCGGTCGTGTCCGCCCAGCCGCCGAGATCGCTCATGCTCCCCGGGTCGGTCGCGAGGACCTCGAGGATCTCGCCTTCGGCGAGTTGGTCGATGTTTTGCTTCGTCTTGACAACGGGCATCGGACAGTTTTCGCCTTTCACGTCGAGAGTTTCAGTGGCTTCGTACTGTGTCATGGTAGTGACTTCACTCCCCAATATTGGGTGGAGTTAGAAAAGGATATCGATAGTAATTCCCTTAGTCCACAACACACTACCTTCTGTCCAAGTATAACTCGTCTCAGTAGCCCTAATAGTGGTTTTTGACCAATGGAGTGTTGTACTATAGTTGAACTACTATACAAAGCCTTATTTGCGAGCAGTAGATAGAGAGGACTGACGATGACCGACGCGGCAAATCCCGAATCGGACGAAACGGTCGCATCAACCACGCCTGCAGAGCTGAAGCAACGCATCGATAGCGGCGAGAACGTGTTCATCCTCGACGCACGCTCCGAAAGCGACTTCGAGGAATGGCACATCGACGGCGAGAACGTCGACGTCGTCAACTACCCATACTTCGAGCTGCTCGACGAGATCCCGGAGGACCTCCACGAACAGCTCCCCGACGACCGCCGGATCACCGCGCTCTGTGCGAAGGGCGGGTCGAGCGAACTCGTCGCGGACAACCTCGAGGACGCCGGCTACGACGTCGACCACCTCGAACGCGGCATGAAGGGCTGGGCGCGCATCTACGAGTACCAGGAACTCGACGTGGACGTCGACGCCACGGTCGCCCAGTACCGCCGTCCCTCCAGCGGCTGTCTCGCCTACCTCGTCGCCTCGGACGGCGAAGCGGCGGTCGTCGACCCGCTCCGTGCATTCACCGACGAGTACGAACAGGACGCGCGAGCCCTAGGCGCAGACATCGTGTACGCGCTCGACACGCACATCCACGCCGACCACATCTCGGGCGTCCGCGACCTCGCCACGGAGACGGACGCAACGGCCGTCCTCCCCGCGGCCGCCGCCGAGCGCGGTGTCGACTACGACCTGGCCTACGAGACAGTCACCGACGGCGACACACTCTCCGTCGGCGACGTCGAAATCGAGACCATCGCCACGCCCGGCCACACGACCGGGATGACCGCGTACAAGGTCGGCGACGTACTGTTCACGGGGGACGGCCTGTTCACCGAGAGCGTCGCGCGCCCCGACCTCGAAGACCCCGAGGCGGCCAAGGACGCGGCCCGCACGCTCTACGAGAGCCTCCAGGAACAGATCCTTCCTCTCCCCGACGAAACGGTCGTCGCACCGGCACACTTCAGCGACGCGGCGACGCCGAACGACGACGGCACCTACACCGCGGAACTCGGCGACCTGGTCGAGCGGATGGATGCGCTCACCATGGACGAAGACGAGTTCGTCGAGTTCATCGTTTCGGACATGCCGCCGCAGCCGGCGAACTACGAGGACATCATCGCGACGAACCTCGGCCAGCAGTCTCCCGACGACGAGGAGGCCTTCGAGCTGGAGCTCGGCCCGAACAACTGCGCCGCGAGCGAAGAGGCGATGACTAACTAACGATGGAGCCACTTCTCGCACCGCTCGTGCTCGAGACGCCCTTCCCCCGCGGGATACTGCCGTACCTCGTCGGCGGCCTCCTCGTCGGCCTCGGCGCGGCAGTCATCTACCTCGCGACGGGCATCATCGCGGGCGCGAGCACGTTCCTCGAATCCACGCTGTCGTACGTCTCCGACGTCGAGCGGTTCAACCGCTTCAAGTATATCCAGTCGCGCGGCTGGCGGGTCGTGTTCACACTCGGTATCGTCAGTGGCGCAGCTCTCTGGGGGCTCGTCCTCGCGCCCGATCCAACGATCTGGACGACTGACGTCCAGTGGTGGCGGCTGCTCGGCGGCGGCGTCCTCGTCGGCATCGGCACCCGCCTCGGAAAGGGCTGTACGTCTGGCCACGGCGTCTGTGGCGTCGGCTCCCTCTCGAACACGTCGCTCGTGAACGTCGCGACATTCATGGCATTCGCCATCGGAACCGCGCAACTCGTCCAAGCACTGGGGGTGACACCATGAGCGACGAGACGCGAAGCCCATGGTTCCTTCCCGTCATCTACGTCGGGGGGCTGATATTCGGCCTCGGCCTCGCCGTCAGCGGCATGGCGCGTCCCGAGGTCGTGCTGGACTTCCTCCAGTTCGACGACTTCGGACTCGTCTTCGTGATGGGCGGGGCCGCCGTCGTCACCGGCATCACGTTCGCCGTCGCAACGCGCTACCTCGATCGTGCGCCGCTCACAGCGAGCGAGTACACGCGCCGCGTGAAGGAGTTCGACCGCAACGTCGTCGTCGGGGGCGTGATCTTCGGCGTCGGCTGGGGGCTCTCAGGAATCTGTCCTGGCGCCGCCTACGCGAGCTTCGGCGTCGGGAACTATCCGATCCTCTGGGCCATCGGCGGGATGTTCCTCGGCGCGTACGCACAGGGATACGTCCGCTCGCTGACGGGCAGCGAGGAGACGAACTAACAATGTCATCAGAACATACAGTCATCAACGTTCGGCAACAGTATTGTGTAGAAACCGAATTAACGAACAACACTATGAGGGTCGTGTAAGATGTTCGGACTCGAGAACTTGAGTGGTTCCGCGCAGGCTGTCGCCACCGTCGGGGTCGTCCTCGCGGAAGCCTTCGCGCTGTACCTGGCGTACGGCGCACTCAGTAATACGGTCGGAACGACTGTCATCGACGCCCTCGGAGGTGACTAACCGTGGCGATCCTCGGTCTGAGCCTTACCATGGTCGCGGTATTCGTCGGATTCGGCCTACTCATCGGCACCCTGTTCGGGTTCTTCGGGATGGGCGGGTCGTTCCTCGTCACACCTGCACTACTCGTGATGGGCTATCCATCGACAGTCGCCGTCGGAAGCGGACTCGCGTTCGTGTTCGGCACGAGCGTCATCGGCGCGCTCCGCCACCGCGACCACGGCCAGGTTGACTACAAACTCGCAGCGATCATGACCGTCGCGATGACCCTCGGTATCGAGGGCGGGAAGAGCGTTGTGTTCTTCCTCGAAGCCACCGGGATGGCCGACCTCATCATCAACGTCGCGTACGTCGGCCTGCTCGCCGCTGTGGGGCTGCTCACGCTCCGGGACGCGTGGTCCGACGACGACGATACCGAGACGAGTAGCGACCTCGCGGACCGCGTCCAATCGATTCACATCCCGCCGATGGTGACGTTACGCGGCGGCGTCCGCGTCTCGGGGACGATTATCTTCGCCGTGGGGCTCGTCATCGGCGTCCTCTCGGGCTTCCTCGGCGTCGGCGGCGGGTTCCTCCTCATGCCGGCGATGATGTACGGGCTCGGGGTTCCTGCTGCAATCGCCGTAGGAACTGACATCCTCCAGATCACGATCTCTGGCGCGTTCGGTGCGTTCACCTATGCCCAGTCGGGCTCGGTCGCGCTGCCCGTCGTCGCGTTCCTGCTCGTCGGGAGCGCGCTCGGGGCTCGCGTCGGGGCGGGTGCGACGAACCTCGTCGACGAGGACGAGATCAAGGGCTACTTCGCGGCTATGCTGCTCGCGGGGAGTCTCGCCGTCGCGTCGAACAAACTCGGGACGGTCTACGGGATCGACCTGCTCAACACGTTGAGCACGGTGCTCATCTTCGGCGCGGCGCTGCTCGTCAGTGGCGCCGTCGTCCTCGCCGCCGTCTGCCGGCTCCGGAACGACCGGACCGGGACGTGGTGCCGGCTCACCACGTCGTAGGTCGGTACAGTATTGTGCCGACTATGCAAACACTTTTGAGGCTCTAACACCTACACTCCGTTAGTAATGGCTGAATCAATGAGTGAGATGCTCCGGCGGGACATGCAGTGTGAGGGACTGCTGGAGTGTTTCCACGACCTCAAGACGATCGACAAGGACATCTTCCAGCTGCTTCAGGACCGCCAGGAACCACTCACCGTCGACGAAATCGCAGAACAGGTCGACCGTGAACGGTCGACCGCGTACCGGAGCGTCCAGCGGCTGCTCCAGGCGGGCTTCATCCAGAAGGAACAGGTGAACTACGAGCAGGGTGGCTACTACCACGTCTACCATCCGCGTGACGCCGACGAGATCACCAACGAGATGCAGCGGACGCTCAACGACTGGTACGCGAAAATGGGCCAGCTCATTAGCGAGTTCGAAGAGAAGTACGAAAACGAATCGCAACCCGCAGCACCCGCTGAGAGTTAACACAGCGTTCCTCAGCTAGAGTATCGCCCTAAATCGGTGACAGTCCGTGACGGCGTGCAAACCGACCTCGTCATTGGAGCGTCTCACTCTCCCGGCTATCGGACAATTTTTCGTAGAAAGGAGGCAATCCGATACAGCACTGTATTTCGCTCGTACTGTCGCCATCCAGTAAATCCGCCGGTAAGCGTCGTGGCTGTGTAGCCCGCGTCTTCGAGGTACTCGGTCGCTTTCCGAGCGACGATACCCGCCTTACACACTGTGACGACTTCCGTGTCGTCTGGAATCGCGTCCAGATGGGAGTCGAGCGCTTCGAGACGGCCTTGTTGCAGGTCGTGGTACACCGGTGCGTTGGTGCTGCCCGAAATGTGGTTCTCCCGGTACTCCTGTTCGGGACGAATGTCGAGAACGAAAACATCGTCGTCGGATCGCCGGTCGTCAAGTCGCGACGGGCCAATTCCACTCATTGGAGACAACCCACGACCAGGAAGGTCTCCGGTCGGGTCGCCTGGAAGTCGATTTCGAAGCCGGCGTCGCGAAGTGCTGACGTCACTTCACCGGCAGTGAAGCGTTCTTCCAACGGCGGGCCGTCTTCGCCGGCGCCGTCCGCTGACCAGTCGCCAATGACGAGGCGACCGCCGGGAGCGAGAACGCGTGCGAGTTCGGTGCGGGCCTGTGCACTCGCGAACTCGTGATACGTCATCGTCGAGACGGCTGTATCTATTTTGCCGGTCTCGAACGGGAGACTATCCACACCAGACGTCACGAGCTCGGTGTTCTCCGGAACACCCTTGTCGCGGTAGTACTCGTGCATCGCCTCTTGGATATCAATTGCATAGACCTGACCAACGTGCGGCGCGATTGTATCTGTGTAGAAGCCGGTTCCGCTACCCAAATCAGCGACGGTCTCGGATTCATTCGGATCAAGGGCCCAGAGAAGCTCCTCTCGAGAGAGATACCGATACCGTGTCGCCGCACCCTCGAGTTTCGTCGCTTTGGCAGCATCGAATGTGTGATGACCCATACCTAGGCAGTTGTGGGCGAATTATGAAATAGTTGGCGACCCAGACATCAGTCACAGCCGGTCCGTTTCAAGCCACTAATTATATTTTGGGGCGATATACCGGCATTGTCGTAGGAATAGGCGAACCCTCCAATAACCCGCTCCCAACACATTTATATCCGCCCGACTGTGTAGTATTGGCTGTAATGAGCAATACTGATATCGAGGCGTCCGAAGTCGCACGCCGCATCGCTGAGGACGACGCCGAGGACCTATTCGTCCTCGACGTCCGCAACGAGGACGACTACGAGGAGTGGCAGATCCCGGGAAGCACGAACGTTCCCATCTACGACGAACTCCTCCAGTACGACTATTCGGGACTGGAAGACAATCTCGACGACCTCCCCGAAGATGAAGAAATCGCTGTCGTCTGCGTCGCGGGCGTCACGTCCGCCCGCGCTGCCGACTTCCTCCGCGAACACGGGTTCGACGCCAAATCCATCCCCGACGGCATGAACGCCTGGGGACGCGTCCACCGCGAATACGACGTGGATAGCGCCGACGGCATCACCCAGATCGTTCGCCCCGGGACGGGCTGTGTGTCCTACCTCGCACACGACGGCGACAAAGCCGTCGTCGTCGACCCGACCCAGTACATCGACCAGTACCTGAACGTCGCGGACGACAACGACCTCGACATCATCGGGGTCGCTGACACGCACGCGCACGCCGACCACGTCTCCGGCGCCCGCCGTCTCGCCGGCGAACTCGACGTGCCCTACTATCTCCACTCCGAGGATGCGGGCGAACTCGACGACGTCACCGAAATCAAGGACGGAGACACCATTGCCGTCGGCGACCGAGCCCTCGATGTGCTGCACACCCCCGGTCACACGCCCGGCAGCGTCTCGTTCCGGTTCGACGACGCGCTCCTCTCCGGGGACACGCTGTTCCTGCGGAGCGTCGGTCGACCCGACCTCGAGGATGGCTCCGAGGAGGCCGTTCGCGAGGCGTCCAGCCGGCTATTCGACAGCCTCACCACGCTAACCGATCTCTCAGACGAGACGTTCGTCCTCCCCGGCCACTTCAGTGACGAGCAGGTTCGACCGCTTGCGACGGCGCTCGGCGACCTGCAGGCGGAGACGACGAACGAACTGCTGAGCTACGTCGAGGACGGCGACGAGGAGACGTTCGTCGAGACCATCGTTGAGAGTCTCGCCGAGGAGCCCGCGAACTACAACGAGATCAAGCAGATTAACTGGGGCAAAGAACAGCCCAGTGGCGACGTCGAGACGCTCGAACTCGGCCCCAACAACTGCGCCGCGAACTAAGGAAACGAAAACCTGAAACCTACCATCTCAACTCCTCGGCCGGGTTAGTCGGCGGCCTGTTCTTCCTGCGGGGTTGTTTCGACCTGTAGCGGGTTCGATGTCGTCGTCGCAGTGACTAACCGGAGGAACTGACCCGCGTTCGTGAGGAGTTTGTTCTCCGCCTTTCGAAGGTGTTCTTCGTACGTCGAGCGAGCGACGGACGTCTGCTCGGCGAGGTCACGCAGCGACGTCTTCCGTGGCTGTTCGTAGTAGCCCGTTTCGAGCGCTAACTGGAGGGCTGCCACCTGCCGGTCTGTGAGGTTTTCGAAGAGCTGGTCGACCGGGGCCAACATACTGTGCGGAACCTGTTTCTCTGAAATCGAGGTTTTCGAGAGGAGTTCGATCTCTCTATCAGAGCGCAAGTCATCGAGCAGCGCCCGGATGTCTTCTCCATCAAACGCAATCACTGTGTAGTGCTCCCAGCCCTGTCGGTAGATCGTCGGGGACTGATACAGGCAATTATGTTTCTCGAATCGGTCGATAATCGATTCGTCGAGCGAGCAGAGACAGGACTGCGTAACGACGTGATACCCGTCCTCGTCCGCTGACTCGTGCAGCACGGTGCCGAGCTGATCGATCTCCTCGAGTAACTCGTCGGTGGGCGTCTCCTCGGATGTGATTTCGAGAACTTGGCAGTCGCTCAGCGGCCACTCGCGTATCGTTAAGTCCGGGTAGCGTTCCGAGATCGACCGGTACGGACACTCGTGTTTGACCCGGATCGACGCCTCGTACAGACTCATACGAACACATTTGACCTCGTCAAAATTAACAGTGCCGGTCATGTCCGGCAGTAGCCTGTTGCCGGTCTCCCGACTACACGGAAACACAGATGGAGGAACTACCGCCGAACGAATTTAGCGAACTGGTACACGACGGCGACGAAGATCTGCTCGTCGTCGATATCCGCCACGAAGCAGACTTCGAGGACTGGCATATCCCTGGGAGTGTCAACGTCGATGTCTACGACGAACTCACTGAAGACCCCGAACAGGCCAAAGACGCCCTCTCCGACCTTCCCCGTGAGAAGCGGATTGTCACGGTCTGTGCCGCAGGCGTCGTCTCCCAGACTGCAACAGAGGTCCTCAACGAACTGGGCTACGACGCAGTAACGCTTACCGACGGAATGAATGGATGGAGCCGCATCCATCGGCACGCAGAAGTACCAGCCGACCTCGATAGCACGCTCGTTCAGGTCGCGCGTCCGGGAAAGGGCTGTCTTTCACACGCTCTCGTCTCGGACGGGGAGGCCGCCGTCTTCGACCCGTCGCACTATCTCGACGAGTACGAACTGATCCTCGACGAGTACGATGCCACCCTCGTCGGCGTCTTCGACACGCACGCCCACGCCGACCACGTCTCCGGAGCCGCAGAGCTCGCCGACCGACACGATACATCCTACTACCTTCACCCGAAAGACGCGCTCGCGCTTGACGCGACACCCCTCGAAGACGGCCAGGCCGTCCCGGTCGGACAGACCGACGTCGAGGTCATTCACACGCCAGGCCACAGTGAGGGAAGCGTCTCATTCGACATCGAGGGGGCGGCGTTGCTCACGGGCGACACACTCTTCCACGAGAGTGTGGGACGCGTCGAACTTGGCGTCGAAGCAGGCATCGAGGATTCCGATGTCGAACGGAACGCGGCAACACTCTACGAGAGTCTTCAGCGATTGCTCGATCGACCGGACGACGCGCTCGTCCTGCCGGCCCACGACCTTGGGTCCCCTGAACCGCCAGTCGCTGCGACCCTTGCTGAAGTCAAAGACCAAAACGACGATCTGGGCCGCGACCGGGAGGAATTCGTCGAGGAACTCGCAGCGGACATTCCGGACCATCCGCCGAACTTCGAACGTGTCAAGCGGACGAACGTGGGACAAGAGTCGGTTCCAGCCGACGAGCTGGCCGAGCTGGAACTGGGCCCCAACAACTGCGCCGCCGAGTAATCCATGAGTACGGAAACTGACCTCAAACAGGGTATCCGTGAGCACCTCGGGCAGTTCTCACTCCACGTCCTGTTGGTGTTCGCCACGGGGCTGACTATTGGGTCCGAACGGGCCGTCGTCCCGGTACTGGGCCGTGACGTCCTCGGCGTCGAGTCCCTGCTCGTCATCGGCTCGTTCGTCGTCTCATTCGGCTTTGTCAAGGGCCTCCTGAACCTCTACGCCGGCAAATGGGGCGGCGAGTACGGCCGCAAGCCCGTACTCGTCCTCGGCTGGGCGACCGCACTCCCGCTGCCCATCATCCTCATCTACGCCCCGAGCTGGGCGTGGATCACTGTCGGGAACGTCTTACTGGGGATCAACCAAGCGTTGACCTGGAGCATGGCAATTAACGCCAAAATCGACATCGCGGGCCCCGACCAGCGCGGCCTCGCAGTCGGTATCGACGAAGCGTTCGGGTACACCGGCGTCGCCGTCGGCGCCTGGGTGACGGGTGTCATCGCCGCCCAGACGAGCCTTCGACCGGAGCCGTTCTACTTCCTCGCTGCTGTCGTCGTGCTGGCGTTCCTCATCTCGATCTTCCTGATCAAGGAGACGGTCCACCTCGCGGAGTTGGAGGTTGAGGACGACGACCATCACGACGCGAACCTGCCGTTCGTCGAGGTGCTGAAGCGCGCGACCTACGGCGACAAGACGCTGTTCGCCGCTGCCCAGGCGGGACACATCGAGAAGTTCGTCGACACGCTGTTCTGGCTCGCCGTCCCGCTGTATCTCACCAGTCAGGGGCTCGGCATCGCGGCGGTCGGATTCGTCGTCGCCGTCCACAGCGCGATGTACTTCCTCCAGATCGCGACCGGCGGCCTCGCCGACCGCATCGGACGCCGACCACCGGTCCTCGTCGGGATGTTCCTCGCCGGCGCGGGCGTCCTCGGAATGGTCCTCGTCGACGGCTACCTCCCATGGGTTGTACTCTCCGGGGTGTCGGGGCTCGGGATGGCGTTGCTCTACCCGAACCTGATGACAGTGCCTGGAGACGCCGCGCACCCGACGTGGCGTGCGACCGGCATGGGCGTCTACCGGATGTGGCGGGACACCGGCTACGGCGTCGGCGCCATCCTCATCGGCCTCTCGATGGAGTTGCTGAGCATCGAGGCCGCGTTCTACGTAATTGCCCTGTTGATGTTCGTCTCAGGAGCGATCGTGTACGTCTGGATGCAGGAAACCCATCCCGACTTCGGGACGCACGAACCGCCCGCTCCGGAGTGACTAGGTACAGCTCGCTCACTGACTTCCCGAGGCATCACGTCGAACCCGTTCGCCAGCACAGTATTGTGTAATTCGTGCAAAACAACTAAATCGTCGCGCATCGAAGAACCACAGCATGGCGGAGAATTTAGAGGAGATTCGACAGCGGAAACTGGAGGAGCTTCGTGACAGAGCCGAGTCAGCGCAGAGGACCGAGGCCACCATGCAGACTCCAATGACGCCGATCCAGATCAACGGACAGACCGCGCTGACTGAAACTGTCGACGAGCACGACGTCGTGCTCGTGGACTTCTACGCCGACTGGTGTGGGCCGTGCCAGATGCTCGAACCGGTCGTCGAAACGATCGCCGCTGAGACCGACGCGACGGTCGCAAAGGTCGATATTGACGCGAACCAACAGCTCGCCGCCGAGTACGGCGTTCGAAGCGTTCCCACGCTCGTCCTGTTCGCGGACGAGCAGCTGGTCGAGCGGCTGATCGGAATGCAAGACGAATCACGGCTTCGCACCGTTATCGAGAACCATACATAACCACCCCACAATGGCCAACAACCACTCGTCATCAGACCAGCAGACCGCCAATAACCAGTCGATCTCCGACGTTGCGCGAAAACTTGAATCGCCGTTGACCGACACCGTCGGTGAGTCACTGGTCGGCATCGCTGCCTACGAGAACGGCGAGTACAGCGTCCCGTATCGGGAGAGCGATGGGTCCGCCCAGTACACGACGGCGGACGTCACCGCGATTCTGGAGAACGTTCAGCTGGAGAGCATCGGTATTCGAGCGTACGAAGACCACCACGGACAGTCGTTACGCGCGACTACTCGCGTCTACGAGGATGTGGTTACAGTCGTGGTTCCGGTCACGGAGACCACGGGTCTCGTTGTCGCCCTTCGAAACGATGCGGAGCACGACCCGTACGAAGTCATCCAAACGGTCGAAGACGCGATTTCAGAGCGATGAATGAGGGGATTCTCCCCGAGTACGTGCATACCCACCGCGAGGAACTGGTCGCGCTCGGACTGGATCTCCTCGCAATCGATACGTCCAACCCACCCGGCGATACGCGCGAAATCGTTGCCGAGATCGAGGCGTTCCTCGACCCGCTTCCCGTCGACGTCGAGCGGTTCGCGGTCGATCCGGCGAAGCCGAACTTACTCGTTCGGGTTCCCGGTGAGTCGGACCGCACGCTACTATATAACGGCCACCTCGATACCGTTCCGTTCGACGACGAGGCGTGGGCGCACGACCCCCTGGGCGAACGTGTGGACGACCGCGTCTACGGCCGGGGCGCAACCGACATGAAGGGCGCTGTGGCGTCGATGCTGTTCACGATTCAATCCTTCGCAGCTACCGACACTGAGCCACCTGTCGACCTCCTGTTTGCGTTCGTGAGCGACGAGGAAGTGGGCGGCGACGCGGGCCTGCCCGCGCTGCTGAAGAATGGAGATCTCAACGCGGATGCCTGCGTCATCGGGGAGCCGACCTGTGAGGAGGGCCGGCACTCCGTCACGGTCGCAGACCGGGGCAGTATCTGGCTGACGCTCGAAGCCAGCGGCGAGGGCGCCCACGGCTCCCGGCCAGTACTCGGCGTCAACGCAATTGACCGACTCTACAATGCCGTGGAGACAGTGCGCGAACGGTTCGGCACTCAGCGACTCGAAATCGACCCTGACGTGGAGCCGATCGTCGAAGAGTCCATCGAATACTACAGCCCGTCGATGGGCGAAGACGTCGCTCGCGATCTGTTCCAGTATCCCTCAATCAATCTCGGCATCCTCGAGGGGGGCGACGCGATAAACAGCGTCCCACAGTCCGCTCACGCCAAGATCGACGTGCGGTTGACAGCGGGTGTCCACACGCCCGACGTGCTCGCGGGGATTCGGGAGTGTGTCGCCGACTGCGAGGGCATCACGATAGCCGACGTCTCGTGGAGCGTCGGGACCGCCGAGGCACCCGGCAGTCCGCTCGTCGAAGCTGTCGCGTCGACGGCGGCGGACGTCACTGGCGAGCGTGTCTTCCGGCGGAGTGCCACGGGCGGCGGGGACGCCAAAACCCTCCGAAACGCGGGGGTGTCGACTGTCGAGTTCGCGCTCGGAACCGACACCGTCCATGCGCCCGACGAGTACGTCCCTGTCGACGTGCTCGTCGACAACGCGGTCGTCTACGCACAGCTTCCGACTGCGTGGCAGTTCCAGATAGATCAGTAGCCGCCCATAGATACATTGTACTGACTACTTCGATGGGGAGACTCCAACTGGTGTTCTTCAAAACCGAGTGGACTTCTTCTAATTGCAATCCCTTGTAGCGTGCTGCCCACTATCCGCACTCTGCGCATTTTTGCAGACTCTGTGAATCGCCATTTCAACCATATATATCGAGGGCGCAATCCGGGTATGGATATTCCATCTTCGATCACACGACGGCGTGCGGTTTTTGGCGGTGTCGGAACGATCCTCGCAGGTGGTAGCATCGTCTACGGAGCTTCGACGCTAGACGCAAGCCAGGATTCGAAAGTTCCGACTGCGGCCCCGTTCCACACCAGTTCCAACACGACCGGGTTTGAAATTGACCTGCAGGGCCATCCGATAATGGGGCTATTAGACGCCCCTATCGATATGTACTACTGGAGTGACTACCAGTGCCCCTTCTGCCGTCGCTTCGAGCAGAATACGCTTCCGAAGATAATCCGGAACCACGTCCAATCGGGCACCGTTCGGGTCGTCTTCATCGAGTTTCCCTACATGGGCAAAACGTCGATGACCGCGGCGGTGATGGATCGCTGTGTCTGGCGGCAGGTGAGAGAGGACACCCCCCAGGCGTATTGGCGGTGGCATTCGACGCTCTTTGACAAGCAGGGCTCAAAGAACTCGGGATGGGCGTCGAAAGCGAATCTCCTGGAGATCACTCGAGGCGTCGACGGTGTCGATGCAAGTGCTGTCGATTCGTGTATGCAGACCCACCGAAGCGAGATTGAGGCGTCGATTAACAAGGATATGAGCCGGGCGGCACAGTTCGGGATCCGTGGGACGCCTGCGTTCATTCTCTACAATCGCGATGTAGATGCCGCTGGCAAACTCGTCGGGGCACAGCCATACGACCGATTCGACAAAGCAATCACACGGGTGCAGAACGCATGATCGCCCTGCGTCTCGAACACCACACCGAACAGCTTCTGGCAGCACTGGCCTATCCGCTGACGTCTACAATACGGGGACTCCTGTTTGTCGGGGTCTCCGTCGCAACCTACGTCCTTCTAATTTTGAGTTCATTCCCGGAGTACTCGATGCAGATGCTCGGTGCCGACCTCGGGTATCTCGATACTGCACTCGTGGCGCTCACTGCGAACACGTACGCGACAATTGGAGCCATCGGCCTCGGGCTGATTGTTGGGTATGCAATCTTAACTGGCGTCGCGGTCACGAACGTAGCTGGTCGAGTAGCTCAGGTCGGACTCTTAGGATCCAGAGGGTTGTCGAGCGCGATTCCCGGTCTGCTCGCATCCGGCTGTGCGAGCTGTGGCGCGGGTGTTCTCGGCCTCATAGGGTTCGCTGGTGCATTAGCAGCGATGCCGTTTCACGGGAACCTGCTCCGTGTTGGGGGCCTCGCGCTTCTGATTGGGTACCTCGCTCGTGCTGGCGACCCACGCTACTGTACGATCGACTTGGTTACCGAGGGTGAGTGACCGATGGCGTTGTTTGCTTCATCATCGATACTTGTGGCGGCATACGCTGCGGGTGTCTTGATGTTCTTTGCCCCCTGTAGTGTTGGGCTCCTCCCTGCGTACCTCTCGTATTTTTATACACAAGACGAAGATAAAATACAAGCAGACCAATCGGATGCGTCTGACCCTGTCCGGACGGCCCTCCTAGTTAATGGCATTCTGGTGTTTCTCGCCGGGGCGATCCCGCTCTTCTACATGGCGGTTGCCGGTATTCGGGTTTTGCTCCCCGGTTATGAGCTGATCGTCCCACTCGCGAAACTCGGAACAGGGAGTTACTATCCCCCAGTCGCCGTTGTCGTCGTCGGCACACTCCTCATGCTCTTGGGACTCGGTCGACGTGCAGTGGTCGATGGACTTCGCGTCGGCGGGTTCGTGACGGCCGGCGTAGTCACCGTCTATCTGCTTATTGGCGGTGTCGTGCTTCTCCTCGGCCAGTGGATCGAACCGTATCTCGTGTCGATGGAACTCCTCGTTGGGCCGCTCTTGATCGGTATCGGTATCATGTACTTCTACAATCTGTCTCCGCTGCAGTCGATCCGCCTCCCTGAGCGAGGTTCAGCCACGATTCCTGCCTTCTTTGTGTTCGGTATCGTGTACGGAGTTGGGAGTTTAGCGTGTAATCTGCCGGTCTTTCTGGGGATGATTCTCACGTCATTCACGACGGAAGGGCTCGTGCAGGGACTTGCCGTGTTTGGCTCATTCGGAGCGGGTATGGGGACACTCGTTCTCGGTGTCAGTGTGGTCGCACGCGTTACGGGGAGTTCACTCTCGCTTGGCAAATACGGACAGTCCGCTCGCTACGCTGGCAGTCTGGCCTTCGTCGTGATCGGCGTCTACGTGACGTGGTATTCGCTCCGGTCGTTCGGGTATCTCCCTGGCGGAGCGATGTTCGGATAGACCGGACAGTAGTGACTCATCCTCGTCTAGAGGACTCACGTTTCGCAGGATTTGGAGTCTGACCGAAATCGGTATACAAAGCCGAGAACCCCAACTGTTAGTGCCGCCACTAGTATTCGGATGAGTCCGCCTCCGAGGGCCGCCGTTGCACCACCAGCAGCGGTAGCTCCGGCAGCGCCTGTCGCGGCCGGAGCGGCAAAGAGACAACAGAGACTCAGTGCGCCACCGAGTCCGAGCAGTGACCAGCGGCGCCGTGAACCCGTCTCGTCGGTTGGTTCTGTTTGAATATCTGTCATTTGACTGGTCTACTGATGTGTGGTCGTCTGCTTCGGTTCTACCTCACAGGACTCACACGGACGTTGCGAGCGAACGTACAGAAGCCCGGCGAAGAGCGCAACACTCACAACTCCCAGAAGCGGCCGGAGCGGGTCGAAGTACGTCATTAGCGCGGAACTGCTAAACAGGGCAAGCAAAAACGCGTTGCAGATCGGGCATCCAAACGCTAGAAATCCGAGAACAGCACCCGCAGTTGCAGTCTTTTCGTCGCCACGCTGCTCCGTTGTTCGCTGTAACACGTAGAAGCCCAGGAATCCAGCAGTGAGAGCGAGAAAGAGATAATCCAACAGCGTTCGGGGAACCATCCGAACGTAGACCGGATTGGGAATCAATCCAGTGACGACCCCGAACAGTACAAACGACCCGACGCTGATAGCCGCCGCTTTGAGATGCCGTCTCTGAAACCGTCTCATCAGTACTATCGCTCGAGTTGCTGGGCTGTAAAGGACGCTGTCTGTTTGCACTATTCGCAAAAAGCCTCGTACGACAATACGACTCTCTGAACGGGGAAATCTCAGCCTACGAACCAGAATCGGGGAAACCACCGAATCTTTACGCCGTCCTCACAATGCGGAGATATGGAGAGTCGTGAGGGCAACCCGTCTGCGTCCCTCCTTGAAGTCTTTGCGGACGACTACTCACGCACGATTCTACTTGCAGCTGAGGAGGAGCCACGAACGGCAAAGGATCTTAGCGAGGTCTGTGACGCGTCGCTGGCGACCATTTACCGTCGCATCTCCACATTACGGAGCCATGATCTCATTGCCGTCCATTCGACGATCGGCTCCGGTGGAGAGCACAAACAGCTGTTCGAGACGACGGTCGAGGCGTTCCACGTTTCAATCGCCGACGGTGAGTTCGAACTCTCCGTCGAAACACGTGATGAACTCGCCGATAATTTCGCTTCGCTTTGGGAGAACTTCCGGGAGAGCACATGATCAGCCCGTCAATCGTCGTCGTCAAGCTGATTACGCTGTTTCTCAGCCTTCTGGTCGCGTACCTCGCCTTCTACGCATACAAGCGGAGTGAGAGCCATCCGATGCTCTACGTTTCTGTCGGCTTCGTATTCATAGGAATCGGAGCTATCTGTGAAGGCCTCGTCTACAGTGTGTTGGGAACGTCGCTGTTCTCAGCGGCCCTCATACAGGCAGTACTCGTCTCATTTGGGATGGTGCTGATATTACGTTCGGTGATGTCTAATTCGAATAACGAGGCTATCTAACCCGACAATTGTGTGCTCGTGGCATCCACGGATGGCCCCCGAATCGCTTTACTCTCATTCAATAGCTCTGAGACGAAAGACATACCCAGCCTATATTGTATAGTAAGCCCAAGACTATTAACGATCTAGTACATAGAGTCTGTTAATGGCAACACAAACAGCGAAGACGGACAGCGTGGGTTCACTCGACGATGGCGACCTTGAGACTGCCGTCGAGGACAGCGGCGTCACTCTCGTGGAGTTCTACACGGAGTGGTGTGGGACCTGCAAGCGGATGAAGCCGGTTCTCGAAACACTCGCGGAAGACACCGACGCGACGGTTCTGACGATCGACATCGAATCAAACCTCGAAACGGCGATCGAGTTCGGTGCCCAGAGCACGCCCACGTTCGTCCTGTTCGCCGACGGACAACCGGTGAAACAGCTTCGCGGTGGCCAGAACGAACAGGCACTCCGCGACCTGATCGCCCGGTATCGGGACTAATTCACCGACAACGAGATGAACCCCAGAGAACTTCGCGCCGATACGCCCGCCCTGCACGAGGACGTCTATCTGAACTTCGGCGCCCACGGGCCGAGCCCGCGGTACGTCGTCGAAGCTGCTGACGAGTTCGTGCGGTCACACGAGTACGAGACGAATACTCGAAACGACCCCTACGAGGTGGCATTCGACGAATACGACCGCGTACGGGAGCGTGTCGCCACCTTCGTCGGTGCGGGCGACGACGAAATCGCACTCACGGAGAGCACGACTGCGGGCATTAACGCTATCGCGAACGCCATCGACTGGGAGCCCGGCGACACCGTCGTTCGAACCGACCTCGAGCACCCAGCCGGAACGCTTCCGTGGCAACGCTTGGAACAGCAGGGCGTCGACGTTCGAGTAGTCGAGACCAAAAACGGTCGAATCGATCTCGACGTCTTCGCCGAAGCCGTTGAGGATGCACGACTTGCGTGCTTCAGTGCGGTGACGTGGACACATGGCACCCAGTTGCCCGTCAGCGACCTCGTCGACATCGCCCACGAGGCGGGTGCGTTCGCGCTCGTCGACGCCGTGCAAGTGCCGGGACAGCTCCCGATGGACGTCGACGAATGGGGTGCTGACGCGGTCGCAGCAGCCGGCCACAAGTGGCTCTTGGGACTCTGGGGCGGTGGCTTCCTCTACGTCGACGGCGACGTCGCTGAATCGCTCACACCCAACACGGTCGGCTACCGGAGCGTTGAGACACCCACGGCGGACCCCTACGAGTTCGCGGTCGGTGCTCGACGGTTCGAGGTCGGCTCGTCGAACCCCGCCCCCCACGTCGCCCTAGCCGAGGCGATCGATGCGATCGACGAGATCGGAATCGATCGCATCGCGGAGCGAATCCAGACCCTGGCCGGACAGCTCGTGGACGGCATCCCGGACGGTCAGCTCTACAGTCCCAATCCGCCCGAGTCGGGCCTCATCACGATCGACGTCGACGATCCCGAATCGACGGTCGAACGACTGGCGACAGCGGGATTCGTCGTGCGCTCGCTCCCGAGCCCGAACGCGATCCGGGTATCCGTCCATGCAGTCAACACTCGGGAGGAGGTCGACGGATTGCTCGACACGCTCGAATCGGAGTGGAACTGACGTCGAAGTGCGATGGATTGTCCGCCCCACACGTTCACTATCTCTACAATTGTGGGGGCGAGTGTGAGTCCCGGCAGGACGGGTTCTAGCGCTTACGTGGGTGTTACGCTGGTTTCTATGCCTTGCTTGCTTCGTGGCCCCAGACTGCTCTTTGAATTGTGTGGAGTATTGTGGAAATAGAGCAAGACTTAATGGTCGGCAGTCCGTAGGGGCAGGTGATGGCAACCAATACTGCAACCGACGCAGGCAGCGCTCCTGCGAACGAACCGATCCACGTCGATAGCGCCGACGACCTCGATGCCGTGGTCAGCGAACACGACGTCGTCCTGACGGACTTTTACGCGGACTGGTGTGGCCCCTGCCAGATGCTCGAACCAATCGTCGAGACCATTGCCGCCGAGACCGACGCGACGGTCGCGAAGGTCGACGTCGACGCGAACCAGCAACTCGCGAGCGCCTACGGCGTCCGTGGCGTCCCGACGCTCGTCCTGTTCGCCGACGGCGAGCAGGTCGAGGAGATCGTCGGCCTCCAGGGCGAAGACCAGCTCCGAACGCTCGTCGACTCCTACACGAACTAGATGAGTACGGACGTACACGACCTCGTCATCGCCGGCTCGGGAATCGCCGGCCTCTCGGCAGCGGTCTACGCGGCCCGCGCCGACCTCGACCCCCTCGTCCTTGAGGGCGACGAGCCGGGCGGCCAGCTCACGCTGACGACCGACGTCGAGAACTACCTCGGATTTCCTGAGGGTGTCGGTGGCATGGAACTTGTCCAGCGTGGCAAAGAGCAGGCCGAGCAGTTCGGCGCACAGTTCGAACACGGTCGCATCGAGGACGCGGCCCTCGACGGCCGGCCGTTCGAGCTGTCGCTGTCGACCGGTGACACGATTCACACGCGAGCCCTGATCGTCGCGACCGGCGCGAGTGCACGCTGGGTCGGCGCGGAGAACGAGGACGAGCTCATGGGGTATGGACTCTCGACGTGTGCGACCTGTGACGGCGCGTTCCACCGCGGCGACGACGTGCTCGTCATTGGTGGCGGCGACAGCGCCATGGAAGAGGCGTTGTTCCTCACGAAGTTCGCCGATTCCGTGACGGTCGTCCACCGCCGCGAGGAACTGCGTGCGTCCGAGATCATGGCCGACCGTGCTCGCGACCACGACGACGTCCAGTTCCGGTGGAACACGGGACTCGAAGCCATCCACGGCTCCCAGGAGAAGGGCGTCACCGGTGCCACGCTCGTCTCCCACCCCGATGGCTACCCCACGGAGAAGGCCGAGTCCGGGGGCGACGTCGAGCGGGAGACCGTCGATGTTGGCGGCGTGTTCTACGCGGTGGGCCACACGCCGAACACGCGATTCCTGGATGAGACTGCCGTCGAACGAGACGAAAGCGGCTACATCTTAACGCAGGCAGACGATGTCGGCCGGCCCACTGCCCGGACAGCCGTGGATGGCGTGTTCGCCGCCGGCGACGTCGCCGACCCCCGGTACCGCCAGGCGATCACGTCCGCCGGCACCGGGAGTATGGCTGCACTCGATGCCGAGGAGTTCCTCGAGACGCTGCGCGAATCAGACGAGCTGACGGCGACTGCGACCGCCTAACTGTTCACCCTTCTCGGGATCACTGAATGCCGCATCTCTGTTTCGACTATCGTATTCGGTTTCGCTGATTCTCCCCTCAGCTAATCACAACTGCTACACCGGTGTCTCCCCAAGTCTCTGCCATGACTGAGTATCGTCCCGACTTGGGGTGTGAGAGATGAAGCGACGGCGGGCAGATGCAGTAGTCGCCTTCCTCGTCGCAGCCGTCGTGGTCATTGGTGGTGCGTTCAGCTGGGACGCGTATCAACAACAGCAGGCCTTCGAGCAGATGGGGTCGATGATGGGTACGTCCATGGGGGCGGTGCACGGAACGAATCCGCTCTGGTATGTGCTCGGAACCGTCCTCGTTACAGCTGCCATCGGTGGGGGGTATCTCCTGGTCCGAGACGACATCACTAGCACAGACCCCGGTGAGCGTGTACAGACAGAGAGACCGAACGTAGCGGGTTCCGAGAGCCCCGATTCATCGGAGGAATCAACCCAGTTAGAGGGTGGCATCAATCCAGAGTCTCAACCGCAGGCTCGCGTATTAGACCTCCTCCCGGAGGACGAACGTCGCATCCTCAAGCCGATCCTCTCCTCGCCTGGCATTACGCAGATTGAACTCCGGGACCGCTCGGACTTCTCGAAGAGCAAGGTGAGCCAGACGGTTAGCGCCCTCGAAAAACGTGGCCTGTTGTACCGGGAGCGCCAGGGGCGGACTTATCGTATCTATCCGAGCGACGACCTGCAGCAGAATCAATCGCCCTAGCCACAGGTACAGCAACCCATACCCGTAGGAACCATCGGTCGACCGTGAGGTATCTCCGGTACCGTATTGGGTAACGGTTCTAATCAGCGGCTTGTGCCTGTTCTGTCGACTGACTCTGCCCCATCTCGGCGGGGTTTTTCATCCCTTCTTTCACGCCGAAATAGACGAGAGCGGCGTTGACCGGGTACGCGAAGACGAATCCCACGGACAGTGAGAACGCCAGCGCTCCCCAGAACAGGAGGTCGGAGATGTGGGCCTGGCTGGCGATCAGGAGGTCCGTTCCGATGGCCGCGATCTCCATGATGGTGATGCTCGGCGTCTCGCTGTAGAGAGCATCCAGCATCGCCTCGCCGAAGCCGACGCCCTCCTGCATCAACGGCCCGACGGTGAGCGCGTACCCGAACAGGTACGCGAGCGCGAACGTCCCGGCCGTGATGACGAGCGTGCTCTGGAGGGCGAGCAGCCCCGCGAGGAGCACGAACCCGAGGACTTCGCCAGCCCCACAGCCCGAGTAGCAGTGGGCGGTCGAGCGGAACCCACGCCGCCGGAGCGAGTCGGTACTAATCTGGGTGCGACCAGAGTACCAGTAGACAGCGAGGCCGAACGGGCCGGAGTAGAGCACGACCAGTATCCAGACGCCCTTCATGAGCGACGGCAGCGCCTGATTGTGCTCACGGATGTCCCACAGGAGGGTGCTGACGGACGCGAGGACGAACAGCGCCCAGACACCCATCACGAGCGGGTCCGAGAGGATTGGTTTCATGACGTGGCGAACCGGAGCGAGTGCGTGTTCGATCTGTGTGAGGAGTTCTCGGAGTGGCATACCGGGGAATGAGTGAACGATTGGAAGGTGTTGATACCGCCCGCCAACTGATGACTCGGTACATCCCTAGTTGGGCGGGGATACTTTCGACAGTTGTGGCTAACATTCCGAAGTGCAGCGTGTCACCGATGCCGACTCTGGCAACCCAGCGACATTAGAGCGAGCCGACCCACATCTCCGGTGGATTCAGTGGATATGAACGATTCCATTCTCTGGAAACGATTAGAACGCTCTATACACGTTCTCGAACGTTCTCCTGGGGGGATTTACACCCACGCCGATAACTCCCGGGCAGTCCTACGAGTAACCGAGGTCAAAAGACAATGACCAACTTCAAACTCGGCGGCTGGCTGTTCGTGGCGCTCGTGACCGTCGGACTCGCGTTCGCCGCGCCCATGGTCAGCGCACACGGCACCAACACGACCGTAGACGACGCGCCCACTGACAATGCTACTGCCGATGACTGGGCGGCTTGGATGGAGGCGCAGATGACCGAGCACATGGGCCCGGGTAGCGTCGAGTGGATGGAGTCGCACATGGGTGGGACCGTCGACGAGATGGCCCAGGACATGGTTGACGACGACTACAACGGCGGGATGTACGGACAGGGCCACTGCTGATAGGCCCTGACCGTTTCGATCGCCTCGACCGAATACCGAAACACACCACCAATTCACAATCATGACGCAACTCACCACTACGCTCGGACGCACTGCTCGTCGATTCGCGCTACTCGCCGTCCCACTGCTGGTCGCAGCGACTGGAACAGCTGCTGCCCACGGCGGCGGGAGCTACGGCGGCGGCATGATGAGCGGTGGATGGGGCCTCTTCGGCGGCGCGATGGGGGTCTGGGGACTCCTCTGGATGGGGCTCCTCATCGCCGTTCCCATCTACCTCATCTATGCACTTCTCAACCGAGAAACCAACGGGGATGACGACGGGCCGCTCTCAGTTCTCCGCGAGCGATACGCCCGTGGCGAACTCTCTGACGACGAATTCGAGCACCGATGTGAACAGCTGGAACGTGCCGGATGAGCCATTCGGTGCCAGTTCCAACACGAATGACTCCATCCGTGACGACCGCTTCGGAACCCCACCCTTAAGTCAATCAACAGAGTACTATATTGTATGAAGTACACAATACAAACGTCCGTGTCCGGTGACTTTGACCAAGTAGTCGAGACAACGATCGACGAGCTCGAAGATGAAGGATTTGGCGTCCTCTGCGACATCGACGTCCAAGCGACGCTCGAGGAGAAACTCGGCGAGGAGTTTCGACAGTACCGCATCCTCGGTGCGTGCAACCCGGGGCTGGCACACGAGGGCCTGAACGAAGAGATCGAACTCGGCGCACTCCTCCCGTGTAACGTCATCGTCTACGAAACCGATGACAGCGAGGTCATAGTGAGTGCCGTCGACCCACAACAGCTCGTCGGCATCGCCGACAACGAGGCACTCGACTCGATCGTGAACGAGGTCCACGACCGGTTCGAGCGCGTTCTCGCCAGTGTCGCGGACGAACTCGAATCATCGACCGAGATCTAAGCCATGGCATCATCAAACCAACTGGACACCACAACCATCGTCCTCCTCATCCTCGGGGCGATCATCGTCCTCCCGTTGCTCACGATGGGGATGGGATTCGGCGGGATGATGGGGTACGGTGGAATGATGGGTGGATACGGGACGGCCAGCGGCTGGTGGCCACTCGTCAGGATGCTCGTCCAGCTGGTCTTCCTCCTCCTCCTGCTCGGTGGCGGATATCTCGTCTTCCGTCGCGTGACGGCATCGCAGTCGTCGCGGAAACCTGCAATGGAGGAGCTGCGTATGGCATACGCCCGCGGAGATCTCACCGAGGAAGAGTTCGAGACGCGTCGGAACAAGCTCAAACGCTCGGAGTGACGGTCCGACCACCAACTTCCGGCGTTACTCACGTCCGCCCCCTTGGAATCCGAAAGCTGTGACCCTCACAGCTTTCGGATGTAAATAGAAATGCGCTAAAGGTACAAGACCATACTAGCTACTATGACGGAAGTTATCCTGTTCACGCAGGAGACCTGTGGAGCGTGCGCAACGCAACGAGAGAAAAACGAGGGGCTCGAAGATGCGTATCCGGGTGTCGAGTTCCGGGAGGTCGACATTCAGACCGATCTGGAGACGGCCGAGGAGTACGGTGTCCGAAAGACGCCAACGACGCTCGTGTATGCGAACGGGGAACAGACGGCCGAGTTCATCGGCATCGTCGACCGGGACGAATTGGAGGCTGCCATCGAGAGCGCCGGCCAGCAATCGCCCGGACTCGCGAACCGGCTCGCCAGCATCATCCGTGGATAACAGAAGCCAACCAGCTACAATGACAGACTACAGTAGACGCCAGTTCCTGGGAGCGCTCGGTGCTGGCACAGTCGCGAGTGCGGGATTCACCCACCCAGTCGCCGCACAGGAGACGCCCGTCGTGAAGATGGGCAACAACTACTTCGACCCGATCGGGCTCCACGTCGAACCTGGCACGACCGTCCGCTTCGAGATAGCAGCCGGAGCCCACTCGGCGACGGCCTATCCGGACCGCGTTCCCGCCGACGGCACCGCCTTCGACAGCGGGACCATCTCGCAGGGGAGCTTCGAGCACACGTTCGAGGCACCCGGCACGTACGACTATTACTGCATCCCGCACAAGACGGTCGGCATGGTCGGTCGCATCGTCGTTGGTAGCCCTGGCGGTCCAGCTGAAGACAGCCCGATCCCGGACGGCGAGGTCCCCGACAGCGAAACGATAGTCCAGAACGGCTCCGTCGCAGTCGGCTCGGACGTTGAGGGCAGCGGAAATACCGATGGCGGCATGATGGGTCCCGGCGGCGGCATGATGGGCGGATCGAGGGGCGGGTGGGGCGGTGTCCCCTTCATCGGCGGGGCACTCGGAATGCTGGGACTGATCGGTGGATTCTTCTACTGGGCACTGGGTCGAAGTGATGAATCTCCCGAGAGTCAGGATTCCGCGATGGACACCCTCCAGCGCCGGTACGCACAGGGCGAGATCGACGAGGAAGAATTCGAACGCCGGCGCGACCAGCTCACGTCGAATCGATGAAGTAGGTCGCTGACAAATATGACGGTATCCGACGATATCGGTGACTCCGAATGCGTGGTATCTCGATGTGTTCGTCGAAGAACGCCCTGTACGTCGTGTTCTTCCGAGCTTTGAGAAGAGGAGAACGATGTGCTGGTAGAGTGTGTACGTCATTTTGAGAACTTAGGAGTGACAAGTGATAGCTCGACGTGCCAAGTACATCGCTTGCTCAACGAACCGGAGCAACCGCGATTTCGGGAGGCTTCCATCCGGTTCGACGACCGGACGTACTGTAACTGCCTGAGGGTTTCAACAGAGCCATCGAACTGGCATCGCGATGCTGCAGTTCTGTATTGAGAGTGTGGACCCGGATTTTGCGATGCCACGAACACACGTCGACGACGATACCTGGCGAGAGTGGTTAACCCCTACATAGTCGATTCCAAGTGGCTCATCACAGTCCGTCGAAACAACCTCCGTTTCAAGCAACTCGAAGACTTGGACGTCGACGTCGTCGAACGGAAAGACGGAATCCAAATTCGATTAGGCGAGTTCGAGCTGGATATGCACTGGAGAGAAGCCCTGACGAAGTACGCTGAGCAGCACGAATCCCACTGTACGGACTTCGCGCAGGCAGTTCTCAAACGAGCAGCACAGGACGATCTGCTTGACCGTCAAGGACCAACGAAACAAGAGTTCATCACGTATCTGGAGAACGGACTCGTCGAACGGGACTTCAGCGAAATGTTCTGATCAGTCGCGAAGCTCAGCGACCGACTGTCCGACCTCGCGAACGTGTTCACTTCGCTCGAGGTCGAGTTCCTCGGCGAGGTAGTCAATCGTCTCTTCGAGGCTCATATCGGAAAGAAGTCCGTCGAGCGGTATAATCCTAGTGCTGGCGTAGCTATGTGGCCCATCAGAGGAAGCGTCTGTGTATACCGAACTTCGTACCCCTCGGGAAAACTGTGGAATCGGTGACCGCGTAGCGATACCCACCGAAATTACGCAGTGCCGCCAGTTGCTGTCCACCAACCGGACTCAATTGAATGAAACCCTCCGAAGCGATCGGGAGCGTTTCAGTCTGCAGGTTGTGCGTCAGTCGCTGGTGTCCCACCTGGAAGCTCGGGGATGGACAGGTCCACGCGGCGGAGCAGCTGGGCGTTGATCGCGACGATCACCGTACTCAGCGACATCAGAAGCGCACCCACAGCAGGGGAGAGCAGAATCCCGATCGGTGCCAAGACGCCTGCTGCGAGCGGAATCGCGAACACGTTGTAGCCGGCGGCCCAGACGATGTTCTCCTGCATCTTCCGATAGCTCGCCTTACTGAGTTTCACTAGCCGAACGACGTCCATCGGGTTGTTCTGGACGAGGATGACGTCGGCCGACTGGACCGCGACGTCGGTGCCGCTCCCGATCGCGATGCCGACGTCGGCTCGTGTCAGCGCCGGCGCGTCGTTGACGCCGTCGCCGACCATCGCTACGAGCTTCCCCTGGTCCTGGAGTTCCTGGACTTTCTCGTCTTTGTCTTCAGGGAGGACCTCCGCGAACACGGTGTCGATGCCCAGTTCGTCGGCGACGGCGTTGGCGACGTCCTGGGAGTCCCCTGTCAGCATCGCCACCTCGATACCCAGATCGTGGAGCGCGTCGACGACGCGGAAACTCTCCTCGCGGATCACGTCGGCCATCGCGAAGGCGGCGATTAGCTCTCCGTCACGAACGAGATACACCACTGTCTGGGCGTTCTGTCCGGCCTCGTCAGCGAAGCGCTGGAGATGGTCGGGGATCTCGCTATCGAGCTGGGTCAACAGGTTCGGCCCGCCGACGTACACCTCGTTTCCGTCGACGGTCGCCCGGACCCCTCGTCCTTTGATCGCCTCGAAGGCTGTCGCGTCGGGAGTAGTTAGGTCTCGCTCGTCGGCAGCCTCGCGGATCGCTCGGGCGATCATGTGTTCGGAGTCACTCTCGACGGCTGCCGCCAGCGCGAGCGCGTCGTCCTCATCGACGCCGTCGACGGTCGCCATGCCGACGACGCCGTGCTCGCCTTCGGTGAGCGTCCCCGTCTTGTCGAAGATGATCGCGTCCAGATTCCGTGCGTCCTCCATCGCGATGCGGTCGCGAACGAGCATCCCGTTGCGAGCGGCGAGCGACGTGTTGATCGCGACCACCAGGGGGATGGCGAGCCCGAGGGCGTGTGGACAGGCGATGACGAGCACCGTCACGACGCGTTCGATGACGGTCGCGTCGAACGAGACTGCGACCGTCCACGCAATCGCCGTCACGACTGCCGCCCCGAGGGCCACGTAGAACAGCCAGCCGGCCGCGCGGTCGGCCAACACTTGCGTCTTCGACTTGCTCTGCTGGGCCTCCTCGACCAGGCGCATGATGCCCGCGAGCGTCGTCTCCTCGCCCGTCGCACCGACGCGGACACGGAGGCTGCCGTCGCCGTTGATGGTGCCGCCGATGACCTCGTCGCCAGGCTCCTTCGAGACGGGCTTGGACTCGCCCGTGATCATCGACTCGTTGACGTCCGAATCACCTTCCTCGACGGTGCCGTCAGCAGGGACACTTGCGCCCGGCCGGACGAGCACGAGGTCACCTTCCGAGAGCTCACTGACGGGGACTTCCTCGGTCTCCCCGTCGTCGGTGATACGCTCGGCGGTGTCTGGCATCAGCTTCGCCAGTTCGTCGACTGCGCTGGAGGCCCGCCGGACCGACCGCATCTCGATCCAGTGGCCGAGCAGCATGATGTCGATCAGCGTGACGAGTTCCCAGAAAAACGCAGACTGTGTGGGGAAAATCACGCTCGCGAGGCTGTAGACGAACGCGACAGTGATCGCCATCGAGATCAACGTCATCATCCCCGGCGACCGGTCTTTCAGCTCCGGGAGTGCCATCTGGAGGAATGGAACGCCACCGTACGCGAAGACGATGACCGCGAAGACAGGGTTGATCCACTCGCTGCCCGGGAATACAGGGACGGAGAAGCCGAGCCACTCCTGTAGCATTTCGCTGTACAGGAGAACGGGAATCGACAGGAGCATCGAGATGAAGAAGCGCCGCCGGAACATCTGCTCGTGGCCTTCGTGCATCCCGCCATGGCCCTCGCCGTGTCCCTCGTGGGAACCGTGGCCGTGCCCGTCGCCCTCGTGGCCGGCGTGTTCGTGCTGTTCGTGGGACGCCATCTCACCTGCCGCAGCAGGGTGAGCCTCCTCCTCCAGTAGCTCCTGTTCTACCCCTTCCCCGCCTGATTCAGCGACCGCTTCATCGTGGTCGCCGTGTTCGTGCTGGTGACTGCTGGTGTCCTGCTGGTCCTCTCCTCCCGGGGAATTCTCAGCTGTATCTTTGTGGTCGTCCATGGGTCATGTTCTCAATTGAGGTGGTTCCGCCGGCTTCCTGAATCTTCGGCCCTAAAATCATACAGCAGGTCCAGCACAGGCAAACTCTGAAGACAGCGGTTAGCCGTCGTCTCGGAGCGACCCGTGCTATCTACAGCGCACGATACTCAGGCGTGAGCGGTGTATCCCGCGTCTTCGACGGCCGCCACGAGGGCCGTGACCTCTGCCTCACCGTCGATGCTTGCCTGTTCACTCTCCCTGTCGACGGTCACGGAAGTCACGCCAAAGACCTCTTCAAGGGCCTCTTCGACCGTCTGCTCACAGTGACCGCACGTCATTCCCTCTACGGTGATGGTCGTCGTCATACAGGGGTACATACGGTCCCCTGTCTTTAGCAGATTTCCCCTTTGATGATGCTGATGTCCCATAGGGAAAACTTTGGATTCGAAATCTCATCCACAGCCCTCACGAACCCGTTCTTCGGTTCGCCAACTGTCGACCCCAAGGATATCCAGCTGAGATATGAGACATTCAGCCGTTCACTAGTGGTCGTGTCCCTCCATCACCATCGGATGCCCGGTGGCGTATTCGTCGGGATCCTCCTCGAAGGTCTCCTTACAGGTCTGCGAGCAGAAGTAGTACGTCTCACCGTCGTGGGTCGCCGATGGCTCGCTATCGTCAGTCCGCATCCCACAGACGGGATCACGGTACTGGCCAGGCGCACCGAGGCCGCGACGATACACGTACAGGAGAAAGCCGGAAAGCGCGAACGCAATGAGGTTGAGGTAGAACGTGTAGTTGAGCTCGAAGTACGTTTGCTCGGTCGCCGTCTCGCCGCCCGCCAGATCAGGGACGATGCCGAGCGCGTCGAACAGCAGCTCCATGAGGAAGCCCGTGAACGCCATCGTCACGAAAAAGACGCCAAGGATGTACAGCATGATCTTCCAGCCGTAGTACTTCCGGTAGACGTTCAGCACGGGAATCGTGATGAGGTCGGCGTAGACGAACGCGATGACGCCGGCGAAGCTGATGCCGCCGCCCCACAGCGCGACGGCGAACGGGACATTACCCATGCTGCCGACGAAGCTGATAACGGCGATGGCGACGCCCATAATCGCGTTCTCGGCCGTCACAAGCAGCCCGTCGCCCTGGATGAACAGGGTGTTCCACACCCACTGGGGGACGAAGACGATGACGAACCCCGATATCAGGAAGCCGGCGATGACGTCCTTCCAGATCATCGACCACTCCTTGCGGTACTGGTTCCCGACTTTGTACCAGCCACCCCACGACAGTAATTCGTCACGCCACCCGCCGCGGCTCGACATCTCCTGGCGGTAGGTCTCCATACAGCCCTCCGAGCAGAACTTGAGCGTTTCACCGCCGTCAGTCCTAAGCGTGTACTCGTCTTTGCCTTCCATCCCGCAGGTCGGATCCTCGGTGACGCCCGCCTCACGGTCGCGCTCGTTGAGCGCCTCTCGCACCTCATCGAAGAGGTTCTCCGGAAGCGTGAGGTGAACGATGACGGCCATCACGGCGATGAGAATGAGTCCGCCGAGTAACTCTGCGACTAGGAACTCCCAGCCCAACAGAATCAGGATTATCAACCCGAGTTCGACGATGAGGTTCGTCGACGCGAACATGAACGCGAGGAAGTTCACCGCGTGCGCCCCCTTCTTGAACAACCCCTTCCCGATGGCGACGGCACCGAAACTACAGCCACTACTGGCCGCGCCGAACGCAGTCGCCTTGGTGAGCCCGCTCAGATCGCCATCACCGAGGACCTGCGCCATCCGCTCCTTGGAGACGTAGACTTGGACAAGGCTCGTGATCGTGAGGCCCATGATGATCGCCCACGCCGCCGTCCAGAGGAAGCCCACTCCGATACGTAGAGCTTCGGAGATGCCATCAATCATCGTCGCTACCATAGGTATCAGTTCGAAGGGATCATCTATTGCAGTTTTCCTTCAGATAGTTCGGGTCAGAGCCGTGGTGAGTAGGTATTCAAAAGAATTGTGTCGGGTGGAACGGTAGTGTTCAGATAAGGATTGAAAGGTGAGGCGGAGCGTTTTCTGAGGGATCTATGCCCGAAAACACCCGCCTTAGCGGTTGTTTAGACCAGATCGAGTTAGAGTTTGTTGAACGAGAAGCGACACCGCAACTGCTGATGAAGCTCAGTATTCAGCGCCATCTTGCTGAAGTCTATATTTCGAATACTGTGTTAATTCTTTAGATATTCGATGTCGAACGCGCACGCTCCACCGTTCATAACTGGGTTCATAAGGCTGACCTACAGCCCGAGTCTGGACGGACTCCGGATCACGTCGCGGTTGACGAAACTGTGATTCGACTCGATAACGAACAGTACTAGCTGTACGCTGCTGTCGATCCAGAAACGAACGAATCACTCCATACAGAGCTTGAACCGACGCGTACGAACGTGATTGCTCGCTCGTTTTCGCCAAACTCCGCGAGAAACATGACATCGATGATGCTCTGTTTCTCGTTGATGGCGCACCCCCGCTGAAAGACGCCTGTCAACGACACGGTCTCCGGTTCCAGTATGAAAAACATGGGAATCGGAATGCTGTCGAACGTGTCTTTCGAAAAATAAAACGACGTACTTCCTCGTTCTCAAACTGTTTCAGCAACGCCGCAGCAAGCACCGCCGACGATTGGCTCAGATCGTTCAGCTTCGCATGGAATCAGCTTATCTGAACACTACCCACTACCGTCAAAGGCACAACCGCATTAAATAGTTATTGCGTAGTATAATCTGAGAACCCAAACTCACGGAGGAATCACAATATGCCGACAAATTCAGACGACACGCAACTTATTACGCTCCTCCTCGTTATCATCGGCGCCGTATTCATCTTCCCGTTGTTCTTCATAGGCTTCGGAATGATGGGATTCGGTCCGATGATGAGCGGGATGTGGGGTGGTCACATGTGGGGCGACGGGACGATACCTGGCTGGATGTTCATCGTGGGCATCCTGATGCAGCTGCTGTTCCTCGCCGCCCTCGTCGGTGGTGGGTACCTCGTCTATCGCGCGGTCACGGGGGGTGCAAGTGACTCAGACCAAGCACTGGAAGAGCTTCGGCTCGCCTACGCCCGCGGGGAACTGACCGACGAGGAATACGAACAGCGACGCGAAGCACTCGAACGAGATACCTGATTACCCTCGATGCACGATTGCCAAGTCGCAGTCAACCGCCTGAATTCGTTCGAACGTCGGTGTGGAAACGAAACGTGAGACAGCACCTCGATCGGTACTCGCTCCGATCACGGCCAGATCGTAGAGAGACGTATTTCGTTCGAGGAACTTTTCGACTGAGCCGGTGGCAACCCGCGTCTCGATTGGATTTGGGAACGACTCGATGAGATTCTCCAGGGTTATCTCGGCCATCCGTCGGTCACGTTGCTGTGACACACAGGTACACGCACTTACTGTTCCGTCGCCGGGGATGAGTCGGTGGGCAAAGTCAAGCATCGCGTTAGCGAGTTCGCCCGACGTGCGGACCATCACCAAGATGCGTTCCCATTCTGTGCGGCCGTTCGATGACCGAAAGACAACAGCATCCGTGTTGCCGTTCAAAATCGTCCGCACGAACGGGCTGGGATCCTCCTCCTCAGTTTCGTATCCACAGACGATCAAATCACAATTCTCTGCTTTCGCAGTCGAGAGAACGGTCTCACCGGCAGACTCATCCTCAACGGCGACGACGAACTCGCAGGGGACGTCGACGACGGAAGTAATTCGGTCCTGAAGCCGCTCAAGGTCTTGGAGTTGCTCTTCGGTGAGGCGTTCTTCAGCTAGTTCAGTGACGGGCTCTGATGACTCTTCACGGTCTTCGGTGATTGCCTCCCCATCGGTAGCTTCTAGTGCTGCTGCTGTTTCCTCTATCGTCTCCGAACGTACTGTTCTCATGAGGACGATTTTCCCGGCGTCGTGAGCGGATGCTAGGCGTGCCGCGAACAGAACGACCGATTCATCGGTATCGTCGCGAATGGGGACGAGAATCTGGTCGTCACTCTGGGTTGAACGGAACAGATAGCGCGCGCGTTCGTGATAGACATTCCGTCGCCAGAGCAGGAATACGCCGGCGATAAGCAGGCTCGATACCACGATTCCGCCGACGTAAGTCAACCGCTCGGCACCGGTGACGAGTACGAGAAGTGCCGTCGAGAATGCCGTTGGTTCTTCCAGCGACAGTCCCCACGTTGCGACCCCAGTGAGAAAGATCCCCAGCGCGGCTGCCCCCGCGTGAACGTGGAACTGTTCAGGCGTAGTTGGATACCAGAATCGTGCGCTCACCTCGAGGGCGATCCAGCCACAGATCGCTCCTGCGGTCATCCCACCGACGAACTTACGTGGCGACGAGTAGCGTCCCTCGGGGTCAGCAAACAAGGTGTACGCACCCGAAGCAAGTGGCGGATACACCAGAAAGGAGACGATCGGTGAGACGTTTGAGAGCCACGTCACGACGCCGATGAGAAACGGAACGATAACGAGTGCAGTCAGATGCAGGAGGTTTTCGGTATCTTCCAGCCAGCTGCGGAGGTCCCGTACTTCCCGGCGTTCGACTCGACGCACTCGACGACGAATCGAGTGATACCGGTAGCGTACCGAATCGAGCATACTTCATCGTACTTGCGAGGAATAATTTGTGTGTCGCCTTCGTGTCGGCGTGAGACAGAAGGAGAGGAAGAAAATCCAGCGATGAAGCGTAAGGTTAGTCCGTCTGGTTTGAGAAACGCCACCAGATGACTGACAATAGCGACGTATCGGCGACGGGTGACTCGGGGGACACGAGCGGCGAGGTCGAAACGGAACTGTCCCGAGACATGAGCCTGTTCGATATCACGTTCATCGGTGTAGGTGCGATGATCGGCGCTGGGGTCTTCGCCCTCACCGGCTTCGCTGCTGGACTCGCTGGTCCAGCACTCACGATCGCATTCCTACTGAATGGATTCGTCGCGGTGTTCACGGCGGTATCATACGCCGAACTCGGCGCTGCCTTCCCGGAAGCAGGCGGAGGGTATCTCTGGGTAAAGGAAGCGCTCGTCGATCCGAACGGCTTCTACGCTGGCTGGATGAGCTGGTTCGCCCACGCCGTCGCCTGTTCACTCTATGCAGTGACCTTCGGTGTATTCCTTACCGAGTTCTTAGTCTACGGTGGTGTCCTCGCGGAAGGATTCCAGCTCTTCGGGTTCCTCGGCCGAGGACTCCTGGATAAGGTACTCGCGGTACTAATGGTGAGTCTGTTCGCCTACATCAATTATCGTGGTGCCGAAGAGACCGGGAAGGCAGGTGTGATCGTGACTGCCATCAAGGTAGTCATTCTCGGTATTTTCGTCGCATTCGGTATCCTCGCGACGGTCAATACCCCGAACTGGCCGGCGAAGTTCCTCAGCAGTCCGAGATTCGCCCCAAATGGAGCTATTGGAATTATCGGCGCAATGGGGTTCACGTATATCGCATTCGAGGGCTACGAGATCATCGTCCAGTCCGGCGAGGAAGTGGTGAACCCCGGGAAGAATATTCCGAAGGCAGTCTTCTATTCGTTAGCTATCGTCGTTCCCATCTACATTCTCGTCGCCTTCGCTGCGATCGGCGGTATTAGCGTCGTTCCCGAGCTTGCACAGCGCGCAGGACTTGCCGCTGACGCACCTACTTGGCAGCTGCTTGGGAATCTCGGCGAGCTAGGTATCATCGAAGCGGCGGGGCAGTTCGTCCCGTACGGGGTGCCGCTGTTGCTGATTGCTGGCCTTACAGCCACGATGAGCGCCCTGAACGCGACCGTGTACTCCTCCTCGCGGGTGTCCTTCGCGATGGGTCGTGATCGGGCGCTACCCGGGATCTTCGACCGGATTCATCCCGAGAAACGGACGCCCCACTGGGCGATTCTCCTGTCTGCGATACTCATCATAGTGATGGCAGTGACGTTACCGATCGAATCCGTCGCCGCCTCTGCGGACATCATGTTCATTCTGCTGTTCGTGCAGGTCAACTGGACGGTCATCAAGATGCGCAAGACCCATCCAGACCTACCGCGCACCTTCAAAGTCCCCTATATGCCGTGGCCGCCACTGATCGGCATCGTCCTCCAGTTCCTGCTGACGCCGTTTCTCCTCTCGGCACTGGGAATGGAGATCGGTCTCGGACCGGATTCCCACGGGTTCATTGCGCTCGTTACGACCGTGCTGTGGATGGGTCTTGGAATCGCCGTCTACTACGGCTATTCCCAACCAAAAGAGGAGGAAAAACTCGAGGAGGAAACACCGACAGTCGCCACCGAGCAGGCCACAGCCGAGGAACGGACCGAGCGCGAACAGCGGATTCTCGTTCCGATTGCCAATCCCGAGAGCGTCCAGCAGCTGATGCGGACGGCACTCGACTTGGCTGAGGAACGGAACGCCGATATTGAGGTTGTGAGCGTCGTCTCTGTTCCACAACAAACCCCGTTGTCCGAGGGCCGGAAGTTCGTGAGTGAAGAACGAGCCGTCATCGACAGCGCGATCGAGTTCGCGGAGACGGAACATCCAGAGGTCCCGGTGAGTGGAAAGATCCGAATCGGACATGATGTCTCCGAAGCGATTTTGAATACGGTCGAACAGGACGATGCAGACCTCGTCTTGATGGGCTGGCGGGGCCGTAGTCGACGTCGGGACTACGTCTTGGGCAGTAACGTCGACGAGGTGGTGAAGAAGGCTCGCTGTGACGTCTTGGTCGAACGAATCGGCCCCAGCAGTGACGAGGAGTCCCTCGGCACGGTTGATTCGATATTACTCCCTACTGCAGGCGGTGCGCACGCCGAACTCGCAGCAGAAATCGCTCGGTCGATCGCCAGACAGAACAACGCCTCAGTGAAGGTAGTGCATGTCCTCTCGGGCGAGACGGCGCGAGAGAAGGCGGAATCCATCATCGAGTCTACGCTCGCCGACCTCGAGGACCTCGAGACGACAAGCGAGATCATCGAAAGTGGTGACATAACGGGCGCCATCGTCGGAGAGACTGCCGATCACGACCTCACGGTCATCGGGGCAACACGAGAAGGACTGCTCCAGCAGCTGGTCTTCGGAGCAATTCCGGAAAACGTCGGCGAACGAGCCAAGAGTACGGTGATCATGGCGAAACGCGATCTCGGAATAACGTCGCGGCTCAAACGGTGGTTCAAGTCACGAAGGTCGTAATTTCCACTTCATTGGAGGTGCCCTCCTCACCCCGTCGTTTGAGGTGTGGCGTACACCGAAAGTGTCGTCACCTGTTTTGTTATCACCGACGGAACGTTAGTGACGTGGGGGAGGGTGATGGCGCGCTTCTCGGATTGCGAGTGCGAGAATCGAGGGGACGATGACGATTCCGATGAAGAACTCGATTGCCGGTAGCGCTCCAGTATTCAGCCAGATGAGGATATCTTCGATACCCCTCAGAAGAAAGACCAGAACGAGCAGAATCACCCCATGTTTCCCGATATCAAACGAAAAACAGCGCGAGTTCCCCGCCCCACCGTGGGTGGGGGTGAAGCGCGTCACTCCGGCGCGTGTTCCGTCTCTTCGATATACCGTTCAACCACTTCTTCCGACACCGCTCCCGTCGTTCCCACGTAGTACCCAACCTTCCAGAATCCGCCACCCCAGAAATACGACTCCTGAATTTCGGGATACCGCTCCAGCAAGTGCTTACCCGAGTACGACTTGAATTGCCGAGCGATGTCCGCCGGACTGTGCTTCGGGTCTGTTTGTACGAACAGGTGTACATGGTCGTCTGCAATCTCCAACGCCAGAATCTTGTGCCCAAAGTGGTCGGCAGTCTCACCAAACAACTCTCGCACATCGTTCTCCACTACACCGAGAACAGGGTGACGATACTGAGCGGGATCGGAGATCCCGCGAGGTACGCAAAGCTTCGCTTTGCTTGACTTCGGACACCAGACGAAGTGATACTTGCAGGAACTAACCGAATGCGCGTGACTACGGGACCCCTCCATCCCGAATCCCTACAATTATGACCAATCGGAACAACCGTCAAAGTCTGGGTGAGGAAGCCACGAAGACGATTCAGACGCGCCTTCACATAGCGTCTGGTGAACGGTCGTGGCTTCACGACGCCCGCCTCGCCTCACGCGAGATATTCAACCAAACCATCCGCCTCAAACAGCAAGGGGACACTCGCACCGAGATACAGAAGGAGGTTGACCGCGACAACTTCTTGCGGAACAACAAGTGCGCGGTCGTCGGCAAAGCCCTCCAAACGTGGGACTCCTACCAATTACTCAAAGAGTGGTGGGAGAATCAAGACGACCCTGATGGCGGCAAGCCGACGACGCCGAGTACGGACAAGAACGATGCGTACCCGCTCGTGATGGCGCACACGGAAGGCTACCGCCTCACCGTGGACGACGACACGAACCGCGTCCAGTTCCGCATCAGTCCGAAATCCTACAAGAAGGTAAAAGGCCACCTGCGCGGCGAGCCGGACGCGATGGACGAACTCCGAGACGCTATCACGTCGGATGAGGTGGAGGTGGGGCAGGCCGAACTCCTGTACCGCGATGGCGTGTACTATCTACACGTCACGGTCACACGTGAGTTCGACGTGCCTGAACCCGACACTGCCGATACTGTGGTTGGCGTGGACATCAATGAGCGTAACGTCGCTCTCACCACTCTTGACCGCGAGACAATGCGGACGAAGGGAACACTCGTCCTCGACTACGGACGGGTAAAGCAGGAACGCCAACGCTATCACACCATCACCACTCGCTGTCAAGAACACGGCAAGACGAGCATCCACCGGAAACTCGGTGACAAGGAAGAGCGATTCACCGAGTGGGTGTTGCATCGTCTCTCCCGTGCTGTCGTGGAGTTTGCAGAACAGTTCTCGGACCCGGTTATCGTGTTCGAGGATATGAGCGGTATCCGCGAGGAAATGCAATACGGTTCGTATATAAACCGCCGATTGCACAAACTACCGTTCCACAAATTCGAGAAATTCGTCTCGTACAAGGCGACGTGGCGAGAGATTCCGACGGATACAGTGGATGCGTACTACAACTCGAAGACGTGTTCGTGCTGTGGTGAGCGTAGTGGTCGGCAGGGACGGCGGTTCCGGTGTATGAACAGTGAGTGTGACGTGGTGCAAGACCACGCTGACCGGAATGCATCGGTAAACATCGCGTGGCGCGAGAGGACGAAACTCGACGATAACGAATCGAATTACCGGACTCACAAAACCCAACCGCAGGTACGGTTGGTGCGTCTGTCCGGGTCGGGGCGTGTAAGCCGCCCAACCTCATCCCGCTCGCTTGCCGAGCAGGGAGTGCTAGCGCACGGCTGAGGGAATTACAAAAGCCTCGGTCCACCGCGCCCGAGGCTGTTTACTTCGACCATGCTGTCACTATTCGTTGGACTGGTACTTCGGTCTGTTGGAGACTGGCCCTCGAACCCTTCCGTGACGTTGCTGCCCATATGACTCTCGATTCAAACAAGGCTCACCAGAAACTCGATAGCTTGGGGAAGAAGGAATCGAAGTGATCCGAATAGGGCGACGAAAAACCATCCTGACGCTGCGATCATCATCCCGTGGAGCCGTCCTGGTTCTGCGGCGGTTCGGTACCGGTGAGCGAGTACGCCACCGATACTGAGAGTAATGAGGCCCGCAAGGAGGAAGGCGGGGATAGCATAGTATTCTCCCCAGACGACAGGAACGAGGATCGAGAGGAACATGAGACCAGAGAGGGCCTGTAACATACGCCCCAGGCCGCGAGCAATCGTCCCAACCTTCTGAACCATCTACTCCGAACGTTTCGAGATGTGCGTCATATATTGTTGTGATTTCGCTCCGAAGCTTGTGATATCAGGCGTCTTCCGAAATCTTCCGTCCGATGAGAACCCAATGGAGTTTCTCATCACCATTCGGATGACGTTCTCGGGTCACGTGATAGACGTATGGGCCGTGAGGGCAGTCCGCGCACTCATTTCCACACGGCTGGCGTTTCACGACCTCAGTGTACCCTTGATGTTCAGTCAATTCTACGATCTCTTCACCCGGTGTCGGTTCGATCTGATCAGTCGGTACGTGATGAAATTGGAGAAGTTCCTGCGCGTAGATAATCGTCTCCCGGAGATCGTGAACACTTAGCTCTTGGAGCGTCGACGCAACATTCTCCGGATAATCGGCTGGAGGATTCGGCATGTCCGTTGGGTCGCTCATACCCACATTCAGCGAGGCTGCATCTTATATTTCCCGCCGAGACATCCCAAGATACGACCATCGAAATTAATGTCCAAATCGACTGTGCTTATTGATTGACATCCTCCTCCGCGCAAACGCGGAGGAATCCCGAGCGGTGGGAGTTTCAGGTGTGCAGTCCAATCACCGGACTACCAGCCCTTTCGGGCACGGGTAGTCCCACGGTATCGGACTGGTGGACTCCTGACGGTGCCAAGCCGCCGGTACCCCTATCCTCAACCGTGTACGGTGTCCCTGTGTTGTTTTTGCCACGGGGACGCCGGCAAGCGTCAACGGACTTGGGGGTATCGTCTGGTTTGCTTTGAGCAGTCGGCACAGGCACACGCTTCTACATGTGTGTTCACCAGCTGCCCTTTCGGATACTGCCTCGTTACGTGGGTGGACAGGCCACCTCCGAAGGACGGTTCGGAATCCGCTCCGTCCCGACCGATTCCTACTCCTCAGTAGGCCGGCCTATCACTTAAACGTCACTGTGGGAAACTCGGGGAAAGCGTTTGAACGGCGGGCTGTTAGCACAAGTGACGGCGCGTATCCACGGCCTGAAGGCCGTGGTATTGCGCCTGTTCAGCGTATAAGAGCGCTCAGAATAGATGGGTGGTTCAAAAGGATCTTGATCTGATAACAACCACTTAGACGTTGTCACGAGGACGAGGAGGGAGACGTTTGGATGTTGAGCGTCTTCTGGATGATCTGCCGCGACGCCATCGAACAGAGGAAATACCAGACGATCCACGTCCGCATCGGTCCAAGCAACGGCTCTTGCCAGGAGACGGCGCCCGCAAGCGGCAATATCATCCCAGTCTCGCCGACACCGAGGTGACCGCCACGAACCTTCCAGCGGAGCCAGAGGAACACGGGGATCGTCAGAAGCATGATCCAGACCATCGGCCGGAACTGTAGTTTGAACATCCCAAGCTGGTCGCCGGCCGCCTCCATCTGTTCCTCCTGGATCTGTTCGAGCGCTTCGTCATCCCCGCGTTCTTTAGCCTCCTCTTTCCGTTCTTTCAGTTCGTTCATCCGCTCCTGATACGCCTGCATCTTCTCGTGGTCCATGAGACGTGCCTGCAACACGGTCGAATACAAGCCTGTGACAATCGCAAGGAGGATGATGACCGCGTAGAACGGGAGCATGTCAACAATCGGTGCGAGAAGTAGATTATCGACGGACGCGATGATATTACGGATTCCAGTATTCCAGTACCCCGCAAAGAGGACGAGGGCTGTTACACCAGCTGCTTTGTCGTACCAGGCCCACGACTCGGATTCGATCTCATCTACCCCCTCTGCTGTATCTGAGAGCGGGCCGTGCTCCTCAAGCGTCTGCTGGACGCGGTCGGGGTTCGCAAGCGTGAATCCAGTACCACCGCTCACGAGAACTCCCGATTCGATCAATCGGCCCCATTGCCCGCTTGACAGCGCATCGCTGACGTCGGCCCATTGGACTTCATCGGTTCCCTCTTCGCTCCGCTCGAACACGATCGACAGGGCCTCACGCATCGCTGGATTATCGAGAAACGACTCTAACTGCTCTGCTGGCATACCATTATCTGGGGATTGAACTAGACAGTTATCAACCCTTCTGTTCGGGTACTATCCTTGTCTCCAGACGTCGTCGATCCCGGGGCGAAGTACCCGCCGTTGGTGACAAGAGTAGACCCCGGAGTCGGTAGGGCTCGTGTTCACATCTCCACTGGCGATTCGTCTAACAATCGCTAAGTGATTGTTAGATGTCCCACGGTGCCGTTCCGAGTTCTGTTGTCCGAGGAACAGAAATGCCAGCTATTTCGACTGCAGTTCGTGCCAAAATCGAACGGCTTACCTCAAGTCATTCCAATTCTCCAGTATGACCGCGGCAGTTACTGCCGAAGGTATCTCCAAGCGATACGGCGATACAATCGCGCTCGAGGACGTCTCGTTGTCAGTCGATAGCGGTGACGTTTTTGCACTCGTAGGGCCGAATGGGGCCGGAAAAACGACGCTCGTTCGTACACTCACAGGGACCACGATGCCAGACGCGGGATCGGTTACTGTGTTAGGGCGGTCACCGAACCAGGTCAAAAAAGAGCGGATCGGACTCCTCCCGCAATCGTTTACACCACCGGAGCGGTTGTCAGCACGTGAGTTGCTGGGCTATTATGCAGGGCTCTATGACGATCCGCGACCCGTCGACGACGTACTTACCGACGTCGGGCTGGAAACAACCGACGAAACGTGGTATACGAACCTGTCCGGTGGCCAGCAACGGCGCGTCTGTGTCGGCATCGCTCTGATCAACGACCCCGATCTCCTCTTTCTCGACGAACCGACGACAGGGATCGATCCAGCTGGGCGGCAATCACTCTGGTCGCTCATCACTGACCTTGCAGACGACGGAACAACGGTCTTCCTCACGACCCATTACATGGAAGAAGCCGAACAGCTGGCGGATCAAGTAGCTCTACTCGATTCTGGTTCACTTGTCGAAGTCGGCCGGCCGACTGCCCTCATCGAGCGATATGGCGGCGGAACACACCTCCGCATCGAAACAGAGCATTCTCTACACCAGATCGAGTCGCTCGGTGTCGACGTCGAGACAACCGAAACGGGACTGCGAATACCAGACGTTGCACCGGCGGAGATCGGAGAGATAGTCAGTCGGCTGGAAGCACAGGGAATCGACTACGAGACGCTTACCTGGACCGAGCCGTCGCTTGAAGACGTCTATTTGCACCTCACCAGCGAAACGATCGACGAACAACAACCATCAGAACCTGCTGTGAATCCCGTGGGGGAATCACAATGACTTGGATCACGCGTGTCGGTGCCGAGGCTGGGACGGCTTGGCGGTCGTTCCTCCGGCGGCGGACGGCGGTCTTCTTCACGTTCGGCTTCCCGCTCATCCTCGTCGGGATCTTCGGGGCTGTCGTCCAGACGAATCCCACCGGCGGCGGCCTCTTCGGACATCCGACCGGATTTTACGTCCCAGGCTATCTCGCAATCATTGTACTGTTTACTCCCCTCTCCCGGATCGGGAGTTCTATCGCCCGGTATCAAGAGGGGAATCGATTCGAGAAGCTGGCGACGACACCTCTCAATCAGGGCGAATGGCTGGCAGCACACACGCTGGTAAACATCGGGATAATCCTGCTCGCCAGCGCGATCGTACTGGGTGTACTTGAGCTTGTGACTGGCGGAAGTTTCAGTCTCTCCCCGCTCCTACTCCCGTTCATCGTACTGGCTGTCGTGGTGTTCTGTGGGATTGGGGCACTAATAGGCCGGGTCGCGGACTCACAGGATGGCGTTATCGCCGCGAGCAACGCAGTTGCCCTCCCACTCGTGTTCCTGTCCGAGACGTTCATTACCCCGGATATGCTCCCTGGATGGTTCCGACCGGCTATCGGCCTCTCACCACTCACGTACTTCGCTCGCGGCGTTCGAAACGCAACCTATCTGCACCAGTCAGCAGGAAGCGAGTTAGTCGTCCTGGCAGTGTTAGCAGTGGTATTCTTCGGTCTCGGTGCCTATGCCGTCCCTCAAACAGAGTAGGAAGTACGGCCCACACTCTCGCTCGATATCTCCGTGATAATCGCTCGACTAGGGTCGAAACAGATAATATCGAGTGTAGACCACGAGTGACTATGGGCCACAACATGAGACTCGACTATGCAAAGTACGCCAAACGTGGGTTCTTGCTGGGGCTAGGGCTCTTTCTTCTCGGTGCTCTCGGAGCTACTGCTGGTCCAAGCCTCGCAGGGGAACTCCCCGGATGGGAACGAACAGTCTTGTTCGATTCTATGGTGCTCGGGATTGCAGTTGGGTTCTTCTCTGTCTTCGGCTTCGGTATCTTCCTCCCGCTCACAGACTGAGCGGTCGTAGCCGATTGATAGTATCAAGTAGCCATCTTAGGAATTGAGCTCATCGCAACCCTCATGGAAGACCGATAGCTCCGCCGGACGGATATCGACCAGTATTTTATCATTCGTGGGAACATTCGAGCAGAGAGATGAGCAGTCCATCAGATACGCTTGCGGTTGAGAACGTTGTCGCATCTACCAGTATCGGCCAAGAACTCGACCTCGAGACACTCGCCGACGACCTTCCGACAACCGAGTATGCACCCGACCACTTCCCAGGTTTGGTCTATCGAACACAGAACCCGCAGGCCGCGGCACTCATCTTCCGGTCGGGAAAAGTCGTCTGTACCGGGGCCCAAAGTGCGACCGCTGTCGAAAACGCACTCGAGATCTTCTTTCAAGAATTGCGTCATCTCGGGATCCACGTCGACGAATCACCGGAGTTCACCATCGAGAACATGGTGACCAGTGGCGATCTCGACGAACGATTGAATCTCAATGCAATCGCAATTGGTCTCGGCCTGGCGAACATCGAGTACGAACCAGAACAGTTCCCCGGACTCGTCTACCGACTCGACGACCCCCCTGTCGTCGTCCTGCTCTTCGGGAGTGGCAAACTGGTGATTACAGGTGCACAGACAGTTGAGGACGCTGAGACAGCGCTCGGCACAGTTCAGTCTCGGCTCAAAAATCTCGACCTGCTTCAACAGAGGTGATCAAATATCGATTTCGACGATTTCAGTCGAGTCGCAATCCGGGCACGTGAGTTTGTATTTGATATGGCCGGACTTCGGCGTCGTCTCGACGTGCGTCTTCCACTCACTATGAAGAACACCATCCTCAAATCCACAGTTGGTACACGTCTTCTGCTTGTGTTCCAGACTCTCGGTAAATGCACGGACTCCCTTCTCGTGCTGCTCGGTAAACCGACTCATCACAATCTCCATAGATGAACTCTGTACTTAACTCTGGCGAGAGACTGTCACATTGTACCACAGTAATATAAGTGGTGCAAGGGTTCGATACGGGCTGGAGGTCAGGAGACCGAGACGACTAAAGAACGATTAGGCGATGATCCTCCTACGCTGCACCGACGTCCGGTTCGTGCGACACGACCTGCCACTCGGACGGCGACAGTTCGTTTCCGTCGAAGCCCTCGTTTTCGGGATACGTCGTGAGGACGAGGTACTCCGTTCGCGCAGCCAGATATTCAACCAAGATTTGTAGATTGTCGCTGGCGAGTCCGCCAAGACCATCGAGAAGCATCACTGGGACACGCTGGCTCACCTCGAAGGCCTCATAGCCCGCAAGTGCTGCGACGATGCCAAGAAGCTCTCGTTCCCCTTCACTCAATGCGTCCAACTGGGCTTCTCGCCCCTCACGTGCGACGACGAGATCGAACGTACTTGTGAGACGGGCCGTCTCGAACCCCGTGTCGAACTGTTCGAGCAGATCAGCGAGTGCTGACGAAAATGCCTCGCGCGTTCGTTGCTTGACATCTTCTTTCCGAGTGCGGAGGTCCGTGATTTCGTCAGTCAGTGAGTCGTACTCCTCATCGAGCATCTCGCGTTGTTCTGCGAGGGTCTCGGTTTCCTCGAGTTCCTCACGTGCGTCTGTCAACTCTGCCTCGGTGTATTTGATCTCGCTTTCGAGATCCGTAACCCGGTCTTCAGTCGAATCGACTTCTGCTTCGAGGTCAGCTATACGAGATTCGAGCTCGTCTCGGCGGTCGCGCGCTGTCTCAAGGCTCTCCTCAGTCTCTGCGAGGCGGGATTCCAGATCGCCGATGCGATCGGTCAAGTCTGTTTCTTTCCGGCGTGCCTGCTTGATCTCATCGCGCCGCGCTTCGAGGTCCTCCACACGATCACGGGTCTCGGCAGCCTGCGATCGGAGGTCTGCAATCCGGTCATCGAGCGCCGTCAGCTGTGCCTCGATATCGTCACGTGTCGAGTCGGTCCCACAGAGCCAACACGTCACCGAATCCGACAGCATATCGTGCGAAACCTCGGTCAGCAGTTCCACACGCCCTTCGTCGAGTACCCGTTTGTTGGCTTCGTAGACCGACTGCAATAGCTCTCTGTCGCGCTCAATGTCACGGAGGTCGGCATGAAGATTCTCGAGTTCGTCCTCAACGTCAGCATCCGATGGAACGGTAAGCGACTCCAGTTCGGCCCGCTTTTCGGCCAACGTCTCCCGAACGCGCTCGGCAGTCGCCTCCAAGCGCTCGATTTTCGTGGTTACCTGGTCACGTTCCGCGCGAAGGTCACTCAGCTGGTCGCGAGCGTCGCTCTCACCACCGCTGTCGTCATCGATAGCATCCCGTTCTGCACGCAGCTCCTCGAGATCGTCTTCGAGACTCGTGACCCGTTGCTGGAGTTGTGGGAGGCGTTCGGCCGCCTGGTCGGCTCGTTCGAGTTCGCGCTCGACTTGCTCACGTTCGGTCCGTAAGTCCGCAATCTGCTCGTCGATGTTCTCGAAATCAAGCGGCCGGGTGAGCATTGTCTCCAGGTTCTCGCCGGTTCGCACCGCCTGGCGGATGTCGTTGTCCTCGTCGAGGAACGCAAACAACTCCGCACAGATACGATCGTATTCGTCCTCCAGGTACGGCTGTCCGGAGCGCGACACGGACCCGTTGGTCCGTTCTAATTCGACTGTGATCTCCTCATCATCCGTTTGCAAGACAACTCGACCGGTCGACTGCCCTTCGGTCAGCGGCATCGCAGTTCCGAACGCGGTCTTGATGCCCGCGAGGAAACTTGATTTTCCCTGCCAGTTGCTCGCCCGGACAGCATTGACGCCCGGCTCGATATCAGCGTCACCCTGCCGGATGCCTGCAATATTCTCGAGAGAGAGGTGCCACGTCATACTTAGAGAGCGGCAATCGTGGCGGCTTCGAGGAGGAACGGTTCACCGAAGAAAGCAGTCTGGACTGCATCGACAACCACGTACGGAAGGGCGATAGCGGACGACTGGTTGCCAACGCGTTCGAGCACCGGGTCCTCGGACTCGGTCTCGGCGTGCGTCTCACAAACGTAGCCCCGTTCGACGGCATCCTCGAACGGCACCCGGACTGAACAGTCTGGGCAACTTAGTTTGACTTGCACATCCACCTGTGCGCGATCCGCGTCCCGAAGTCGGCCCTTCGATGTAAGCGACGACAGGACCGATCGGGCTTTTTCTGCGGCCCGTTCTCGGGTCATCTGGACGGTATTGGTTTCCCAGTCCGTTTCCGCGGGGGTCGTGTCCTTCTCGGCGTCGAGACAGCCCTTGAGGTGATGGCGCATCGTACTCCACGACACCAGCTCGTCAGCAATGTCGTCGATATCGAGCCCATCGGTCGCAAGGTCGGCGGCGAGTTCGTCACGCTGGATATCCTGGTCGCCAGTGATAATCTCGTACTCGCGGTCTAGGTGGACGTTCACCGTGCCACGATCGTGTTCGTCGTAGATTCGTTTCAGCAGTCGTTTGTTGAACCATTCAGTGAGTGCCTTGTAGCCAACGGCTGAGCGACCGTCCGAGCCGGTCCACCGCGCCACGAGATACTCATCGACCGACTCGTACCCGGCGTCGGGCACGGTCAGGGCGTGGCGTTCGATGAGGGAATCGACCTTGCATCCCATTTTTTTGTTCTACTGGGAAGGTGGGTCTGCCCGCTAATAAACGTGATTACTGGCGCGCACACCGACGGTACGAGAATTGTCACCGCCGTCTCGGCACCCAATAGACCGAGAGGACCACCGCCCAGATGACCGCTACAGTCACGAGAACGTCCGGATCAGTTCGGTGCAGGTTCCATCCAAGTGCGAGCAGTGCCGATACAGAACCAACGACACCTACCGTAGGGATGATCGTACTCACCAGCGAGTTACGCTTCGTGAACGCGAGCCAGCTCACGAGTCCAAAGATCGTCATAAACGCTCCGGAGGCGAATGAGGTGATGCTGTTCAGGTTCCCGTACAGCGTGAAAATCGACGTGAGCATGCTGATTACCACGATGGTTCGCACAGGCGGGGCGGACTCGGTCGTGGCACCGGGGGAACGGTGCGTCGGCGTGGACGCACCATATCCTGACGGGTTACGCCCACCATCCGTGGTCGCTGATTTAGTCTGTTGCTGTTCGTTGCCGGCGGTTGTCTGAGATATTTTGGCCGACAAGCGCGATGCACTGAACAGAGTCGCGTTCAGTGCGCTCGCCGTCGAGAGGACCGCGGCGATCGCGATGAGAGTGAATCCGAGATGGCCGAGGAGCGGCTCTGCCGCGATTGCCAGTGCTGTCTCGGGGTGCTCTTTAATTGTCGCGAGGGAGACGAGGTTCGTCGTGACGACGGCGACGAGTGCATAGAGTATCGTCGTTCCGACGAGCGAGATGTAGATCGCTTTGGCGACTGTCTCTGACGGGTTGCGGATGCTATCCTGGTCGAACATCAGGAGTTCCCAGCCCTCAAAGGCGACGAACGCGATGGCCGCAGCAGTAAGCGCGTTGATACTGATAGCATCAAAGCCCGATGCGATCGTGTTGTGGACGGTGCCGTAGTAGAGGCCACCCCCGGCAAACAACAGGAGAAGGACAACCTTTGCAGCGACGAGTGCATCCTCGGATTTACCGGATGCATGCGCGCCGAGGAGATTCAGACCGCCAAAGAGGACGACACCACCGACTGAAAACACGGGACGAGTCGGGATGGTGAGTACGTGCTGAACTCCAACCAGTTCAGCCAGATAGCTCCCGAACGCGAAGGCGTACATCGCCATGGTGCCCACGTAGCCGAACGTCAACAGCCATCCAACGAGCCCGGCAAGCTGGCGGCTGTCGGAGATCTCCTCGATCTGCCCGATCGGGCTACGTAGCTCCGAACACAGGGTGTTCAGGCGAACGAACGAATAGCCCGCACACAGGGCGATCAGGCCGGATAGCGTAAACGCGATCCACGCTGCGGTTCCTGCCCCGGCGGCAACGACACCCAGAACCGCGAAAATACCGCCCCCGACCATTCCACCGACAGCGATAGAAACTGCTTCGGGAAGACCGATTTTCTCACTCATGATCAGCAAGCCGGGGAGCAAGCTCGGTCATCCTGTGTCTCATACAGGTGCCCTACGAACAGATGCTATAAAAATACGGTTACCGGGGGATCGACAGTGACGAAGAAGAGAATCCGCCGTAGGCCAGGGCGGGGTTAGTTCAGTGAGTGCCAACGACGCTAACTCTGAGATAGAAGATATGATATAAAACAACGTCGATGAACAATAGATACAACAGACCACCAATGAGAAACGGGAGCGGATTCATATCTGTCTCTCCCGCTGACCAAGCCCGAGCGTAGAGTATCCCGCCACCGACGAGTGCTAATACCGTCGATAACGCGTTCAGAAATCCCGTCGTTCCCCACGTTAGGGAGAGGTTCCACGATGTGAACAGAATTTCGAGCGTCACCGGAACAGTACTCTAAAAGGCCATTACGCCCGTTATATTACCGATCGCGAGCGTATCTTTATCCCGCGAAATCCAGATGATACTGTTGAACTTCTCGGGTAGCTCCGTCGCCAGAGGGGCAATCAGCAATGCAAGCACAGCCGTCGGAAAATGCAGTACTTCCACCGAAAAATACCGAACCTCGGTAACGAAGAGTTGTGCATCCCCAAGATCGATGAATGGGGCGCGTTCGAAGGGCTAGTGACGGTGGTGGACGTCGTCGAGGAGATCGTCGGAGACATTCTTGATCAGTTCGACCTCAATGAATCCAATCCCTCAATCGGGCGGCTCGATACCGGTGGGTACACAATCGACGGGAACGTCCCATTAACAGCGGTGAACGAGGCGCTAAACACGTCCTTCGAGAGTGCAAACTTCGATACGCTTGGTGGATTCGTGTTGAGTCGATTGGGGCGTGCTCCTGAACCCGACGATACCCTCGAGGAAGGAGACCATCAATTGCACGTGGATGAGGTCGATGGAGGAGGATTTCAACCGTCACTGCGTCCATCGAGAAATGGGTAGCTTCGATAGATGTTCGTGGCCTTTACTGAGTTCAAGAACAGACATCCACTATGGACCTTCAGGTTGCCGGGCTGGAGGATCTACATAACCGAGTAGGGACGGCACTCGATAGAATCGGCGAATTACAGGCCGGAACGCGAGTCCAGTCGGATGCATTCTTCTCACACCCGTTTATGGAGGACCACACAGAGTTCGAGTCGTTCACTGCCTTCTGCGAGCAGAGTCCCTGGGTGCTCGACAACAGAAGTGACATTCAGAACGTTCCTCGCGAGCAACTCAACGACTACGTCGCCGCCACAACCGACTTCGAATCGTGGGAGGGAATGAAAACACAGGCCGCAGAAGAGGAGATAATTGATCAGATTATCTCGTAGGCTATCCAATTCCAAGAAGCGCGTTCAAGAGGTGATAGAGCGTATAGCTAATGAGACCTGCTCCGAACATCGAGCCGACCCACGAGCCGACCGTGTAACCCACCTTCCGAGGCGAGACACCATTTCCACTTGACGATTCCGCTGCGAGACCGCTTCCAACGATGCTCGCGATCATTACTTTATTGAACGAAATTGGGATGCCGAAGACGATTGCAAGCTGCGCTATTAGGAATGCCGGGATGAGCGCCGCGATAGATCGTCTCGGTCCTAACGAGGCGTACTCGTTCGAGACAGCTTGGACGAGTCGCGGCCCCCGAATCCACGCGCCCAAGAGAATCCCCCCACCTCCGAGGGCGAGCAGATAGATCGAAGGAAGCCGGAGTTCCGATTCAAAGATCGTTTCGAGGGGCCCGGTTGCCAGTCCGACCTGCGTACCACCGCTCGTGAACACGACGATGAGCCCCAGGGCAATGAGGAATTGATTGATGCCTGCGGTTTCGTCCCGTTGGAGGAGCGCCCGGGTAACAAGAAGCGCGACGAGACCGCCGATCACGCTCACGAGGACCATCCCAAGCGTGTACGTCCCGCCGATCGTCATTGGCAGAAGTTGCGACTGCGTCGCAATGTATCGTGCGGCTGACCCCTGGCTGCCGGATGCCGTTGGAATAATCGTGAGCTGGATATTAGCGAGTGCATACCCGACCGCTCCGCCGAGAAGCGGAATTCCTACGGTTTCGGGTACGGATTCGCTTCGAAGGCCACGTGCGAGCCCGTATGCGAGAACGCCTTCGACAACTGGAATCGCAAACCAGAACCCGAGAATGACGACGTACTCATGGTAAGCAAAGCCGCCGCCTAATGCAATTCCGGCGCCGATCATCGCTCCGGTAACGGTGAACGCGGACGGAATCGGATAACCGTATGAGTTCCCGATCGTGATGAGCGTCGCCGCTGTAAGTAGGGCAGCCGCCGCTGCAAGCGGCGTAATCGTGACACCAGTAATGAGATCCTTTCCGATCGTCTCGGAAATGCTCCCCCCTTGGAGGATCGCACCTAGACCAGCGACGATCCCAACCAGCAGTGCAGCCCGGAGGACGGAGAGTGCGTTTGCACCGACGGCTGGAGCGACGGGGGCGGAGTTACTATTGGCCCCGACTGTGAACGACATAAACAGGGCCGCTATGAGAGCGATACTCAGCACCAAGAGTACTGAAGCCATTAATGAAATCTACCTCGTAATCGTTGTCTGATTAAACCTGTATTCGGAAGGCTGCGCTCGAAACCGAGTCAAAATCGGGGTATGAATTGGATGAAAGCTTCGGTTTTAACCATATATGCGCCTGCTGCACTGATGTTCGATGTAAGTTATACGAATAGTCAGTATCGTCGGTGAACATACCGTTTTGCTTCCACGTCACGGTCGAACGCAGGTGTTCTTCGCGAACGCGGCGGCCCTGTTGGTCGTAGTAGTTTTCTTTACGATAGCCGGGCGGATTGTCCCTGTCGTTATCACGGGAATACCACGAGTTGAAGCTTCAGCGGGTTCCCCTAGAACCCGCTGACTGGACTGACTGTACAGCCCCTCGTACTTTGGATGTGTCTTCAACTCCTTATGGTCGGGACCTTCCCGGTGTCCTCCCAGACTTGCTGGGAGTGGTAGTTAGCGACGTTCCAGAGCTTGCTGGCCGACCATCCGTGCCGGTGAAGCGGCTCCGCCACCTGTGAGTGGTTGCAGATTTTCGCTCGATGGGTGCAGTGGACTTCCAGCATCGTGAAACGCCCGCATAATCGCTTATACGTATGTATCTTGTAATACTGGGTTTGAGAACGGTGGAATATCCGGCCCCGTCGGAGTCGGTGGAACAGGGGACTGAGTGACGGCGCGTATCCACGGCCTGAAGGCCGTGGTACTGCGCCTGCTCAGCGTATAATCTTAACCTTAGTATTCGCGTCCGATTTCGAGTTTTCTCATGGCCTTCTCGAATTCTTCGTCGTATCGCCGCGCGGGATCTCGGAGGTGGTCGCGAATCGACTCGGTCACGTTGACGGCTCGTCTTTGAGCTGCGAAGCAGTCACTAACGGCAGCAAGTAGTTCGACAGCCCTGCTTTCAGCCCGCCTTTCCTCAGGAGAAGCGTCGCAAAAGTCCTGCCAGAACAGTAAGACGAGCAAATCTTCTGCATCAGCACGCGATAACCGCTTGAAACGAAGTAGCGTACACTCTATCCTACGTCATAGAATCCAAACGCTTCTTCAGCCGCGTATTTTGGTTACTGAATTCGGTTACAGGTTACGTATACTGTTTCAGTAACCGCCAGTCTGATCTAGGGCCTTCTGCTGTTCAGCTTCTGTTGCATCCTCCCGCACTTCTGGGAGCGCCTCACGGAGCCCGACGCGCATCAGTAGCCGAGCGAGGTCACTCTGCGAGACACCATCCTCCGTGTCGATATCTTCGTCAAGAACGGCGCCAAGTTTCTTGGCTGTCTCGCCAAGCTGTCCAACATCGTTGAGGCCGACGAGGAGTGCCTTCAGTTGCGCGTCGCGAAAGTTGATGTTTTCCGGTGATTCGCCGTCCTCGATGGCGACGAGAGCGTCCTTAATTGCGGCGACGCGGTCGGCAGCGGCGTCTTGGTCGTCTTCGGTGCTGGTTGCCTGTGAGGTGTGGCGCTTCTGCTCTTTCGCTGCTTGGAGCGCTTCCTCGGCGTCGACGTTGGATTGCTGGTCGGACATGGTTACTGGATTTCGAGGTGATCGAGCAGGGTGGTGGTGTTCGTTCGGTACGCTTCGCGAGCGCGCTTGCCCGTTTGGTACAGCTCGTCGTCGTCTGCTGCGAACAGCGTTCGGCCCTCAGCCTGGAGGTTCCCAATGTTCTGGCTGTCTGCGACCGGGTCGCCGGCGACGTCGGGGTAGGTCTCCTCAAGGTCGTCGACAAACTCGCCGGACTGCTTCGTTGCTCCGGAGATCATCGTTGGGATGACCATCGAGAGGTGTGGGTGGACGTCGTGGGCGTCAAGGACGTCCCCGAGATCCTCACGGATCGCTTCGAGGTCGTCGCGAAGGCTGTCGAGTTGGTCGCGCTCGAACGCACCCGGACAAAGCGGTGTGACGACGTGTTCGGCAGCGAAGATGCCGTTAAGCGCGATGTTGTCTTCTTTGCCGGGCAAGTCCAGGATGACGAGGTCGTAGCGGTCTGCGAGCTGTTCGCTGATGAACGAGTCGAGTTTCAGATAGCGTTGCTCGACAGGGACAGAGGCAAGGTTATTGTCGGCGCCGCTAATGCCAGTGTCCGCGGGAATCAGGTCCGGGCCTTCACCAGTAGCGTAGACCATGCGATCGACGATGTCCGGGATGTTATCGACGATGAACTCCCAGTCGTCGCCAAAGACTGCGGAGATCGGTGCGTCAGGGTCTTCGACATCGTCGACGATGCCGAACTGTGTGGCGAGGTCGTTCTGGGTGCCGGCGAGGTCCAAGAGAACGACATCGAGGTCGTGGTCGGTGGCAGCAGCTGTAGCGACATGGGCTGCGGAGGTTGTTTTTCCGACGCCTCCTTTTTGGACGTAGAAGGCGGCGCGTGCTGTATCACGATTCACGGTTACAGTAACCGTAACCACGTTACATAAAGCTACGTCAGACGCTCAGTATCCGCCGCCGACCACGAAGCGACGGTGACGCCGCCTGGTGGAAGAATGCCGGCACCTTTGAAGCGATTGTAGGCGAGGGGCGCAGCCGAGAACGCCTATCAGAGTAACGTGGCGCAGCTATTGATGCGTGTCAGGCTGCGTACGGCCCTCTCCTCGATTCTCGAGGATGCACGAAAGGTCGAGGCGAAGAAAGCGGTCAAACAGACAAACGGCCCCCGAATGTAACCAGTAACCGTAACCAGTAACCGTATTGCGTGATTGTTGGTTCAGTGGTTACAGGGACGGGAAACAGAACCCCCAATAAAGCAGCGGCGCGCTGAGTCGGTCGCAAGCCGCGTGAACTGCTGGTATCGAAGCTAGATGGACGGCAGCGAACCTGACGAGTTCAATCGTTCGCTTCGGTCGGTTGCAGAGTATGCCCGGCGCCAAGGCTACGACGAGCTGACGTTGCGACTATTGGAGATGTAAACAGCCTCGAGCGCGGTGGCCCGAGGCTTTTGTAATTCCCTCAGCCGTGCGCTAGCACTCCCTGTTCCGCGAGGGAACGGGATGAGGTTGGGCGGCTTACACGCTCCGACCCGGACAGACGCACCAACCGCACCTGCGGCTGGGTTTTGTGAGTCCGGTAATTCGATTCGTTACCGTCGAGTTTCGCCGTCTCGCGCCACGCGATATTCACTGACGCATTCCGGTCAGCGTGATCCTGCACCACGCCACACTCGTCGTTCGGACACCGGAACCGCCGCCCCTGCCGATCCCCACGCTCACCACAGCACGAACACGTCTTCGAGTTGTAGTACGCATCCACCGTATCTGTCGGAAGTTCCCGCCACGTCGCCTTGTACGAGACAAATTTCTCGAACTTGTGGAACGGCAGTTTGTGCAACCGGCGGTTCATATACGTCCCGTACTTGATTTCCTCGCGGATCCCCTCCATGTCCTCGAACACGATAACCGGATCCGAGAACTGTGCTGCGAACTCCACGACAGCACGGGAAAGCCGATGCAACACCCACTCGGTAAATCGATCTTCCTTGTCACCGAGTCTGTGGTGGATGCTCGTCTTCCCGTGTTCCTGACAGCGTTTCGTGATCGTGTGGTAGCGTTGGCGTTCCTGCTTGACTCGCCCATAATCGAGGACGAGTGTGCCCTTCGTCCGCATCGTCTCACGGTCGAGGGCAGTGAGAGCCACGTTGCGCTCGTTGATGTCCACGCCGACCACTGTCTCGGCGGTGTTGGGTTCGGGCACGTCGAACTCGCGTGTGACCGTGACGTGTAGGGAGTACACGCCATCGCGGTACAGGAGTTCGGCCTGCCCCACATCCACCTCATCCGACGTGAGAGCGTCACGAAGTTCGTCCATCGCGTCCGGCTCACCGCGCAGGTAGCCTCTCACCTTCTTGTAGGGTTTCGGGCTGATTCGGAACTGGACGCGGTCTGTGTCGTCGTCAACGGTGAGGCGATAGCCTTCCGTATGCGCCATCACGAGCGGATACGCACCGGTCTTGTCGGTACTGGGAGGGGTCGGTTTCCCTCCATCTGGATTGTCTTGGTTCTCCCACCACTCTTTGAGTGATTGGTAGGAGTCCCACGTCTGGAGAGCTTTGCCGACAACCGCGCACTTGTTGTTGCGAAGGAAGTCGTCGCGGTCAACCTCCCGCTGGATCTCGGTACGCGTGTACCCGTGTTGTGTGAGGCGGATGGTGTCGTTGAAAATTTCGCGTGCGGCGAGGCGGGCGTCGTGAAGCCACGACCGTTCACCAGACGCTACGTGAAGGCGCGTCTGAATCGTTTTCGTGGCTTCCTCACCCATACGTTGACAATCGTTCCAGCCTATCATAAATGAAGGGATCAGGATGGAAGAGTACCGTAGTCATACACATTCGGTTAGTTCCTGCAAGTATCACTTCGTCTGGTGCCCGAAGTCACGCAAATCGAAGATTTGCGTACCTCGCGGGATCGGAAATCCCGCTCAGTATCGCCACCCGGTTCTGGATGTAGTGGAGGCCGATGTGCGAGAGTTGTTTGGTGAGACTGCCGACCACTTCGGACACGAGATTCTGGCGTTGGAGATCGCGGACGACCACGTACACCTGTTCGTGCAGACAGACCCGAAGCACAGTCCAGCAGACATCGCTCGACAATTCAAGTCGTATTCGGGTAAGCACTTGCTGGAACGGTATCCCGAAATTCGAGAGTCGTATTTCTGGGGTGGTGGATTCTGGAAGGTTGGGTACTACGTGGGAACGACGGGAGCGGTGTCGGAAGAAGTGGTTGAACGGTATATCGAAGAGACGGAACACGCGCCGGAGTGACGCGCTTCACCCCCGCCCACGGTGGGGCGGGGAACTCGCGCTGCTTTTCGTTTAGAATCAGGTGGGATTGCTGCACCCACGTCCGTCTTCAACGCCCGTTGGCTTGTGCCTCAGGACTTGCGGGTCATGGTCATACAGCCTCCACGCGGCACCTTCCGCGCTCACCTAGTAACACACTCCCGTGTTCATATAGAGTTTTTGTGGAAATCGCTTGTTGTAACCAGTAACCGTAACCAGTAACCAGACTGGGGCCTCTGCATTCGTAGCATGGATTTGAGAACACAATTGACATCCTCCTCCGCCTGAAGGCGGAGGAATCCAGAGCGTTGGGATATTAGGGTTTGTAGTCTCCCTGTTCTCTCGGTGTGAACCGGCCGCTCTCGCGGTCGAACAGGAGGACTCCGGGCTGTGCCAACCAGCCGTTACTCATATCCCTGGTTGGGGGACTCTGAGTTATCTTTTGTCGGATGTTCACTGCGCCGTTCACGTCCGCGTTCATCGTCGTCTCGCACGATGAACAGACGTACAGTCCACGCTCCACACGGTTCGCATCTCGAATCTGCCCGCAACACGAACACGTCTTCGACGTGTTCTCCTCGTCCACACGGTCAACGAGGATACCGTGTTCCTCAGCCTTGTATTCGAGAAGGCGAGCGAATCGGTCGAACTCCCAGCCGTGGAGTTTCTTGTTCCCCGACGCACCCCAGTTCCGCGAGTCGCCGTTCTTGTCTTCGCGGATGTCGCTGAGGTCGCCAACCGCTATCTTCGCCACGCCTGCTTCGACACACCGCTGAACGATGTGCTTGCTGAGAGTGTGAAGGAAGTGGTCTTTGCGTCGGGAGAGTTTCCGACGAGCCTTCAACGCCCGATTCGACGGCCCGTTCTCGCCTTCAGTCTGGTACTCCTCACGAGTGAAGTAGTGCTTGTCCTCTTTGAGCGTGTTCCCCGGATACAACTCTGAAGGGCCATCTTCGTAGTCGATGGCAAGGTAGTTGCTATCGTTGCAGCAATCGTTGGGTCAATTGTTGGCCGGTTGTAATGAGCCTCCGAGAACACCTCACCCTCAATCGGGAAGAAAAGAGGGTAGATGAAGAGATCCTCAACGTCATCCGCGAGAGCGATGCTGGGTTCGTCGGAACAACGGAGGTAAGCGATAATCCAAGCGTTGATCGGGAGGAGGACACTGTTCGGAACCGCCTCTGGGGTCTTGAGGAAGAGGGGCGTGTACATGTAAAACGAATCGGGAATGATGGGAACCTTGCTTGGTACCTATCAGAAGATGAGCGGCAAGACCCCGTGAACCCTGATATTTACTGGGCTGCACGCATCTGCGAGGAAGGGCGGGGCGTCGGAACTGTCGTACTGCGAATTGGCGTATTATGCGCACTTACCGGTTTCCTGCTAATGATGCTCGCACTGACTGCAGATATCGCGGGGATCCAATTAGAGATTGTGAGCGCCGTTGGAGCGGCGTATCTCGGCTATATTGTTGCAGGAGCAGGTGCGGTGAACGTCTTCGTCGGTGGCGGAATCAAATGGGGAGTTTCCATCATGGAGAACGTCATCGAGCGGCGTGCCGAGGTGAATATGGACACGAGTTCAGGATGACCACGGTGGCTGAATATTCCTATACCGGTTTTAGGAACAGTAAATGGAGATTTCTCTACGGGGCGACTGTTCTCGGCTGTTTCCTCGCGTAGGGAGTCAGTGGAACTCGAAAACTGTGATATCGATTGTGACGTCTCGCTTAGCGTAAGCTACAGCGAAGGCTAGGAGAACGAACAGCGAGAACAGACCGAACACGAGAGCCGTCGCTGGTAATGTCGTGAGTGCTTGCAGAATCATGGTGTATGCTCCGTTATCCGTCAGGCGGAGTGCTGGTCGATTTCCTCTTGTAGTTCGTCAAGCAACTCCTCGGCCCTCTCAGTACGGGTGTCTTCTGAGGAGTTACCCTCCGAGTCGAGGCTGCTCGGCTCCTCCTCGTCTTCCTCGGCTTCTTGGTCTATTTCGTTCCACGGCTCCCATCGCCGCAGTTGCTCAACGAGCTCGCGGTACTCGTCAGGAACTTTCTCCTTCACGTACTCTGGTTGCGAATCCCAGTTTCGCGCGGTGTGCTCCCAGGCTTCGGGAGAGAAGCGATACCAATTCTCTCCCGAATAGGGGCGGTTTCGAGAGGAGTCAGGGAGGTTTGGGTCGCGTCCAGGAATTGTCGTCGAGAATTGCGGACCGAGGGGGACGCGTTCAATTGCATCACTGACCTTGTCGCAGAGCTTCATGAACCCGCGTTCGTTCGGAAGAACACGTTCTTTCGCGTCCTGATACTCGTCGCTATCCCGTAGGAGGTCGTCCCAGTCGGCACCGTGCTCGATACGCCGTTCATCGACGACGTGTCTAATGGTAGCGAATGCCACTTTTTCGACCGCTTTCTGGTTGCCGAACTGGTCGAGGTCTAAGTCCTCGAACGCAGAGATGGCGAGTTCCTGCTCGGTCTGTGAAACTGGGAGAGATGAACAGAGCGCCTCGACGACCCGACGACGGTCGGCATAGTGCATCCGTTCGGCGAAGCCATCCGAAAACCGGTCACGCTCCTCGTTCACCTCCTGAAGGCGTTCTTCTCGCTCGCTTCGTTCACCGTGCTTGCCAATCGAGGTCGCGTCCGGCGTCTCGTAAACCTCCTTCTCGGCATGTTTGTCGATGTACAATTCTTCCTCTGACAGAGCCCCGTCTCCTGCCTCGCTCGCGTGACCGCCGATGATGCGGGGAGATGGAGAGGGGGTCATAGAACCGTTAGTCGTTTTTGTAGCCGATGCTGATGTAGTAGTGCGCTTCATATTTCGTACTTTCTCCGTCAGGGAGGGCCGACTGCCTTTCCTGCTCTCAGCTCGCGTAGATGTGTCTCAGAAACGCGTCGAACTGAGGGGAAATCGCCACACGCGTGGCTCAGAAATTAGCTGGCGTAGAACGGCCGTCCTCCCTTCATATAGATACGTTGTAACGAGAGTTACTTAAAGGCCGAATGGCGTTGCGGTCGCCATCTGTTAACCAACAGACCACACCCCATCTCTGCCGTGTTGGTTAAGACGGAGCGCTCTTATGTAGAGCTGTGGAAAGACGGTCTGACAGGAACTAATTCTGCTATCTTCTGGCGATTTGAACGCTAACTAAGTCGCGCAGCGTGAAGCCACTACACGTAGACGGCCTCTTTCCGTGTTTCTACTCCGTAGAGCGATTACTGTTAACCAACAGAATAGTGCCTGCCAGTGAAATGTTGGTTAATTTAGGGCGATTTTCTGATTGCCGCGCCGATCACTCGATTCCGATGACCTCACCGTTCCCATCTTGGAGTCATTCTCGGATTTCGGCCCTGGGACTGCAACACCTACTAGGATATCAGAGAGGACTTATTCAACCCAGTAGAAGGCAAATAGACGGATGCATGATTTAACTGGATTCCAGCGGGACCTCTTGTATGTAATTGCTGGGCTTGAGGAACCGCATGGGCTCGCAGTCAAGGACGAACTTGAGGACTACTACGAGCAAGAAATCAATCATGGGCGGCTCTATCCGAATCTCGACGACCTCGTCGACAAAGGCCTCGTAGAGAAAGGACAGCTCGACAAGCGCACAAACTCCTATACGCTCACCCGGCGTGGCCGCCGCGAGATTACTGCACGTCGCGACTGGGAAACCCAGTACGTCGACTTCACCGAGTAACAGCCCGTTTCCAGCGTTCAGGAATGGGTGTCACTCACTCCAGCAACACTGCTCTCTTCGCGTGGTAGTCGCTTGATAGCTCCGTGGACTCACTCAAGCAGGCCGAGTTCAGTGAGGCGGTCTTCGACGTGTTTCAGTGCGGACTGTGCGTCCTCAGATTCATTTGCACCGGTAATCACGAGTTTCCCACTGCCGAAGAGGAGAACGACGACGTCGGGGTCCTCAAGGCGGTAGACGAGGCCAGGAAACTGTTCGGGTTCATACTCTATTTGCTCCAACCCCAGACCGATCGCAATCGCGTTCAAGTTCAACGATTGCTTGAGATCGGCACTGGAGACGATATTCTGCACCTCAATCGGCGGATTACTCGAGACATCGATGCCTAACTCGCGGATGTCCTCAAACACGATCTCGAGGGCTTCGTGAACGTCATCGACGCTTTTCGCGCCGGTGCAGACGACTTTCCCCGACCGGAAGATCAGCGTGGCTGACTTCGGCTCCTGGAGGCGGTAGACGATTCCAGGAAAGTCCTCGGGGTTGTACTCCGCGCCGGGAAGGTCTGTGGAGAGTTGGTCGAGGGCGAGTTCTTGGCCGATATCGCTGGATGCAACGACGTTCTCGATGTGAATCGTGTCCGCCAGAGTGCTCATACAGAGTATTTCTCGGACAACTCACTTAAATAGCGGGTGGAAATGTGTGGCGCTGGTGAGGCCCTCAACGGCTAATCGATTCGGGTATAGGCCGCTAAGTACAGATGTTCCATTCAATAACTGTTTCTACGCCAAGAATTTCGAATCTGGCTCCGTTCGTGGGACTCTCAGTGATACGGATCTGCCAGTCGTGGAGGGTGTCATAGAAGGCTTTCCACACCAGACAGGGAGCGCTCAGCACAGACGGCCTATCTACCGATCAGTAGAGATGTCTGCGCCATCTCTGATAAAATCGCCCGTGAGCTTTTGATTATTGGTGGGGTATACCACGATATGACATTCAGCGTGAGTTGGCACAACCTGCTTGAAAACGCCGAGGAACTGCCACCGGACGCAACTCTTCTCACGCCGCTCTCTCGCAAACCGTTCCGACTCACAGACGTGCAAGAACACCGTATTCTCATTGAGTATCGAGAAGATGATGGTACCGTTCCACTCCACCGCGAGCAGTTCGAGACTCTATACGATCACGTCACCGAAGGTTCGAGTGGCTTTGAACTCGACAATCTTCCCCCTGATGCCGAACCCTACGCCACTGTCCTGAGCTTGCACCCGCGGTTTGAGATTGACGACCGCGAGGGAATGCTCTCGGAAAGTGAATCCCCGACGAGTTCCCCGTTAGTCGATGCTCACGAGGTGGAGAGAGATGGAGACGACCGCGAGGAGCCCGATATTTCCGTCTACTCCGACGCACTCTTGCTTATCGATGCGCTCGAACGCAACGACCCAACTAATCTTGAATCGGTAGACACTCCTGCGTTGGTGAACCTCTATACACTACTCTCCGACGTACAGCGAAACGCGAATGATCTCCGTCAGGGTGTGCGGAGTGTGTTACTCGACCAGCTCCATCACGATCAACCTGTCTCCGGGCAGTACGGGTCTGTCCAGCGAACCTCACGCCGAAATCGGTCACTCAAAGAAGATGCGGACGTACTGGACGTACTGGAAGACGCAGGGATTGACCGTGAACGTGTGACAAGCGTAGATCCCAGCAAGGTAGATGATGCGCTTGAGGTGACGGAACTCTCAGAATCAGACGTCTATGAAATCGAGGAGAGTGAATATGTTCGGAAAGCTGAAGTCGATGAGGAAAGCAAAGAGACGCGTCTCCAAGGACTCAAAGATCGATTAGCTGCCACCGACGAGGACACCGAAGACCTACAGGAAGAAATCCAAGAATTAGAACAGCGGATAGACGACCTCACTAGCTTCGAGTCAGCGTCATCTTTCGACACCAAATCAGACGGCGAACTGTAACTGGAACTCGATCAGTACAGGCAATTTATTTCCCAGAGAGGCGTCACGAATTGCATAATGGGTCCTGATTGGTCAAATCGAATCCCCCTCCCGTCACTCAGAGCGTTCCTCGGAGTTGTTCTCGGAAGTGCTGTCGTTGGTGCGGGAGTGGCTCGATACGCACAACTAATGGATGGAAGTGGCCCGATACTGGACGTGGTATTCGTCGCTGGGTTGTGGAGTGCGGGCGGAGTGCTGGTTGTTCTCGCCGCATTGCCTGTCGCGTTGGACTACGACGTGGCGTACGCGTACGCGATTTCGTTTGGTGTGCTATTTGGAGCGGTCTCCGTGATTGGCGTCGCGTACACTGGGCAGCCCCCGTCGCAGGTAGCGAAGTTCGGGTACGCTCTGTTACTTGGGAGTGGGTCAGCGCTTGTCCCCGGCACATTGGCGGTACTTGTTGGCCTGCTCTGGAAACGACTCACCGCACAGCAAATCCGATAGCCCCAATGAACGGGGAACCTCCACTATATTCGCACACCTACTGAGCGGCTGTTTCACTCCGAATCGGCGCTGTGAAAAACCCGCCTCGATGTGGTGAGTGGCTTCGATACGTATAGCGGGTTTCGTGAACGCACCCCCCGTGTGCGAAATGGCGCGGGTTCAGACCACACACCCCCCGCTTGTAGAATGTAGAATAACTCGGACCACCCCCCGATTGTAGAATGTAGAGGAACTACTGAACGCTCACGGTAGAGGAACCATTATTTATCAAATGGACGTAGCCTTCGTATGGGCCTGAGCGTCTCCGGGTACACTCCATCACTCCTCACTCGTCCACGGATTCAGTCAGTTTGTGCAGTCGTTGTTGTCGTTGGGTCACTTCTTCCGTGGACGAGGGTTCCAGCAGGAGTCTTTAATTTCATGTATTTTCCGGGGTTGGAGTCTGGGCTTGCGGCGTATGGCCGATATACGCTCATCGCTGGCGTGGGAGCGTTTGCATTAGGCTGGCAATCGGCGGGTACTCGGAGGATTCGTATCGCTTCAATAGGGGTTGCAGGACTCGTTGTTGTGCTCAGCGCTGCTTGGATCGTCCGCATGACGAACGTTTCCGGCTTTAGCCCCGCGATAGGTACATTCTTGACCCTTCTTGGTGGAATTAGCCTCCTCACAGTAGCGTTTACCCTCGACAAGTAAGCAACCCCACCTACAGGCTGTTTCGTCGAGAATGGTGTCTGACAAATGGGATTTCAATAGAGCAGGCAAAATCAAAACAACTGATAGGGGTGTAGAATGGCCGTTATTTGGCCGGGAAAGACGCAACCCCCTGAGAAATGTATTCGACAGCTGGTGGTTGCCGGGAAGTAAAACATAACGAGGATGATATGGGTTCACAGATGAGTGTTCAACCCCCACCCCCCACTTGTAGAATGTTCCGGGGGAATCAGTGGGGGAGGGGGTTGGCGGGAAGACAGCTTGAGAACGCCGAAAACGCCAAGAATACCAAATAGAACGGGAGATAGTGCCATTCTCTCGTTAATCGTTTCTAGACAAAATGCTTAATATAAACATACGCTAACCATATCCGTAATGCAACTAACGCAGGTGTCGGCGAGGAACGTAGGCGACACCTGTCCTAGAACAGCATTTTCTTCCTATCTTCTCGATTCTTGTTGCTTGAGGCTCTCTCCGTAAGGAATCTCTCTATCTACGATCGTGTTCTGAATTTGCCCCTAGCCCCATCTCCCCCTCGAACATTCTACAAACGGGGGGTGGGTGTAATTTTTCTCGGATAGTTGAGAGAACACTCCAAACCTTACCAAGTCGTTACCACGTCTCGCACCAAGATAAAGACGGTCGCGAATAAGCTCAACCAGCCCCCAACACAAGGACCTCCCCGTAAGAGTCGGCGGAGATGACACACCTCTTTTCCCGAGAGGTACCAGTGTTCTCTGTCGTAGTCGGTAGCGGAGACCTTGTTTCCTCGGTCTACCGAACATGGGACACACCTCTTTTCCTGAGTGACGGTGAGCGAACTGACGTCGAAAACCAGCAGCCTACACGATCTTCAGTCGTGGTGGAAGACGGCCACGGTAGCGAAGTGTCTGTACCACACCCCCTCACCGTTTTTCCTGAGAGTAGCTGTTTCGGGAAGAAGCGGTTGTCGTCGATGGTCTTCCAACCACTACCGCATACAGCTACAGCACGAGGGTGTCATAGAACGATTCGCATAGAGTCTCTTTCGCCGCAACCGTGGTGAACTATCCGTTCATTAGAGCTGGTTTCGTGAACGCTCCTCCGTGTGCGAAATAGCGCAGGTTCAGACCACACACCCCCCGCTTGTAGAATGTAGAACAACCCGGACACCCCCCGCTTGCCGAATGTAGAACAACCCGGACACCCCCCGCTTGCCGAATGTAGAACAACCCGGACACCCCCCGCTTGCCGAATGTAGATGGCCTACTGAGCGCCTTCAGCCGGTACTAAATCCTGATGACGAAACGAGATTGGGAGCTCTTCGTCTGTTTCTACGTCTTGCAGAATGTACGAGTATCCATCTGTGGCTCGTCCGGTTTCCGTCCCAAGGTCGTCCGTTAGAACGTCAACAACCTCACAAACGATATCGTGATAGCGAGCGTCAGGATCGTCAGAGCCGGTGTAGATTTGCACCCGGTCACCGACCGAATATGAATCACTCGCCGGTTGCGGGATGTCCTCCATTGATTCATTTTGCATCGACAGACCCTATCAGTCCATCGTTACATCCGCATACCCACTCAGCGGCTCAAGACACAAAGAGTATTTATCGGACAATGGACGCAACTATGCAGATCGCGGGGAATGGGTATCAGGTTCAACTTCCACCGGCTGAAGACGCAGGTTTCCACGAAGGTGACCGTGCTCCTTGTCAGGCTGCGCCCGGCCTCCTCCTCATTTCAAAAGCCGGTGATACCTCTGTCGGACGTGATGCAAGCCGTCTCGCTGATGACCTCCTCACAATTCGCCGTGAGCAAGTAGTCTAAGCATTTGGCCAGAATCAACAGGCTGCAAGCTCTTCCTATATCGTGAACGGGGGAGGTTAGTTGGGACTGTTTCCATAACACGTTCGACAGGGTGCCAGCTCAGAGCCGATACCTCACTATCTCGGAACTGCCACATTCAGAGCAGTGGTCGACGTCCGCAGACTCCAAGGTCGTTCCACAGTGCCGGCATTCGACAATCGAGTCAGTCTCTGACCCACCGAACACACGGGTAAGTAGCCGGATCATGCGTTCGGATCGACAACGCCGCCACAGCCCGGGCACTCCGCCCAGTACCGTACATCGTTGCCGGTCTCGTACTCAACGAGGACATGCCAGTGGTTGATCGAGTCGCCACATCGGGGACAAACGCCGAGTTGCGGATTCTGCGAGGCCATAGATCGTGTCTCAAACGTGGGGTGGACAGCCTTCGACAGAGAAGGCTGGATCCGGGGGGCGAGCGTGTGACAGCGGGCATATCCATCCCGCTATGGGACTAGGGCGCCTGCATCCACATATAGGTCAGCCACCCGGAGTGACACGACACGCCCACGAATTGCCAAGAGCCGGCGGCCATCGCGTCTCACCGCGGTCCTAGTACACTACCCACCACAAGGCAATTCGATCGCAACAGGAAGATCTGGATCAAACCCCTTCGTACTCAATTGACATCCTCCTCCGCGTAAACGCGGAGGAATCCCGAGCGGTGGGAGTTTCAGGTGTGCAGTCCAATCACCGGACTACCAGCCCTTTCGGGTACGGGTAGTCCCACGGTATCGGACTGGTGGACTGCTGACGGTGCCAAGCCGCCGTTACCCCTATCCTCAACCGTGTACGGTGTCCCTGTGTTGTTTTGGCCACGGGGACGCCGGCAAGCGTCAACGGACTTGGGGGTATCGTCTGGTTTGCTTTGAGCAGTCGGCACGGGCACACGCTTCTAGCATGTGTGTTCACCGACTGCCCTTTCGGATACTGTCGTCCGAGAGACGACGTCTCTCGTGATCACGAAAATCAGTGATTTTCGAACGACCTCGTTACGTGGGTGGACAGGCCACCTCCGAAGGACGGTTCGGAATCCGCTCCGTCCCGACCGATTCCTACTCCTCAGTAGGCCGGCCTATCACTTAAACGTCACTGTGGGAAACTCGGGGAAAGCGTTTGAACGGCGGGCTGTTAGCACAAGTGACGGCGCGTATCCACGGCCTGAAGGCCGTGGTACTGCGCCTGTTCAGCGTATAACCCAGACCGATAGGGGTGAACCGCCTCGGAGTCAAGGCCCGACGTACTCAGCCTGACCTGCCTGTAAACCACTATTCATTCCTCGAGGACACACCGTCTTCGAAGTATCATCTCCCACCCCTACAACACCGTCTTCGAAGTATCGTTCCCAGCCCACTAGCTGGACAGTGTCCACTATAAGGAATCTACTTTCTCCTCCCAGACTTCAACAGCATAGGCATCATCGGGCGCATTATCATGTAACTTTGCGGCGGCGTCGACGGACTCAAGCTGTCGTTGAAGGTCTTCGCCGAGATCTACCGGGACGTAATAGGCTCCCTGGGACCGTTCGACGAGGTCATCTTCGGAGAGGGTGGTCATCGTGTCTGCTGCGTCCGCTTCACTCATGTCTGTGCTGGCGGCAATCTCAGGCGGCGTGAATCGTTCTCCGCGATTACGGACGAGAAAGCCCAGCGCATAGTATTCGTCAGTGTCTGGGATTACCACATACGGGTTCTCGTCATTCGAACCACCCATGAGTTCACTGCTAGGGTCACACCGAAGGCATGTGAAGTATTCCCCAATTCTGCAGTATCTACATCGCATCGAGCGGTCTCAGAAGTTACTCCCCACCCCTCGTTTGGAGTGAAAGCAGTTATATATTCTAAGACATATTTTTAGTATTCCTATAGTATTTACCCGATTACTATTGCCTGGTTACCTTGCACGGTGGAATACCGGGGGAACCCCGTGCGAAATAGAGCGCTCAAGATCGACACCACCCCACCCCTCGTTTTGAGTGAATCTGCTTATACTTCCACAGTGACTCTTATCCGGTCCGTACGCAACGAGAATATGCCGGTCGTGAATCGAGGTCCCATACTGGGGACAGTCACCGAGGCGGGAGTTCGTTGAGGGATCTGGAGTATTCGAGGCGGGCGTCGATAGCCGTCAACGTGACGGCTAGCCCACGGTGGACGTGACGTGTGACAATCGGGCGAACGCCCCACCCCCACAATCGGACTCAGGAATTCGCGCCCACATAATTGTCGGGTACGTACAGCAGAACGCTCGCCCCGCTTGAGTACCAGCTGGAGCGGATAATCAGAGAAAAGGCGCTCCGGGACGAATCAACGGTGTAACAGCTAGCTGTGTCCGTTGCGATACTGAATACCGAATCTGGGGTAGAAACTACTCGTTGGTGGTGTCGCTGCCACTGTCGGTGAAGTATCCGTGTTCGGTCTGAAAATGGTCACAGACAGCTTCGGTATCAGGCGGGAGATCATCGCCGCACTCGGTACACGTCGACATAGTTGACGGTCATGTTGAGCACACCAAAATGGATTGATGTCCGGGGAGCGAGCTCTGGCTACCGATTCTTGGGTGAGGGAGCGGGCAACGATACAGGTGGGTCGCCACAGAAAGCCTATACTAGCGGCGTCGAGTGGGCGGTGTATGCCGGAGTGCCAGAACTGTGGGAGTCACGTCACCGATGCCTATGCTCGCGTGTTCACGCCGGACGACGTGACGAGCCCACGCGCCTGCCCCAGCTGTGAGACCGTCACGCGTGATCGCAACGGCATCCGTGAGAAACGAACCTAACAACACCCAGAGGTCCACGGACAGGCTACAGCAGGAGTGTCAGAGAGCTCGTTCCAAGATGTTATTCTGGAGTTGTGACCGACAAGCCGTCGTAACTAGTCGCTATCTCGCGGGTCTGAGACGAGCTCGAATAACCGAGTGGGTTCGTGGACGAGTCGGACGTGGCCGGCTGCTTGGAGGACTTCAAGACGATTGTAGACGGTGTTACGGGAGTAGCCGGTCTCATCAACGAGGAGACCTTTGGTCGCACGGCCCTGGCTCAAGACATCGAGGATAGCTTTGTCTGCTGGCCGCAGATCGCGTTCGTCCATCAGCTTGCGTATTATGCCTGTGCGAAATCCGCGTGCAAAGTACCCATTCATACGCATAATACCACCCGAGTTAACCAAGCGGCTATGCATGTGCATACTGCACAAGTTTAAGGTCTCTCTCCTGAATACCCAAGAACACAACGGAGGCCAGTTCACAAATCAAGCACAGCAACCGCCGCAACAGGCGACCAACCGGCTATAGCGTGGAAGATAACCACACAAGCGTCTTCAGAAACACCACAACCGATGCCTCTCCAGATTGAATACAAATGCCCAAACTGCCGCAGAACTGTCGCGTGGATCTACGACGACGAGGAAGATGAAATGAGAGTGGATCTAGTGACAGGGTGCCCTGGGAATGACTGTACTCGGGTCCACGAAGCAATGGTACGACGAGTCGACGAGGAGGAGGCCACCAAAGTAAAACAACGAGGATACGTCAGGTAAGAGCGGATATCAGCGAGGCAGACATCGACGATTACACGCCTGCGAAGAGAAGATGTCCGCTCAGCACAGCGTTGTGAACAAACAACACCTCAGGAGTGGGTCTTGAGAAGGTCAGCGTGCGGCGGGGAGCTGGTACATCCACCGCCCGGCCGCGTGCTGTGTGAACGTGGTGTCACAGTCTAAACAGAGAGGACTCCCACGATGGCCGGTGTGAAGGCTATGATCACACTCCGGGCGTGGGATCGATAAACGACCAGCCTTCTGGGGGTAGTTCCTGGGAAGAAAACGCAACCCGTTCGACAGTCTGGAGGGCGGTGTCGGCGTCACTGAAGTAGGGCGCGAAGGCGTTTGGCCACCGCTCGTTGAATGCACGCTCGAAGCGCTCAGTACGGAACCGTGTCTCCGTGTAGTCTGTTTCGTGTGCCCAGTATACGCTATAGCCGGCTGCAAGGTAGTCCGCGGTCACCTTGGCAACGTCCTTGGAGTCGTTGTGGTGTTGGACTTCGACGACGACGCCGACGCCGAAAAACCGGTTTGGGTTCGTGATTGGGTCCGGGAATCGGACAATCGCGTCGGCGCGCCGTTCATCAAGGAGGCTCGGCCCCTTTGAAACATCGACGACGTATTCGAGGCCGAGGTCAGCGACATCGAAGTCTATAAATCGGGTGCGAAGTCCAGAAACAGTGAGTGATTTCAGGCGTCGGTGCCGGTCACTTTCACCGATATTCTCGGCGTCAATGCCAGAGCAGTTTCTGGATTTGGTGTTGCCACGGAGGTTCTCGATATGCATGAAGTGGCGGGCCTGTTGGTCGCCAGCACCCCGTGGCCGCATTCGGCCACCACAGGCAGGACAGTAGACTGTATCACCGCCCGGAACGTCTTCCGGGACGACGAGGCCATCCGTGCCGTCCCGATGTGCGAGAAACGGCATACCCGCAGGTTACACGGAGAACTCTGAAACGTTTTCGCTGATCAATACGTCTGTAAGTTCATACATTGCCTTGCTTGTTCTATACTCGGACCTTCTGCCGTTGATTCTGGAGATGAATTCAAGACGGGAGCGATGGGCCCCTATTGATGTAGTGTCATGTCTTGATTGCGGTTGTGCTAGAGGGCCCCGAGGCAGTTTTACCAGGTTTTTGTTATGTAGGAGAGATGAGTTTTAGAGACAGGAGTATATAAAGGAGTGATAGCCACTGGCTCAGCATTCTCACCCCACATTCTGTGGGGTGAATTTTCTCTGAAGTTCTATCTAGTTTACCGCAAACTAGATAGACAATTCTGGTTTAGCCTCGGAAATCGGGCGGATAGATCACAGGTTGGGCGGGTATTTATTAGATTGCAGCTATCTAATAGATAGTATGCCCAGCTCAACATATCGGCCTCTCGAAATAATTTCGGACGGCGATTCAAACTCGGAGTATACTAGATTTCGAAATGCAGCCCGTGAAGGAACGCCGCTGGAAGAACTAGTTGGTCTAACTGGTCTTGATACCGGGCTGCGAGTTTCGGCTCTTGCTCACATGAATGACTCCTGGTTTGAGTGGCGAGGTGGCGATCTCTACATTGACGTCCCCGCATACCAGAAATGTACCCTTGGCTCGGGAGAAACTGGGTCAGGGGGAGACCGAACCGACCGAGGAGACCCGTGTTGGTACTGTAGGAATCGTAGCTCCGATAAAGCATTTCTGCCAACAAAGAATAGGCTCCCTGACCATGGGGACTGCTGGCATCCAAAAAGTGAGGCTGGATGGAAAGGACGATTGATTCCAGTAATTGAAGACGAAACAGTTGAGATATTAACCACATACTTCCAGCTGAACGATACCCTCGTTGGTTCTCAGTCAATCCGAAACATCATCACGCGAATTGCTCGCCGAGCAGGAATTCACGAGGTTATTAACTACAGTGGCGGGAAGGACAAAAACTGGCCTACGACTCATGACCTCCGAGATACCTACGGAACGAAACTTTCCCTAATGGGCTACAACCGCGACGAAATCAAGAATGCAATGGGCCATGCCTCAATTGAGCAAGCTGATGACTACATCCAACTGAGCGGTGTCGAAGCCACCCGCAATTTCGCAGATAAGTGGGACAGCGACTTGACATCGTAAAATGACGAAGCGACAACTGAGAGAGTTTGACAACGAACCACTTGACGCCGATGAACGTGATGTGGTTATTGAAAAGGTGCAGAGCGAATCTCCGGTAACGAGATATGCTGTTCTTGGGCTGCTCTATACTGCTATGACGGCCGCTGAACTGAGCCACTTACGGAACCGGATGGTTAGAAATCGAGACCAAGGTAGACTGTTGGTTCTGAGTGGATCGACTGAATGCCGTGTAGGTAATGGTCGAAGAGGCCCCACTGGACGCTGGCAACTAACGGGCGACGCCGAACGTGGAGATGGGTGTAGATGCTGCAATGGAACATACACTTTCGATAATACTCGCTCAATTCCAGTCCAACACAACGACGCCATCGGTGCACTGGAAGACTTCTTTGACCTCTACGATTTGACGCCTTCAAATGCCGTTCTGAGGCGAGCCGTCGATAAATTCGGGGATAAATGCGGGATTGCCCGAATGAACGTAGAGGTCCTCCGATACACGTATCCAGTAATCTTGGCTGAACATGGGTTTACACGTGTGGAGATTGGGGAAGCGATAGGCGTCACAGAAGGGACAAGAGAGGATATGAGCTTTTCAGAGCAAGTTGGGCCATACTGTCGTGATAGAAATCCGTTTATTTGTGACGCTGAACTCGGGTCTGGCGAGACGTGTAGCAGGCCGGCAGAGACGGGAGCAGATCGTTGTGCCCGCCATAGCGGTAGCACAGCAGTATGCGGGGCGTTGCTTGACAATGGAAGCCGGTGTGAATTCCTCGTCGACGATCCAGACGAGCGATGCGTACATCACTCCACAGAAGATGGATTACCTATCTGTGGTGCAGAGCTGGATGATGGAGGAACGTGCCAATCTCCAGCACTGGAACCGGGAGGGTCATGTTTTCATCACTCCGAAGTGAACGAGTCAACCCACTGTCTGGCTGAGACAACTGATGGAGGTCGTTGTATGAGGGCTATCTCTCAGTCAAAAGATGTTGACCAGTGCTCATTTCATCGGAATGACCACACCTGTAACGCCGAGACGGCACGGGGAACAGAGTGTACTCGTCCGGTAGATGAACCAGAGGACCGGTGTCGGGCTCACAAAGAGGATAGATCGATTTGTGGTGCTGAGACGGATAACGGCGGTGTGTGCCAACGGACATTGAGTGGGTCGAGTAATCGATGCCACTTCCATTCGGATGATTAGGTGTTGCCCTCTGCGACATCTGATACAGGAGCCAGTTGTGATTGACTACTCCTGAGGGTGTCATAGAACAATTCACATGCCCGCTGTATAGCGATCCGAAGCGATCGACCGCGACCCGGCTACCGTCCGCGAGGTTGTGCTGCGAATGTACGACGGCAACCCAGTGACCACGCCGATGTGACCCACCGATTCATTGCTGACCTCGTCACCATTGAGGAACGCCTTCGAAAACGAGATAAGCGAGGATCAGGAAGCTAGTTATCGAGGTTGCTGGCGTCGAGTTCACCAGCTAGATAGCGTCGTCCATCGTCAGTGAGTCCGTAATAGCCAGGTTTTGCTTCGGTCACGAGCCCGTACTCGACGAGGACACTAAGGCGTTGACTTACCCAGGATCGTGAGCGGTCGATGTTGTGGCCGATTGCGGCGGGGCCGAGTTCAAGCCCAGAGTCGAGGACTTCGAGGATGCGGTCGTCAGTGGGGTTTTGCATCCAGTCTCCGGGCTGTCTCATTGTCTCTGTCCTCTTCCGCCGTATTATTACTCTTATCGAAGTGTAGAACAAAACTAACGGAATCGTCTATTATACTAAACGGAACCGTGAATAGCCTTTTACCGAATTAGTCCAAACCCCCACGTAATGACAACCCCCTCCACTCAACCCCAATCCCCACTCGACGGCGTCGAAAACTCCCTATCCAATCTCCGGGACCACGAACTCCTCAAAACAATTCCCCCTGAAACAGTCCTCACCATCACCTGGCAACCCCCATCGTCCGACACCCCCGTCACCACAACCGCCGAGGTAACAGACACGGACTCACCATCCCCACTAGTCACACTCGCCCCGGAGTCCGATGAAACGATGCTCTATGCGACCTGCCCTGACGACGACTCACTCTACATTAAACCAGCAACCAAGACCCAAGCCATTGACAGCGGCGAAATACGTGATGTAACTGTCCAGAGCGTTCCTGTCAAACCCCTCTATATCACCGATAAAGGTGTCAACACCCCTGACCCCCTCGTCGGCAAAACCGGCTACCTCAACATTAAATCCAACACCGGGGATGCGCACCAGAAAATCACTGACCCCGGCCTCGAGGAATACGATCAACGGCTTCTCATCCCCCTCATGCCGGCGAACGACCCCCACGAGCTAGACGGGCGTGAACTCTCAATCTGGCTGCTCAGCGATCGACGACGCTGGTATCGTATCGTCGACGACCGCAATCACTCCTTGGACAGTTACCCACTCGTTGATCGGCCAGCCTACAGTGCAGGCGAATTAGAGGAGAACCCGTACTATGAACGCCTTGAAACCAGTTGGGAGGTCGTCCAACAACTCAAGCGCGCGGTCCGGGACGACCCCCAGTTTGACGATGAGTCAGAGGACCGTATTGTGAATCGTTTCATGAACATGGGGTCTGATCTCCGTGGGGTCCAACTCCGTGTTGACTGTCCGAACCCGCGGTCGAAGCAATATGTGAACCCGACACTCTACCGAAATCCAGACTGGGAGACGTATGACGAAGCGCTGTCGATGATCGAAACACGACTAACTGCGGTAGCAGATGCCCACCGGAACGCGACCACCGATACGCGGCAGTTGACCCAAGTCAGGCGACGGATAAACGATCTTGAAACTGCAATCGAAGACCTCCGCGAATATGTTGTCGCCCCCACCGGAAAACCGACTGACACGCCCTAGCGATTACCCAGAAACCACCAGAAGGGCTCAATTGGTCGGTTGGTTGTGACAGGTGTGGCTAAGGCCACAAACCCAAAACACTCCCCACGCCCCGCTCAGCCTCTACCCGAAACCGGCCCCTTGGGGACGCGCGAAAATTCTGAGTTCAGCCAATCGTTGGTTCCCTCAATCCATAGGGGAGACAAACTTATTCTATTGTTTGCATATAAGGGGAATATGAAGGAATTTGATGAGGGCGTTCGAGAAACCTTAGCGGAGACACGAGTCCATATAGGTGAGACGGCGTTCAACCATGTTACGAGCGCTATCGGTGTGTTTGAGTCTCACGCATATGCTCATTCCTGTTTCCTCGCTATTACTGCGATTGAAGAAATGGGCAAGGCAAGAACACTCCAGATAGTACAGGGAGACGCGTTTGAACACTATGAACCTGTGAGAATATATGACGGAGAAATCCATGATTTCCTCCAGAACCATAGCACAAAGGCGATTCGGGCGGCGGCGTCAGGTTTAGCAGCCAACCACGGCGCTGTACGCCGTCACGGGAGACATGATGAGGCGGACCTCAACCTTTCTTCAGGAATACTGTATTTAGGTAAATCAAACAAGTGGATGAACGTTAGAAACGCCTGCTTGTACACAGATATGAATATTTCTGGAAAATCAGTGTACTGGCCAACTGATGAAATCTCCGCGCATCACGCATACTACTTCATCTGTATGGCGTTGGAAGTACTAGCTGAAGAATCAGAGGCAGGATTTGGTTCTCCTATAGAACATCTCGGTGATTTTGATCAAGTCACGGATTTTGAATCAGCCGTTGGTTTTCGACGCCAGATGTTAGAGTTGCTATACGGTTTCATGGACTCTTACGAGACCCAATTTGACCCAAGCCATCTGGAGTTCTTCGTCGAGGACCCGCGTCAAGATGATATACGGGAGGAAATTCGAGAGCAAGAGGTTCGAGTAGATGATAACAGGAGAGAGAAGCTGAGGAACATGGTTTTGGCAGGCATGGATGATGATATAGACACTGAGAAGCTTCCAGAGGGAGTTAGCTTGGAGGAATTCCGTGAACCGATTATCAGAGAGATGGTTGATACGATGATGGATGTTCCCTATCACACGGGGCAGAATTTTCACCCCGAGTGGAGCTCGTTGAGAGAAAAGGTGAATGAATACGTCGAATATGAGCGGGTGGAGTGAGAAGTACGCGAATCTATAATTTGGTGTTCTATCGAGAGACAATCGAGGGCTACGCAGGGTCACCCTCGGGGTCACACGCGACGAGAATCCGTTTCCCGAATATGCACACGAATCGCAGTATCTCGTTCACACGATGGCAGCCGCGATTCGGGTGTTCGAGCGATCAATACGTGGACTTCCACAAGTTAAGGTCCATGCCAGTGTCCTGGTGAGCACGAATCCCGGAATAGTATGGACTCAACAAGGGCAAACTCAATCCGGGAGCTTGGACTACGGTCCTCACGCAGTCCAGGTGAAGAGCGTAACGTGAACCACCTGTAGAGATCACAAAGATGGTCCCCGGCTAGCGACAGCGAATAGCGACGACACAGAGGCTACGTCTCCTGGAAGACGGCGTGCGCTCGCGGTGGTATGAGTACGCCCTGGTTCCCGGTCGTGGGTCCGGATCTCAGATGACTAGGCCAAGGCTGTTCATGAGGTATTGCTCAATGTCCAGTAGCCAGAGGGCTATGTCGAGTTGGACTAACGGTTCCCTCGAGTATGTGAGCAGAGTCAGTCCGCGACCGTCTCCTCGACAATATCAACTTCCTCGTCGGTGAGACCATAGAGCTCGTAGACAATCTTGTCGGTGAGGTCGTCCGTGCGCTCGACCTTCGCCTCCAGCTCCTCGGCGTGCTCGACCGTTTCGGTGTAGATCTCCAGGCCCTTGCGGACGTCGTCGACGGCGGGCAGCGTGAGCTTGCGCAGGCGGTCTACCAGCGAATTCGTCTTCGTCGCCGTCTCTCGGAAGTTCGCGAATCCGCGGCTTCGTCGACGGCGACCGGAACGAACGCCTTGATGAGGTCGGCCTCGGTCTCCGTGAGGTCCGTGATGCGCAGCGCCGTCAGCGGCTCCGTCTTCGTGTACCACAACTGGTCTGTCTCATGGTCGTCCTCGTCGTCGGGCTTATAGCGCGCCGTCAGCCGTATCTCAACGGTGTTCGGGGATTCGTGCTCGATGGACGGCTCGCCGACGCGGAGGTTTGGCCTATTTTTGACACGATTTAGATGGCGGCACAGCGAGTACGGTGAAGACGAGTAGGAACTTGACCGCTCGTTCTCCATCGGGAACAGGCAGAAGCCGCAGGACCACCTCACCGTCTCCAAGCGGTAGGAGCTTCGACAGGCTGCGCTCAACTACGGGGAGATTCCCATGTACAAAACGGTCAAGTGTAAGGAGGAACGCCGTGAGCGACCAGAGCCCTACGTGGCCTAGCGGAAGGGTATCCCATCGGCCTGTTGGGCGTTGACGATTGGGGCGATATCAATAGCTGGAAGTTCATCTCTCCGGTGTGGACGAGCTGCGATGCGGGACTCCGGCCCACAGTCGAGGGGCGAAATTTTCCAACAGGTCACCCCTCGATGTAGCGTCCCCGTGGGATATCAACCGGGCTGTTGCGCTTCTGGAGGGAAGTTTTCCCTCTCGGATACTGTGGCGGTCGAAGAACTGACTCAAATCACCAATTGTCGGAGAACTCTATCTCCAGATCCACCTTCTCCGGAAGTTCTGATACGTATCGTTTCTTGTCTTCAGAACTTAGGTTCGTGAGTAAGTAGTAGCCACCCGACACTCTCTGTTGTCCCCGCATTTCCGAACCGTTCGGATGCGTGGGTTCGTCGTTGAGAAGCGCTCGACTTCCCTGTCCTGTACCGGGAATGTAGGGTATATCGATCTCGTCAAGAAGCCGCTCCTCTCCTATGAGGTAGTTCACGAGTGATCCAACTGCCTCGGATTGGACGTCCTCAGCCACTCGAAAGGCGTCTCTCCCGTTTCGGGTGAGCCGAATCACATACTCCCCATCCTCTGATCCGTCACCTCTCGGGGGGTCTTGAACAACTGCCGTCCGGTGGGCCTGTTCTTCCAGCGTCTCGACCAGATCATCGACGAAGGCTTTCGCTGCATCCTCAACTTGCTGTGACACAGCATTACCAGCGACCGCCGTAACCTCTCCCGTCACATCTTCTGCGAGGGTTCCCTTGTTCTCCCGAAGTGAAGCGACTGCGTTCTGTACCGCTTCAATCTTTTTGGCAATCTGTCGTGACTCCCCCGAGTCGATATACTCCTGCGAGAGTGCCTTTAGAGGGTCTTCGTTGTTTGGCACATCCTCGATGGAGAACTCCGCGAGAGAGATTTCGTTAGGCCGGTTGCTGGATACGTCACGGCGGAATATCTCGAATTTCCGTCCATTCGTAAGGAGGCCCCAATCGACCCCGACCTGACGCATATAGCTTTTCAGCTGATTCTCGTGGCTTTGGTCGAGGGGCGTATCACATCCCTTTGCCTCCACGAAGACAACTGGCGTCCCTTCCCGTTTGAGCGCGTAATCGACCTTCTTCGTCCCCGATCCCATCTGGACAGAATACTCAAGCTCGACGTCTGACGAGAGAATATTCCACCTGAGTAGCTCGATCAGCGGTTCGATGATCTTCCGCTTGGTGTTCTCCTCGTCCATCTGCGGGGAGTCATCGATCAGACCCGCAGAGCGTTCCGCATATTCAGATAACTCCTCACGAAGCGTCATTTCGAGTTGCTTTTTCTGGCAACCGGATAAAGATACGGAGAATCTGATTCCGCTAAGATTTGACTTGCTTCTGGATGACTAATCAGGAGTCATCCTCAAACTCCACGTATTCGTTCTTCGAGTCATCCAAGTGGTCGCGAGCTGGCGAGGAATCCCCGGCAGATCGTACTTGGCGGGCTTCCCATACGTGATTCAACTTCTGGGGTTTCCCGAAGTTCCGACGATAGTAGAAGGACGACCCATACTTAGCTTGAAGCTCGTTTTCCGGTTCGTAATCTGCGGGTGGCTTCGGAGGCACATCAGGAAGTTCGTCCAATCCTGAGAGACCGCCGTTCGAGATATGGTCTTCAATATCTGTCCCGTCACTTGATTGGAGTTTGAGAGAACGGGACTCGGAGGGAACCATCGTGTACCCATATTGGTCAACATCATCAACACCCGCACCGGAACGGTAGACCCAATTCCCGTTATAGAGCGAACTAAACCCATCTACCCCGGTATCAGTTGCCCAGAGTCCAAGCCACTCCGAACGCGGGCAGATTAGGGGAAGGCTCTGTTCTTCCGCGAAAGAACTGAGGTTTCGGAAGAACGTCCCAACGCGGGGGGCCGTGCTGCTCTCGAACACTTCCTCTCCTTTGTAAACCGTAAGCGCAATTCCAGCATAATCTCCCCTCTCAACTTCACTTCGAAGTATTTTCAGCGCTTTTGAGGCCGTATCTTCTTCATTGCCACTTCCGTCTGAGAAGGCGGAATAGTGCAAGTACAGATGGAAGAAAGAACGCGGTTCTCCATCCGTTCGAGCAAACTCCGACATTTTGGAGTTCGCTTTACAGACCGCTGAAATCAGATCACTATCATACCGCCTAATGAGGGGTACAGGAGGGATGACAACGGAACTTGGAAGACCCATCGCTTCATCTGCTATTTGGCTAAAGAACCCGTCATAGTGCAACTCCGGAAGATTCTTCCAGATTTCACCGGGGTCTTCTCCAGTATCCGAGACCGCGCCCTTTGCGACGCCAAAGTCTCGTAGTATCGGGTTGAAATTCGACCGGATGAAAGGCCGAGTGAACTTAGGGAGGTAGTCAAGAGCAGTTTCGATTTTACCCTCTTGGAACGCAGTCTTAAACTCGGACTTTGCCTCCTTGTCGTGCTTCAACAAGTACGTTCGCAGTATGTTTGTTTTCCCGCGAAAGGCGAAAAGCTCTGGCGGGAAGAAATGAATCAGGGGATGATTCTCTTCCAGTTTTTCCACCTCGTTCTCCCCGATCGGCGTCTCTCCATCCTCGCCCGTTCTCTGGAGGATTGCATTCTTCTCCCGGAGACGAGGCCAGTCCCAAGCCGGCACTAAAATCGGATTGTAATCGTCGAGTGCTTCTCGATAGTCGAGGGTTACGTGGAGATCGTAATGCCAGTTCTTGACCTCAGGGGCAAAGAACGGGGTTTCGATTCCCGTGTGATTGCCGATTTGAACGGTAGTCTCGCCGTTGCTCGTCGTCTTGAAGGAATTGCTATCACTCATAATGACCTCCTATTGTTTTTCTTGAGAGGCAGTTGTTGGTACGGGAAGGCACACAAAAGTCCTTCTGATTATATAACGATCCCTGATGCCTGTGGATTCGAGTACCATTCACGGGTTCCACGCATCAACTTCTTTGTGTAGCCCAACGTACAGTAGGCCGAGAACGCCAACGGCACCCGCGAGTGGATTAGTGGCGAAGAACCCGTAGAGCATCGGGCCAGCGAAGAACCCGGCTACGGTAGTGAAGGCGATAGACGCTGCTTTTCCGAACATGGCATCCGATTTTGTTCTGAATTGCCCACTCCGACCGTGGTAGCCCGCCCTCGACGTCTGCCCGAACAGCCGAGCGTTAAACAGAACGCCGACAACGAATCCAACAATCGCACCGAGATAGGCGACGGGAAGCGACATTCGATTTTACCCTCCGCCACCACCGAAGACCATCGCACCGATGCCGACCGCCGTAAGCGTGTAGGGCAGAGCGTCGGTCATCGCGTGCTTGACGGCGTTTCCGTCATCCGGGTTGTGCTTGTCCATCTGTACCGTGTAGTAGTCGTCGTACTCTCGAATCTGGAAGCTATCCGTGGCCTGCTGATCACGGTACACCTTATTCGCCCCCATGTGGAGTGACATAGGAGATTCCGTGAACCGTGAAGGGATGCCACCGACGGCCCGCTTCGAGATCTTGACTTTCTCGCCGTACTCCTGCTGAGCCATGTGGAAAGCGGTGTTCCACGAATGCACTCGTTCCATCACCTTGGGGTATGTGAGGGTTTGACTTAGTATTTTTCCTGATATTCCAGATATAGAAGTGGCTATCAACTACTTCTGAGTAGTGGTGTAGGCCACCACAGAATTGATGTTGTCCGCCTTTGTGAGATTAGTAGTAGGATGGAACAACTGGGCGATGAGTTGAGTCGACTCGGATGGGGAAAGTATGAATCAGCTTGTTACCATGCTCTCGTGAAGTTTGGAGAAATGAAAGCGAGTCAAGTAGCGGCTCGTATTGACGCGCAACCCGCAAAGGTGTACCAGCCGCTAAACAGCCTTCACGAGCAAGGGTACGTCAAGGTTAGAGGTGAAAATCCGAAGCGGTACATCGCTCAGAACCCGCGTCACGTCATCGAAAAAGAGCGGGAACGATTTGAATCTGAATCGGACGAGATTCTCGAAAGTCTCGAAGAAGCGTGGGAAGTACAAATCGAACGGGGGCCTGACGCCGAGGACTCTGCGTGGGTACTCTCCGGACAAGATGGGATGAATACCGAGCTTTGCAACCTCATCAAGGAGGCCGACGAATCCATCGTCGGATTCGACACCCGATTAGCGTGGGCTACCCGTGATGTGATCGAAGCAATCGAGAAAGCCCTGGAGAACAATATCGATGTTAGAATTATCGGCACCCCCCACTCCTCAGAGACGTTAGACAGATTAGAGAAGTCAGGTGCTACCACGAACGTTGCCGACGACCACAATCGGTCTTCGTACTATGTCATAGACGAGGAGCGCGTCCTTCTGAATATCGGCACTCAGGACGCAACGCTCTCATTTGAAGACTCAGACGTTGCAAGTATTATAGTGAATGACTTTCAAACACACGCGCAAGAAGAAGTAGAGGCCCAAACATGAACACCAGAAAGATGCTCCCACTCGCATTGTTGTACGCTGATGAGGAGCATCAGATTGATGGGCGAACCCGATTCCAAAAGCTCATCTTCCTGATGCAGATGGAGGGGAACTTGAACGACCTCGACCCAACAGACACCTATCGATTCGAACCCTACGATTATGGGCCGTTCTCAAGTACCCTCTACGACGACCTGGATAGCCACATCGAGCGAGGGTTAATCGAAGACTCGAAAGAGGAATTGGACGAGGAAGATGATATTGTAAAGTACGAATATCAGCTCGAATCAGATGGGCAGGAGTTCGTTGAAGAGCAAGTCTCTGAGAATGAATTTGGGCGTATTGTCCAAGAAGCCGAGAGAATCATAGAGGAATACGGCGATATACCGCTTCCCGAACTGATCGACCTCGTATATTCCAAGTATCCGGATTACGCCGAAAACAGCGTACTCAGGTAATTAGAACACTTCGAGATAGTCCTCGATAACCTCCCGCTCTTCGTCGGTTAGGTCGAACATCTCGTACACCGTTTGGTCGATCTCTGCTTCGAGGTCTTCAATACTCGTCTCCTCGACTGTCTGCCGGTCAGATTCCAACGCCTCGATGAGTTCTTCCACCCCTTCCCGAGACTGTGGAATCGGAATCGTCTGTTCCTCCCCCTTCTTCATACTCCTACCGTCAACGGCGGCGTGAACGTATTGCGCTCTAAGTTTCTGCTCCTCGCGGTCGCCTCTGTCCATCAGCGGGTCAGTAATCTCGTCGGAGCGGCCAGCCGTCACAGCGAAGCGACCATCCGTCTTCTCCTGAATGTCGGCGTTCACCGGGTAGCGTCGGGTCTGCCACTCGTAGTCGATGTAACCAAGATCGCCGTCGAAGTCTCCAAGGTAGGCTTCGGGGAAACGAGCAGTTCGACTATCCACGTCGATAGTATCGGTAATCCGACCGGCCTTCTCGCGGAGAGTATCGAACTCCCCGTCTGATGCCGTAGTTATGCATGGGAGTTTTTCGACGTACTGTGAGCGATACTCATAGTACCCTCCTGCTTTGACGGTCGTGATGTGCTTGAAGTAGAAGTCCAGAGTCTTTGAGTTCAACTGGCAAGCAATCTCCTGTGTGTTTTCTCGGAAACTTTCAGTTAAGAGGACACCATAGGCCGTCGTGAAGTACCACGTCCCTGGCTCGTCGATCATAAAGGTAGCATCCTCCGAGATGTGTGCTTGGATGATTTTCGGGTTCTCGAATTTCCCGAGATTCTTGGGATAGATGTATCCGTACCAATCATCTCGTCCCTCCATTCGGCCACCTTCTCGACTTTCGAGTGCCTCCTTGTGTTCCGTGAAGAATTCCCACGTCTTCGGAAGGCTCTCACGAAGGTAGTCCTCTGGGTAGAGTCCTGCGTCAAGTTCTCCGGTCTCGTCGTTCTCCGCATAGTAGGGATGAACGACGTGCAGGCCCGACCAATCTCCCCGCCAACGTTTGACTTCGTCCCCTTGTAGGAACGGTCGGAGAAGGTCTGTCTCGATCTCGTACTGGTTTGACTCTCCCGTGGGAACGACGGTTACAACATCTCCAGTATCGTCTGACTCTATCCGGTCGGCATCAAGTACCTCAACGATGTAGATCTTGTTTGCGCTCGTCCGTATCCCTTGGAAGACCGCATCCGTCACAGACTCGATGCGGTCGTCGGATTTGTCTTCGAGTTTCCGAAAGACCTCCAACTCCTCCGGCGGCATCATCGACCAGTAGCCGTCGCCAAGTTCTCCCTGTGGGAAGTCGAACACGTCGATGAACTCGTCAGAGTATCCGGGTTCGTTACGGTGGTCGCGCACGGCGGCGACGATTTCCTCGTCTAACGCTCGCCCGGTGTCCTCATCGACGTTCGCTTTCACACGCACGCACCGAATTTGGTTCTCCTCTCGGGCCTCTTTGTCCGGCTCGTCTTCCGCAATTACGATGGCGGGGTAGTTCGTTGCGTCCTTGAACACGCCGGAATCCCGGAAATCGTACACCTCATCGAGAGCCGCTTCTCTGCGGAGTACACGACGAAGGCCATCCCCGTAGTCAGTCACCATGAACTGATTCGGCGTGATGTAGCCGAGTTTCCCCGTCCCTTCTTCCAGCCAGTCAAGCCCTCGCTCGTAGAACGGACAGTAGAGGTCGTAGTTGCCCGTCGTGGACTCATACAGTTCATCGAGAACTGATTTCTGCTGGTCGGGAAGGTTCTGGATGCGAACGTAGGGCGGGTTCCCGACGACGTACTGGTAGTCCATGTAGTTCTTGACGACGAGCGCGAGAACGCTGTCCTCGAACATCTTGAACAGCCGTCCGTCGCCGTGTTCTTCCCGCAGGTAACGCACCGTCGCGAGAACGTCGTTAACGTACGGCTCGAAGAAGTCCTCGACGCCATCGTATTCACGGGTCGTGTAGCGGTGGATGCCTTCTTCGAGGCCGCCGCCGTACTCCCACCAGCCTTCCTGCATGTGGAACTTCACCACGTCCAGAACGCCCTGTAACGCCGCGTAATACTCCCCGAAGTTCCGCACGCCAGCGTTCACCTTGGCCGTGTCGTACTTCGGCATCCGCACCCGCTGAACGAGGAAGCCGTCCTCCAATTCTGAATCGGCCACCTCGTCCTCATCGACTTCGATGGGGAGGGGTACGGGAATCTTCACGTCTTGGTTGTCCTCCGTGATCGAGTCTAACGTCATCTGCGTCTGGCCCTCATCCCCGAGGTCGATACCCGTTAATTCCCGCTCATTCCGCAAAGAGTCTGTTCGGAAGATCGGGAGCCGGCGAATCGTGAAGTCCTCGTCCTCCTGTTTCGCCTGCTTGTACTCGGGGAGGATGGCGACCATGAAGCGAATCTGTGCCATCAACACCGCGAACGGATGGATGTCCAGCCCGACGATGTGGGGTGTCGTACACAGTTCGGTGAGGTGTTCCGACCAATCCGGGTCGTCGTTGTACCGGCGGACGTCGTCGAGGTAGCGGTTGACGGCTTCCACGAGGAACGTACCGGAACCACAGGATGGGTCGATGATACGCTCCTGAGAGACGCCAACATCGTAATCGACACCATCCATGATGTAGTCGATGACCGGCTGTGGCGTGTAGAACTCCCCGAGGGCCTTCCTTGTCTCCGGGTCGAAGTATCGCTGGTAGAGGTCGCCCAACGGGTCGCCCTGAACCTCCGCGAAGTCGAACTTCAGCACGGCAAAGGAGACGTGCGCGATGGCGCGACTGAACCGTTCGCGGGTCGCCGGGCTGACACGGCTCACATCACTCCCCTCTTTCGCGACAGACTCGAACCGACTGTACGGATTCTTGTGCTGGCTGGCGGTTTCTTTGCCATAGCCGTCCGTCCACCAGATGAAAATATCGTCCTCAAAGAGGCTCTGAACGAGGTGGTTGCGCATATCCTCGATCATCCCGTTCGCCGCAATCGGGTAGGCGTCCAGCTCGATGGAACCACTGAATCCACCAAGTTCATCGAAGTATCGGCGGAGCCCCGTCTTGTTGGGGAAGAAGTCGTGGTCATCTGTGGCCTTCGCCAAGAGGAGCCGGGCGAGGAGTGCGTGGCCGGATTCCAAGCAGAACATGAAGTCGCGGAGGGACTGCTGGCCGTCGATGAAGGGTTCCCACGAGTCGGGTGTCTCGTCGGGTTCGCTGGCGTAGCTGGCCTCCCAGAAATCGTACGCGCCTTCCACGAACTTCGCCTCCTGCTCGTCGCGGAGTTCCACGAGCAAGTCCATCATCGCCGTCACGAGGTCGGCAAACGGACTGTTCTCCTCCAAGCGGAATGTCTCGAAGAAGTGTTCCTGTCCGAGTTCGCCGTCGAGTTCCACTTCGTCAAGGCGGTCGAGGAATGCCGTGACACTTTCCGGATCGGTAATGTCCCACTCAGGTTTCTGGAGTGCCGCTTCGAGGTCGGCGGCATCACTATTCGTCGCGTCTTCGAGGAAGACACGTTTCATCCGGGAATGGCCGTCACGGCTGTAGAGGCGGAGTTCGTCACCGTTGGTGAGGACGCCGTAGTCGGCTTTGAGCTGGTCGACGTAGTGGAATAGTTGGTCTTCGTGAGGGTCGAGGTCGCGGTCGGTGGTCTTGAACTCGTAGACTACGGTGACGGACTCGTTGTTGTCGAGAGTGACGTAGTCAGGGCGTCGGTCGTCGGGGAGTGTCCATTCACTTCGGAGGTCGTAGCCCGCACCATCGTAGCCGAGGAGCGTATAGAAGTTCTCGTTGAGGAACGCGTTCTCCACGTCTTTCTCGCTCATATCCGCACCGAGGCGTGATGCGATTCCGTGGAGGGCATCGAGAATCGCAGACGTATCAGACATATCCGTCTCGAAACAGTCGGGCATCAAAAAGGTTGCATCCCTGTGCCTCTTACTCGCATCCCCCAACCAGATTCGTACTGCGTCTTACTCACGTCCCCCAACCAGCTAATCGCCAGCCAGCGCTCCCATAAGCGTCTGCTGTCCGGGTGACGCGCCGGGTGGTGGTGACCCGATTCTCGCCACCACCTCCTCGTCGTCCTCTTCGACATCCTCGAAGTACACCCGCAGGAAATGTTCGTACTGCGCGATCCCCGGAACTGCCTCGATGACACGCTCGAAGTCCGTGTCCGTCCAGAACACCGGGTCGTGGACGTTCACGGCGTCAACGTCTTCTGGCAGGTCCGGGTCCAACCGATCCGCAGCGCCATACAGGACGTCTCGCCACCGCACCGTGCCGAGTGAAACCTCCTCGATGGTGCTTTCGTGGTCCTCGTTGTACGGCTCGTCGGTATCGCTGGCTGGTGTCCACCACGGCTCCAAGTACGCACGGTACTCACCCCGCCCGACACGCTCGACGATATCCAACGCCCGCAACCGCTGCAGGTAGCGGTCGACCGAATTCTCCGATGAGACGTCGACAAGCTCCTGGCGTGAGACCGGGGTGTCGCTCGCCAGCAGCAGCTTCACCATCTTCTGCATCGCAAGTTTCGGCCGCTCGCCCTCGAACAGCGACGGCAGCAAGCGATTCGCCGGGAGCGTCGCGACGCCAGTCGCAAGCGCGCTGACCGAGAGCTCGTCGCCGACGCGGTCCCGGGACTCGAGGGCCTGCATCGCCGCCGCGACGTCAAACGGCGACGGCCCCCGAGTGGAGGTCCCGAGTGCGGCGTGGACCACGTTCGCGAGCCGGTCGAGGTCTTGGCGTGCACCGGCGCCGAAGCCCTTCTTTATCGCGAACCCCTCCACGATCTCCCGGGTTGCCGCCACCGAGTTCCCCCTCCGGACAGGAACGTCCATGACGGCGGCGTCCTCGGTGCCGTCCTGAATGCGGTCCCGAACCCGGTCGTCTTCGGCGGTGAGGGCGGCCTCGACGTCGTTGACGACATCGTCGCTGGCGTCGTCGACGGCGACCACCCACGAGCACGTCAGGTCCGCCCGCGGGTCTCCGGGATCAATCTCGTAGCCCAGCCGGCTCTTCAGCTTCTCCTCGCGGCGCTCGCGCTGCATCCGATAGATGGAGTGAACGCCCTCGGGGCCACGGTAGACGCCCTGTTTCGCCACGACACTCCGGAAGAACCCGAGGAAGCGGCCGTATCGGCCGTCGTCGCGACGTAACTGCGTCGCGTCCGGCACCCGGAGGTGGACGGTGAGGTCGTAGCCGGCCGCGTCGTACAGCGCCGTCGCCGTCGTGAACAACCCGATGAGCTTCGAGACCAGTGCCGAGCGCTGGTCGTAATCGAGCTCATCGAACTTCCCGACCTCCTCGAGCAGCGAGCACCGAACGCTCTCCAGGCGGTCGCGGTAGCTGTGGTAGTTGTTCTCCTCGCCGCTGCTCATCCACCCCATCTGCGCCGCGAACTTCGCGACGTCCGCGAGCGCCGCGTCGAACGCATCGGCGCCGCCCCACAGATTCTCAAGGTCACTCCCTAGCCGGCTGCGCCGGAGAATCTTACTCCACGCCCGACTGCCGAGTAAGGAATCAACGAGACGTGCCAACGTCGCCAAGGGATTCCCCCACTCCAAGACCACCGCAACATCATCGTCGAACGCCGGCCCACCGGACAGATACGAGACACGGCCATCATCGAATTCCCGGAGGTTCGCATCCTCTACGACGGTTACGCCCTCAGTGCGGCGAGCGGACTGCAGCTGATGGTGGAGCGTCGCGGGTTCGATCTCGCGTGGGGCTTCACCGCCGCTGTACCGGCCGAGGAACCGCGTATAGCCGTCGTCCTCGGCGTCGCCGGTATCCGCGAGGAACGCCTCGGCGGCGGTGGTGCGGGGGCCGACGGCGGCCAGGCCGTCCCCGGGCCGGTCGTGCCGGTTTTGGGGAATACACTCTCTTGTATCGCGGTTGGGGGACTGAGTAAGACTCGCCTGAACGGGAGACTGGACAGCACCCGAAGAGTCGACATAACCGGCGAGAGAGGCGCCAAGCTCCGTTAGGACAACCTTACTCGGTGTGGTGGTGTCGTCAATGGTGACGAAGCCGGCGTCCACGAGCTCCTGGACGTACGCGTAGATGCTGCCCTCGGAGAGGCCGACGTCGTCGTCGGCCGCAAGGTCGCCGCGGGTTGCGCCAGCGGCCGAGAGATTGCCGAGGATGCGCGTGTAGCCGGTACCCGACCACTCGCGGTCACGGATGATGTCCCACGCCTGACTCGCGAGTGCCGCGTCCTCATCGCTGTCTGTGTCGGTTCTAGACGGGTGGGAGGTATCTGCGTCCTCGGTAAGACTGAGATGCCGGCTCGTCCAGTCAGCGTGCTCGTCGACGAGAATGGATTCCATGCGTGGTGTCGAGAACACCAACTGGATATCCAGCGCGCCGAGAGAGCGGGCGCGTGTCTCGCTGCGTGTGCCAACCCATTCGCCTTCGTTGAGCGTCGCAGCGACCTGTGGCGTCACCTCAAGAGCATCGAGCAGTGCGACCGGGCCAGCTCGGAGCGCTGCACGGCCTGCGTTGAGCAATCCACGGCCGGTCCCGATCCGCGTCAGTGACCCTGGGGCGTCATCAACAGTAGTGTCTTCCTCGACGGCACGGACGGCGAACGCGACGAGGTCACGGACCCACGCACGCACTTCGACCGGCGCCTGGCGGTCACCATCGATCTCAACGGTCCCTGGGTCGATCTCAAGCTGGTCGAGCAGCGCCGTCGCAATCGCTTCTGTGCTGGCGGCCTCAAGGTCGACGCCGTCTTGGTCAACTGTCCACTGAGCAACAGCGGCGGTGAGTGTCGGGAGGAGTTCCTCGAGGAGGGTGGGAATCCAGCGCCGCATCTGGGGCTGCAACCCACTGTGGACGACCGTCGTCGAGAGATCCGTCTGGCCATCCTGATCTGGCGGGATACGCGAAATACCGGGGGTTGCGGCCACGGGGAGTGGGGTTCCAAGCGGGTCGAAGGTGGGGTTCGCGTGCTCGGAATCGGGTTCCTCCGCGTCCGAGCGCGAGGAGGGTGTGGGCGTCGTCGATTCCTCGTTGGTGTAGAGGAGATCGGCGGCATCGTCGGCGCCGATATGGCGGAGGACTACCTCTTCGTCGGTGAGTGACGACCGGGCGGCGTCCTCAAGAGAGTCGTAGTCTGCGAGGGCGTCGTCGACGGTGGCACGGTACTGCTCGCGAGCACGTGAGTTGCTCCGGCTTGAGAGGATCTGGGTGCGCTTCTCGATGAGTGCGTCGCGGTCGGTGTCCTCGGCGAACTTGCGGAGTGTGCGAGTCCTGTAGGTAGTCCGACAGCGAGGGCAGTCTGTGGTCTTGCGGCCGGCGGCGGTGAGCCAGAGCTCGCTACAGTGCGAGCAACCGACGAGCCAGATGGTGTGGTGTCCGGACATGGGGCGTCTGTCCGGGAAGTTGCGTGCTGACGACTCCCGAGTTAGTCGTCGTACCCAGGACCGTTCGCGTTCGAAACCAGCCGGTAACGACTCTCGGCCAAGAGAATCGCGGAGCCACGGCTGGGGGCGAAAGCTATTAGGTCATGGGCCTGCGAGAACCAAGTGTCTAGGTGGGTTCTCTTGCCGTCGGGGACTAGCCATCCTCGGCGGCGAAATTTTATTTCGCCGACCAGAGGCATCCCCGACGACTATGGCACGTCGTGCGGTTATCTTGCCTTGGTTGCGTAGCCTTTGCCACCCCGCCCATAAAAAACTACGTCGGACAAATCACCACACCACTCCCCCGACCATCTGAGTCGGGAAAGATTGAGAGATCCAGACTGCGTTCAGCATGCGGGGCGACCGATAGGCCAACCTCGATAACTTCACTGATAGCGGCTCGCTCGTTCTGCATCGCGGGCAGACAGGAGATAAGGGCGACATCGACACCAAGAACACACGGATTCAGGACGATAGCTCCATCAGAGTCGAGGAAACGAGGACAGAAGTAGTTACGGAGAACATAGCATCTCGTCGGCAAGTTCAGTTACAACGGCCGGTCGCTGAACTTCCTCATCACGAAAAACCGGTACGTAGACATCTACGACAGCAGCGTCGGCACGATGGCGTTCGTGTAATTCCTGCACGATATCGTGATGCATCACGTCGCGAACTGAAACAACTACCCTGATCAGGCATCTGAGCCGGTAGTGGGCTCAGGCCGTCAGGGAAACACCACTCGTTAGCACGCTACCAAACGAGGCGGGAGCATTATCACGCCCTCGGAAGTCCTGTTAGTATGCCCAACTCTGAATGGAAGATTCCCAACGACCCGGATGTGGACCCGGAAAATATTGAGCCGGGAGCTGACCTCTCTGAGTCAAATCTCTCAGAGGCCGAGCTCCCTGGAGCCAATCTTTCAGAGGCAAATCTTCGTTCTGCCGACCTTTCGAATACTAACCTCTCGGAGGCCGAACTCTCAAATGCCTACTTGTTTGACGTTGACCTCTCGTCAGCTCTTCTTCAACATGCTGACCTCTCGGAAGCAGACATTAGGTCCGCCGACCTTTCAGAGGCTTTCCTCGGTTACGCTGACCTCTCTAGTGCCAGCTTAGGGGGGACCACGCTCTCAGGATCCAACCTTGTTCGTGCTGACCTCACATCGGCCAGTTTGTTGGATGCTGACCTGTCAAAAGCCGATCTCCATAACGCGACGCTTTCAGACGCCAATTTCCGTAATGCGATACTATCAGACGCTAATCTCCGAAAAGCAACGTTCTCAGACGCAAACCTTCGAAACGCGACACTTTCGGGGAGTGATTTAACGCGCTCTAACCTGAAAAACGCACTTTTGTGGGATACTCTACTTTCGGATATATTAGTTTCCCGAAATACTGACTTCAGCCGGCCGAGAAAGAGACTGGCGGATTTTGCCAAAGATGAAGAAACTGATACTCCTTCTAATCTTGCAGATTATTGGGACGTTGTCGCACGGACAAACCACGAACTGAGGACCGTATATAGCGACAACGGTCTCCTCAGCAAAGCCCGAAACGCACGCGTTCGAGAACGCCACGCTCGCCGGAAAGAGGCACTCCACGACGACACTCAGAGGGGAACAGCCGCGGCGATTGGGTCGCTGATTTCACGGTGGACGACTGGCTACGGCGTCAAACTCCTCCCAGTGGTTGGAGTCATGCTGGCTCTCTTCTTTGGCTCGACAATCGTGTACTCGAACACTGGAATGAGTGTCGCAGAGAGCCTGTACTATAGTGTAGTCACGTTCACCACCTCGCCACCAAATCCACCCGAACCGGGGCTGATGCGTCTAGTCGCTGCCGTCGAGACATTCCTCGGAACGACCATGATTGTCTTCCTCGGTTACGTTCTCGGTGCTCGCGAACAGGTGTAATAACCGGCATTATTCAGATTAGCTGATTCCATGCGAAGGCAAAGGTTTGCAACCTGTTTCCGTAGAGTCAGCAGTTGCGTGGCGGAAGTGGGTGGCAAACTGCTCAGTCCGGCATTTCAGCTCTTAAACACGCGTTCGTCGGTAGTGCCCACAAATTCGAGAACTATCGTCGCCACTATCCTTCTCACGTGTTCTCGAAGTCTCGTATTGAAGAGGCCCAAGGGCCTCTTCACTATCAACTAGAAGGTAAAACGGTTGCGTCCCACTAGTAAGATGTTCTCCCTTACGTCGGTGTCCGCATTCTCGACGGGGGCGGCGAATCTGGATTACCTTGTGTAAAACCGATCTAACCTCTACTCCAATTCACGTCCCATAGGGACGTGAATTGGAATGAGAGTTACGTGATGTGGAGTGGGAGCTATACACTCATCACATCTATGAGCTTGAATTGACGGACGGCTAGTCCAGCTGCGACACCGAAGTATCCATAAAACTGAACGTATCTACGACCACCTCGATGAGGTGTAACACATGAGAGAGGTCGCCGCCTCGCTCAATTTGGCTACTTCGACAGGGGTTGCTGCTGGCGTGCTGTCGCCGTTTGTATTCAATCTCCCCCACAGTGGGAGATGGCGATTAGGGTCAGTATCGGTAACACCGTTGCGCTCGTAGCGATGTTCGTATTCCTCGCTGGAAGCGGCGTGAACACCAGCCAGCCCAAGTTCCAGCGCTAAAGGCATGGAGGAAGGAGGTTTTGAGGGCGATTCCCCGGGGTTCGCCCCCCAGGATTGGGTGTTTAGATTCGGAATTAGACGACAGGTTCGACGACAACGTGGCTGTGCTTGAGGCGAGGGGCCTTCGATCGGCCAGCATCTTCGTATTCGATGACGTCGATCTGCGCGAGTTCCTGGAGATCACGACTCACGACGCCCTTGTCGTAGTCCAGCTCCTGTGCGAGGGCTCGTACCGAGTCCGGATTGTGTTCGTTCAGGTGGTCTAGGATCTCCAGACGGCGGTCGTGAAATACCTCTTCAGCTCGCTCTCGGGCGAGAACGAGAGTGTCTGGATAACCGTGCTTCGTCAGCGTTTCCGAGAACGCAGCACGAAACTCCAGACGGTCGTCGATGTCCGCATCTTCGCGTTCGAACTCGTTGGGGTCGGGAACCGAGGATGGCGGTTCTTCAAATTCGGGCATATTCATCACTCCCTGACCGTTGTTAGGACTGCAACGGTGAAAAGGGTTCTGGCTCCCACCTAAAGCAGGTCGTCAGGCTCTAAGTGGTGTTCAACTCGAACTGTCGAAACTTTTAAGTGGCTGGGTCTCCTATAGTAAGATAGGAGAGCATCTGCTATGCCGGCCGGCGTTCTACCATCTCTACTGTCTGAGTAGCGGCTTTCTATCCCGTGAAATCACCAGCCTGAGAGCGCAGGCTATGCTGGTGCGACGGTTCGCGCGCGTGGGCAGACCTCCGGTGAACAGAAATGAATGGCAAAACCAACACGACGAGTTCAGACGCACAGGTGATGTACTATGGAAACCTTTGACAGTATCGACCTCGGGACATATCGAGGAGACGACTACTTCCTCGTCGGGTACGTCGAGCCCGAGCCCGAGGACAGGGAGGAGTATGACCCCGAGGTCGATGCCAACAACTACGGGTGGTCTCTCGTCCAGAAGGCGGAATCCCCCCTCGACGAGAACACCGAAATCGTACGGCTGGACAATTGCCACGACCAGCCCCATATGGATAAGGAGTATCTTCCACCCGACGTCAGCGAGGACAAGAAGGAATGGCTCGACAAGGGATATTCCTTCTATCGGATGCGGGACTACCTCCTGGAAAACTGGGAGAAGTTCGCTGACCTCCACATCCACTATAACGAGTAGAAGTTGAGACAGGTATTCTCAATGCATAGCTGGTAGCAATTCACTTCGATCGCTACTCCGTGATCAGTTCGACGACGTCATCGACAGTGAACAGATGAAGATCGTCCCGTTCCGATTCGGCTTCCTTGACTGCGGACGAGAATCCAGACCGACTGAATAGCGCATACGTGTACTCTGGGTCACCACCGCTGTCTGGATGCCAGTCTACTTTTGGGGCCTCAGATTCGACTCGACTGAGGACGTCATATCCAACCGCTTCCTGTCGGAATTTTGCCTCACCGACGAGGAGTGTCTCTCCATTCGTCGGCGCAACGATGTCGATCTCGTTGCCACTCCCATTCCACCAGTTCCCGGGTTCCTCTACGAAGCGATACTCGTCACCGAATGCGTACAAGACAGCACGCTGGCATAACTGTTCGAACGTCCCACTGACGAAGTCTGGCAGTTCTGGGTCGATGAGGTCGGTGTAAGCGTCCTCACCATATACCTCGTACCGCGCTGTCCGCCCATAGACGAATCTGAACCAGAATCGGAATAATGGATCTGTAATCGTATACCGACCTTTCCGGCTCCGATCTGGATTGACGGTAACTGGGTAGTCTCGTTCGATAATACGCAAGTCATTCAGTCGGTTGAGATAATATCCGACGCTACTGTTACTGATTCCGGCACCCTGGGCGACTTCGTTCTTGACTCGGTTTCCTTCTGCAAGCGACTTCAATATCGCAAAATACCGGTCGACCTCGTCCAGTTCCCGGTGGAGCACGTTTTCGGGCTCCTCGTGGAGTCCTCCATCACGCCGTAACAGCGTTCTCGTGACGTTCTCCTCAAGCGTCTCGTCGTCTTCGACGGCTCGCAAATACTCTGGTGTTCCGCCGAAGACACCGTAGGTCATCACCTGTTCAACGGGGGAATACTCGGGGAAAAACGACATTGCCGCCTCGAAGTGAAGTGGGCCAACTTCGATTTCCCCGTTCGGGTTTTTAGCGACGCGACCGTACAACGGCGCTGTTCCTTCAAGCGCGTACTCGTGCATCATTCCAATAGCGGACCCGGTCAGCACGAAGGTCGTTGCAGTGTTCTCAGCGGTATGATCCCAGACGCGCTGCAGGATCGATGGGAGTGCGTCCGTTTGCTCGACGAGATACGGGAACTCGTCGACGATGATGACTGCATCCTGCTCGGCAAGAAATTCGAAGAGGGGTTCCCACTCTTCACGGATTCGTGTGATTCCTGGATACACCTCGGCAGCGTCGTTGATGAACGAGGAAATCTGCTGGTCTGCAGTCCCTCTAGTCGCCTGGTAGTAGACGGCGTCGTTACGGTCTCGGATCGACTCGATTGCGAGCGTCGTTTTCCCCATTCGCCGTCGCCCCCAAACTACCGCCAGTGCTGCCGTATCGCTCTCGTAGAGTTTATCGAGACGTTTCAGTTCCCGTTTCCGGTTTACAAACCCAGTCATTATGTCTTCTTTGAAGGGGACACATAAAACTGTTCCTCTAAAGGAGTCTGAACTAACTTAGTTTAGACTAACGTATCTCCGACACTCTTAGACGAGTTCTTGCTGCCCGCCCGGTACGGAAAGGTGTGTCACGGAAGGAAATCGTTGAGGATCTGCTGGATTCGGCTGAAGGGCTCGTCCACGTCGATAACGTACTGATGGACCGGGAGTTCGACAGCCAGCACATTCTAGAGATGATCAGCCAGCGTGGACTGTCCTACGTCGTGCCAAAGCGGATGCAGGCCAGCGAGAAAGCCCAAGCTAAACGGTTGCTCCAGCGGGATCAAGATCGGTACGAGACCGACCTCAAACTCCATCTTGGGAAGAACGAGTGGCACGAGACGACGCTGATCTACCGACGGAAAGAGAACTCCGAGCATGACGATCACCGACAGTACTCGGTGTTCATGTCCAATCGTGGTGGGGGCTTCCTCACTGAGTATGGGTATCGGTGGGAGATCGAGAGTGGCTATCGATCGATTAAGCGGTTCATGGCCGCGACGACGTCCACGGATTTCGGACTGCGGTTCTTCTACTTCGCGTTCGCCTGTTTGTTGTACTCGATTTGGCGAGCAGTTGACCTACTCGTCCAAGTCGAGTTGACAGGTGAATACGAACACGCACCGATGGTGACGGCCGACAATACGCTCACGCTGCTGAAGAAGGAGACCGGAATCGGGTAGTACGGTACTCTACCCGTGATAGAGCGTCGTCCGAGTGGCAACGCTACCCTAAGTTGCAGAAAATCGCCCATATGGTAGGGACTTTAACAAGAATGGCCGTTTGGACGGCAACCTGAAGCAGTTTCTACTCATCGATTCGGTCGAAACCACGCATCACAGCCCCGCTAAACCCACTGTAGTCTCAACTTCCCACAACCTCGGAGGATGGATTTGATGCGCGCCTTTTTTCAGAATATTTAATTTGTGGAAAATTAAAATGGTTGTCTGTTGCTATCTTCGACGTCTCTGGTAGTACCACAACCCACCAATTATCACGAGCATCGCTATCCCGCCGACAAAAAACATGAGCCCAGGCGGAACAAGCGGTCCAGGGTTGAACGGCCCCGGAACCGGTGTCGGATTGATTGGTTCTGACGGCTCGACAAGTGGTATTTCGTGCGTGATCGCCCATTGAGCGAGGACACTCAAAAATCCAAAAAGGACAACCACCCCGACGACCTGTTCCAGTAGTTCTCGAAGCTCAGACTGCTCGTCAGAGGTGCTCCCGCTGAATACCACCGGTTCAGATGTCGGAGCGTAGATCGACATCTCGACGCCTTTCTCAGAATAGCCTGTTTCTACCTCCTCGATGAGATCCGCATCCCGTAAGTTACGAATGTGATAGTGGACGTTTTGAAGCGACAAGTCGAGAGTGTCGGCTAACTCACTCGGGGGTGCTGGCTCGCTGTGGAGTGCTGCAAGAATACGGCGGGCTGTGGTTGACGAAAGTGCGTCAAAGACGAGATCGGCGTCTTCACTGGTTAGATCAAGAACTCGCGCCGAGGTATTATTCGACTCCGGAAGGGGACGAAATGGGAGGAGTCGCCGGTCGTCGTCCGTCATCCCTCTGAAGAGGTCCGTGTTGTTTTCTTCTTAACGAGTTCGAACTTCGCTTGACATTCGATTCGTCGGGGTCGATTGCCACTCTGTAATTCCCCGACAATCGCGAAGATATACGTCCCCTCCTCAAGATTCGCCGTAATAAATGTCGTCTCCTCAGTATAGGGTGTCGGATGGGGTGCCAGACTGAGGGACCACCTGTGAGTTGATTCTGGACCGATTGAAATCGGCTGTTCGGTACGTTCACCTGACGCACTTTCACTCCAGTTACTCTCTGTCCGACGCATAATCACCCACTCACCAGGGTTGACAACAAATGGATCATCCGATTGGTTTCGGAGCGTTAGACCGAGAGTCTCGACCGTCTGATTGGTTGTAACGACTGTGAAGGTTTGCTCGTCCAACTCGATATACACTGGTTGATTCTCTGCTGATCCTCTATCCGCACAAACCACCCTATCGACTTCAGATCCAAACGTAGGACAGTTTGGCGTTTTAGGTGAAGTGGTGGTGTCCTGTTGATCACTTCCTGCATATCCTGTACCGAGGCAACCAGCTATCAGACCGACGCTACCAACCGTAGCGACGTCTCGTAGGAAGGTTCGACGATTCATGTCTGAAAATGCGTAGGGATTGAGAATGGGCCTTGTGTACGATCAAAATTTGGCTATAACTATTAGAGTCCTGTTGCTCCAGTCGTTTGTAATGATGGTGAGAGGGCAGTCTGGATTGCAATCTACGACGAAGCTGGCGGGCTCAAGGGCACGATTGTGAATGACATCGATTCAGCGATAGCATGGGAAACTTATGTATTTTGCCGGTATCGGAAACCCACTACTTAAGCGATCCGTCGTGGCGGTCAGTCACAGATTCTCCACAACTGAGCCTCCTAGCACACTCGAAGCGTTGATTCTGTAAACTTCCACACTACCTTGTATGACTGGCTCTGGCGGCTCACACCCGAGTGAGAGCCCGCGAATGCGCTATCTGTGTGAGGCGTACCAGCTTGGAATCGCCATCCGAAACGAACTCCAACATACCGATCTCGTTACCGCGGTCGAGAATTTGGACCATTCGGTTGATTCGATTGAAGATGGGTATCCGTCGTGGCATCCTGCTCCCCTCTCCTTTCGCGCGATGGTTCTCTCGTTCGTTTTCATGGAGATTACGGGTGATTCGTATGCCGAGTTCGCACGAAGACTGACCCGGCAACCGGAAGTGGCAACGATCTTCGGGTTTAGTCGAGTGCCCGACGAATCGGCGTTCTCGCGGGCGTGGCGGAATCGATTTGACGACGCTTGCCAGGAATACGTGCAGACCGCAGCTCATTTCGTCGTCAAAGAGGTCCACGACTTCGATATTCCTGCGCCCGAAGTGCGCTCCAAAGAAGAGATCCTTGACGAGCCTCAAGTAGAGGCGGACGCAGCGGAGGACGACTCGTTCTCAGAGAGCGAGATCATCCAGACGACGCGGCTCGCCCGTGATCACGCGTTCGGCTACTTCGAGTCAGACCGGGCCGCGAACGCGTCCTACGAGGACACGCGATTCTTCGAGTTGCAGACCTTCATGGGGATGGTTCGGTGCGGCACCGCCCAGGGAGCTGCGCGCTTCCAGTATCGACGAGGCGAACAGTACGGACCTCATGGAGACACTCATCTCCGCGCTGTCAAGCAATTCGAATCCGAAGAACTTGTGGATGGATTTAATGAAACGACGGATCGGTTGCTCTCGGTCATCGCCTCGGAAGCCTCGTTCCGCCGGCCAGTGACCGTTGCGATCGACATTACGACTATTCCCTACTACGGGGATGTCGAGGAGATGCCGATGGTGAGTGGGACGAAAGACGGCGAGGGCCGGGCGTTCAAGTTCGCGACGCTCTCGATCATCGGACAGAACATCCCTCTCGTCTTGGCTGTCGAGCCGGTGCGAGAGAGTTCAGCGTGGGATGAGAACCCACCGAACCGGATCCACCGCGTCGTGCGCCAACTCGTCCGGCGCGCGAAAGAACACGTTCCCATCGAGACGGTCCTGTGTGACCGCGAGTTCGATTCCATGCGCGTCTTCCAGACCCTCTCGAACCTCGACGTGAACTACCTCATCCCGAAGCGCATCACCAGCTCCGAACGCGAGGTGATAGAGCAGATGGAAGAGGACGACCAGGAGGTCGCTGTTGAATCAGCGTCCATTCACGTCGAGGCGGGGTCGCATCCGATGCGGTTTCTGTACGTGCCGTCGACGAGCGGCGAGGGAACGACCGTCTTCGCGACGAACCTCCGAGTCGGGCCAGATGAGGCCGAGACGTTCTGTCGACGGTATAATCGACGGTGGCAGATCGAGAATGAGTACAAATCTATCAAGCACGACTTCCTTGCGAAGACGTCCTCGAAGGACTACCGCGTGCGGTTGTTCTACTTCGTCTTCGCCGTGCTGTTGTACAACATCTGGCGGCTCACCGACTTCCTGCTGAAAGCGAGTGTCGACGGTGAGATGGACTACGCTCCTGTGTTGACCGCGGGCGAATGCGTCGAGATTGTCGTCTCGGCGTTGATCCCGCCCGACTAACCGGCTGAGCCCTCGATAGGTCCACCTCTCGGGAGTGGCGACGCTGCTCGGCAGTGCCAGAATTCACGCAATTTCTCACGCCCGTCCGATAGTACACCTGAAAGGGTTCAAATTCGATTCTCTATCGGGGAGAAGAACTACGAGTTGACGGAGATTCAGCCTGAAACTAGCCTATCCTCCGAAACTGTGAACTTCCACACTCCCAGAGTTTTGTATAGCGATATATAGTTTATAACCCTGCTTATCCAGCCATAGCAGGCGCTTCAGAGCCCGAAAGCCGTGATTTCGCTTCGACACAGTTGGTTTGGTTTAGATGAGTAAAACAAACCAGAACTAAGAGGGTGGCCGCCCTCCCGTAAGCACGAACGATGGAAGTCCCACAGCGAGCGTCTATATCCCACCAAAACGTCGAAGCTGGCCCAATCGCCAAACGCACCGTCATGAACAACAGCGAGATCGTCGCCTGTGCTGGCTGCGACGAGGACCTCGACACCAGCAACTACCACCTCCACACCACCCTCAGATTCGGCGCTGGCGGTGGCCGAGGCGTCCGCTACAAATCCTTCCTACTTCACGATGCGGAGTGTTTCAACACGTGGAAGCGTGATCTAGATGTCTAATAACGACGCTACCCCTGGGGTTCGCGGCCTCGAAACCCTCCTCGACGACCGCATGGTCAGCCTCGAAAGCCCACAGACCCAGCGAAACACCCGACTCGCCGTCAACGACCTGTTCCAGTTCCTCACCGAGAACAACGACGTCGACCGCATCCAGGACGTCGACGAACAGGACGCCCGAGATTGGGTTATCCACCTCGTGAAAGAAGACGACCTCGCCGCGAACTCCATTCGGACGTATTTCGCGCTCGCTCGCGCCACATTTGGCTGGTGGCAACGCAGCGGCGAAATCGACCAGAATCCGCTCGCGACGACCACCGCCGAAGAAGTACTCCCGTCGAAGAGCAACGACGTTGAGCAACAGTTCTGGACTACCGATGCTCGCGAACAGTTGCTCGCCTACGTCGACGAGCGTGCCCATGCTGCACTCGAGAACGACAGCAGCGACGCCGCACGCGCGTTCCGGGACCGCTCCCTCGTCTACATCCTTGCGGATACCGGCGTCCGTGGGGCAGAGGTCTGTAGCGTCAGTCGCGACGACCGCCGCAACGGTCTCCGATGGGAAGACGTTGACCTCGAGGCGGGCGTGATGACTGTCCTCGGGAAGTCCGGCGACCAGGAATCGGTGTCGCTCCCGGGGGTGACTTCCGAGAAGCTGGCGCGCCACCGGCGGCTCGTCGACGCTCCTGACGAGTGGCTCGTCATCCCAACCGGAGACGCAGCATCGAAATACCGGGCCGTTCGCGACGAGCTGGCCGACCGCGGATACGAGGACGCGGAAATCGAGGGAGTCCTGGAAGATTGCGAAATCGACGAGGTGCTGCGCGAGTACGAGGTTGCGCCGCCCGCGTTAACTACGGAGGGCGCGAGAACGCTCTTACAGCGGCTTTGCGAGGAGGCGGACGTCGATATCGACGGCGATTATTTGAAGCCCCACGGCGGCCGGCGTGGGCTCGGAGACGAACTCTACGGCGAGGTCGCCGCCGAAAGCGCACAGGAGGTCCTTCGACACAAGTCCATCGAGACAACGCATGCCTCCTATCGAGATCGCCACCCAGAGGACTTAGCAGCAGATATCGAGAAGGTCCGTTACAAGAACGAGTGAGTTGGATTGAGGGAGTGGTCTACTCTCGAAGGCACCACTACTGTAGAGAGTGAATCCGGTCGTAATAGACTGGGCACCCGTCGCGGTCGGCGGTGGTGCGCCGACCGCGGGACGCAGTGGTGTCCGTCTAACCGTCACTGATACTCATCGCTCGAGTGTTCTCCAATATCGCCTCCGTTCGAGACGGGGTGTTTAACACAGGGTTGTGTGAATTCTCGCACGTGACTACGAGACGGAACGTATTGGCGCTCACAGGTACAACAGCAGCTGCAGCACTCGCAGGATGCAGCAGCGACGGTGACAGTGATAGTGACAGTAACGGCGACGGTGGTACTGATTCGACTGGCACGCAACTTACCGACATCATTGAGATCACGAATCAGGAATGGCGCGGCCGGTCAATCCTCGAAGCGACCGTCCGGAACAAGACCGACAGCACCATCGGGACGCTGCAGATCGATGTGAACGTCTACGCGGGCGATGAGCAGATTAGCGACGGGTACGGCACTATCACCGACCTTCCCGGCGGTATTGAGGACACGGTGCGTGTGAGCAATATGAGCGATTTCTCCGCGGTGCCGTGCAAGGACGCGACGACGTACGACCTCGTTCCGAACTTCTATTTCGAGAACACGCAGTACGAGCAACAATTCGAGCACGAGTACAACCCCGAATTCTGCGAGTGACCACGTGATTACCTAGAATGACATCAGAGTTCGAGCCTGCCGACGCACCGTACGACGTCGGGGATATCGTTCACATTTACGCTCCGGAACCCGAGTTCGAGCACCGGTTCGGGTGCGAGGTGGTCGAAGTACACTCTGACGATAAATCAACGTCATACACGCTGTACGCGCACGGTATCCAGCGCGTCTTAGACGGGACGTACCCTCACGAATACCTGATTCCGTCACCTCGTGGATACCCGAACATCGCCGAGTTACTCGGTGAAGCTCGGGTTGATGGGGAAGAACTTCTGGGGAAGTTCAAACGCCCCGATCTCAAGATAATCAACAAGTACCTCACTGCGGTGGATGTCGATTCAGATCCGACGAAAGACTGGTTGAGAGAAATCGAGAAAGGCGATGTGAATCGAATCAATTCCGTATTTGCCGAATTGTACCTTCTATACTACTTGCGAGAATTGTACGGCACGGAGCAGGTATCGATGAACGCGAATCTTTCCGACGATCGTGATTCGAAGGATTTTGACTTGCGGCTCAACACCAACGACCAGGATATCTGGATTGAGGTCACGAAACCGGACCATGCTGAGGTACTGGAAGGTGGGTTTGGGTTCGGGATGGGGAAGCGAACGACGAATTCGATTGATAGGAAGCTCAAAACGGCACTGTCTAGTTTAGCACCCCCTCGACCGGCGTGTTTCCGTCGAGCGATTGATGCGGTCTCTGGTGGTTGTAGTAATGCACAAATTGTTCAATCCATTCGCGTGCGCTCGACCGACTGCCCACCCACGAGTTATGGAAACGGTCGATGCGCATTTTGAGCGTGTGGAACCACTTTTCAATGAGGTTCCGGTCGGTATAGTCCACCCGACCGTTCAATTCTAATCAAGCAAGGGAAGTCCGATAGCCGAATTGGTCGACCAGAAACACCGCATCGGAGAGATCGTGTTTCTCGCGGAGTCCATACAGAAACGCCGCCGCAGGATCGGTTCCATGCCGACCGAATAATGCGACGTCAAGAATCAACTTCGTGTCGAGGTCAATTGCAGCATACAACCAAGACCACTCTCCGTTAATTTTGACAGCAGTCTCGTCAACCGCGACCCTTGACGGCTACGCCGTCGGCGGGTCAGGAACGATGTCAGCCAGCCCTGCTTGGTGAGAGCGTTCTACGCCCAATTCCGTGAGAATCGTTGTTGTCTCTCTGAGCGAACAACCGGTCGCGTGAAGCCGGACGGCGAACACCCTGACGGGCGTCGCCGTCCGCTCACGCTCCCAAGATTCATCAAAATCCGCCGCATAGCTCTCGCTGAGCAGGTCTACGAGCATCTTGGCCAACTAACTCAACGACCTGCTCACTTCTCAAACTCACTTAACTACAGTGCCAGTTCCTGTGTATTATCCGGAATATTGAATAGGTTGTGGCGTGTTAACAAAGAATAATGGATACGGAACTCCTCCGTACCCCTTCCTACCGATTTAGGGATCTTCCCGAATTTCCGTATACACCACAATACGTCGATGTCAGCGGTGCAATCGATGCGGTGGATTGTCCCGGCCTAACTGAGGCGTTGATGGGATACGTGACAGCAGGCTCCGGTAAAAGAACGATCTTATGCCTCCACGGTGAAGCATCATGGTCGTTTACTTATCGAAAGATGATTCCCATTCTTGCCGATGCAGGTCGGGTCATCGCTCCAGATTACCTTGGATTCGGCCGATCCGAGAAGTTCGCGCGGATGGACGACCATTCCTTCCAGCTACACCGTGATACTATTGCTGAACTCGTCAAAGTTCTTGACCTACAACACATTACATTAGTCGGTCATGATTGGGGTGGCCCATTTGGGCTTGGTGTCGTAATGGAACATCCTGATAGGTTTGACCAGTTTGTGTTCTTGAATTCGACTCTACCAGATGGTCGATATCCAATGTCGGATACGTTCATGAAGTGGCGAAAGTTCGCCGAAGAAACACCTGATCTCTCGATTGGCCATCTTATTGAACAGGGTTTGGCAGTCAATTCCGACAGAGGATATATCACCGATCTTTCTCCAGAGGTGCTTGCTGCCTACGAAGCGCCGTTCCCTAGCCCGGAATACAAAGCTGGACCCCGACAGTTCCCCCTTATGGTCCCTACGCCTGAACACCCAAGCCCTGCTAGCAACCCGATTCGCAGAATTGAAGACCGGATCCCGGAATTCGACAAACCAGCACAGATGTTATTCTCGAAAGGTGATCCGATTATTCCGTCGGGACGCATACGACTCCCAGAACTGTTCTCTCGGACGGAAGAGCATGTAATTAGTAATGCTGGACACTTCCTTCAAGAGAATGCTGGTAAACAAGTTGCTAAACATATTGTGCGATTCATCAATGATCCCTCAGTGTAAACCCATCTCTTCTTGCAGCCTACCCAGTTCCCATTTGACGTGCACCGCAACATGCGTATATCAACGCCAAATTCTATTGAATTTTAGTGTATCACCCTTCTTCAATTAGTGTTTGAGTTCTTCCGAGGCGCGGTATTCAGATAATACTGAGAGTGATTTTGGCGCCATCACCCTGATTTCGTATTGATTTTGGATCAGCGAGCAAAAACAGCCCAAACTCAACGCTGAGCCGAATACTGTTTCCAGTAACAGCAAAAACTCAGCCAAGAGCGGTTCTGACTCGACATATACCGAATCCCACTAATTCGATCACTCTCAGTATTATCTGAACACCTATGGAAACGCTGCTACCTACACAAACCACCGTTTTCGATAAAATAGTTACGCCATCCCGGGATCTGCTGCTGACACAGCCGACAGGCGGTCCCAATCGTCAGGCGGTGCGGTCGCTGTCTGGCGATAGCTACCGCTCACCGCTGGCCTCGGCCGGCCACTGAGGGCCGCCCGCTCGGCGGCCCTCAGAATCCTCGTCTACGCGCTTACACCAGGTGGGTCATACACTTCACCACGGCTGAGCATGTGATAGATCGACACCAACATCTTTCGCGCTGTCGCCACGATAGCTTTCTGTGAGTTCTTCCGACTCGCTAGCCGCTCGTAGAAGCGACTCAGATACTCGTCGTTACAGGTGTGAACTGCTGTATGAGAAGCTTGAACGAGCAGCCATCGAACTCTCCCCGATCCACGCTTCGAGATGCTCCCTTCGATCCGCGAGTCGCCTGACTCGCGGATCACCGGATTCAACCCGACGTAGCTGACGACTTCTTTGTCACCGTCAAATCGGCTGATTTCGCCCAACTCTGCGTAGACCGTCAGTGCCGTATAGTAACTCACGCCAGGAATTGTCATCAGCAGCTGGGTCTCCTTCAGAGACCCAGCGCGTTCTTCAATTGTCTCGTCGAGATTATGAATCTCCTCGGTGAGCGTCTCTATCACCTCAGGATGCGATTCCAACAACGAATTCCATGGCGTCGGGAGCGAGAGTTCCCGCAGGAACTCTCGTCCCTCAACGCTCAACGGTTTCACGTCTTCCGTGATACCGTGATCGGAAAGCAACCCGTGGACTTTGTTAGCGTACTTGGTTCGATCCTCAACCAACGTCTGTCGCCCGCGCACGAGTGCGCGGGCTTCCCTGATCTCGTCGGTCGGAACGTAGCTTTCTGGCACGGAGTTCAGCCGTACCATCCGCGCGAGTTCTTTTGCGTCGACGCGATCAGTTTTCTTGTCCGACTGAGCGATCTGGTTCAACTCTTTCGGGTGGGCAACAGTTACATCCAAATGTTCCGACAGCGTATCGTGGATGTGGTAGTAATTGCTGGTCGCCTCGATCGCAGCTTGTGCGCCAGTGTACCGTTGGGCGAGGTCGTCGAGGTTCGCGTTCTCGACGCGAACCTCTTCGACGATCTCTCCCGCCTCATCCATTACTGCCACCTGTGCGTACCGTTTGTGGACGTCGATTCCGAGGTACATGGTTTGTTCACCCGGGACGCCAGTGCGTGAAGCAGAGATGCACCTATTCGGGCTTTCCCGGATGCCGCGGCGCGCGGCATCCGGGCTGTAACGCCCATGACTCGGCTCCCTTCGCACATGGACCAGTCACTACCACGTGCTCGATGGCACGGTTCAGATATCGGTCTCTTGCGCCCCATATCTTGGTTCACGCTCTCATGGCATAGCAGCGTTTCCATCGAGTCACTACCCATGCTCCCACCCATATTATTATATTAGATGATGACAATAGATTCCCTATGAGCGACACGGAACGTTCTCCCACGAGTGGAAGTAAGCAGAACTACAAGGTCGGACGGGTCCTCGAGGAATACGATCTACGTTCGCTTGATGCGGAATTAGACGAGATGTGGCTCGGCGCGGAATCAGCGGATTCATACAGCTTGCGGGGCCTGAGCAATCACATTAATAAACAGGTGCTCAGAACGGCGATGGAACGCGCCGATATTGATCCACTCGATGGAGAGATTGAAGAGACGTATCGAATCCTAAGGAACGATGATATCGATCAGATCGTCTATCAGAATACGGTTCATCGACTACAACGTGAGGGAATTGATGTTACGTCACTCGAACGTGATTTTGTTACCCACCAGGCAGTTTACACATATCTCACTAAGTTTCGAGGTGTGACACGAGACCAATGTAATCGCAACGAGTCTGATCCGGATCACATGATCCGAGACCAACTTACTGAGAACGCAAAAGAGTTGTTCGAGTCGATACGGCAGGAAGAACAGATTTCTCTTGGTGATTTCGAGCTTGACGTAGATGTTCGTATTCACTGTCGGAGCTGCACAGAAACGTACTCTTTGAAGGACTTACTCCAAAGAGGAGGATGTGCTTGTACCGAGCCACACGAACAGCGAGAAACAGCGTAACCACGTGACGATCTACTGTCGGAGGTGCAGGAATGCAGCGTTACTATTCTCGAGTGTCATACGTAGCGTAGACGGGCGTAGGCCAATTCAGCACTACCTACAGCCTAATCGTCTTCTGCCGGTCATCTTGCCGTTCATTAGTATCATATATTGACTCCTCTTCTCACTGTACCATAGAGGGTGCCATAGAACTCTTGTCACACCATGATGGTCGTACCATGGTGTTTAGTTTAGCGAGTTCCACCAGACGGTGAAGGCTCGGAACCACGATACCGCTGTTGTTGAATCGACGTGGCTGAAACTATTACTGAACGATAAGGTTCAGGATTTTATCTCTATAAATATATGTCTAACAGCATTCTGATTCCCTTGACGAACCGTCTGGAATCGCAGCCCAACTCGCTGCAGTGCTGTTTTGAGAGCTTGGCTTCGTCGACGAGAAACACAGCGTCTTCAACGTCGTGTTTCTCGCGGAGTCCCTGCAAGATTTTTCAGTTAACGTTATTGTCGTTGGAAAAAGCCGTACATGCAGGAATTTGTTCGAGTCGGGATTGACGGCAGCGTACAGCCAGTACTTCTGGCCGTCGATGCGGATTGCCGTTTCGTCAACCGCAATCTGATCCGGGTTGGCGCCACTGGCAGGCTGTAGATTAGCTTTCTGCACCCAGTCATAGACGACTTTCCATGACCGTTTAACACCTAACTCCTTAATTTCATTAACTGTATTCGAAGGTGATAGTCCAGCCAAGTGAAGTTGAATACCGAAGCTCATCAGCTCGCTCGGTATTCGTTCGCGCTCCACAAAACCTACTCAAGAACGTTGCTACAGCCACTGAGACGAGAGATTTCAGGCATGAACCAGCCGAAATTCGTCTCTCCCCACTTTTCAGCCTTAACTAAACATGACCCTTCGTGCGGTGGTCGCTCAATATCAGGACCTACTCCCTGCCGATTATTCAACTGGTTTGAATTTGATCCCGTAGCGAGGAACGTCTTGCTGGTCGTATATCCGTCTGAGTGTCGCCCGAACAGTGGTTCCCACTGTCACGGCGTTTGGGTCTGTGTCGGTGAGCTGCGCGGGGAGCGTTACAGTTCCATGCTCTGTCTCTAGGGCGATGATCGCTACGGCATACGCGCCCGTACGTTGCTGGAGTTCCGCAAACTCGGGCGGTGCGCCGTCTTGTCTGATGACGGTTACTGCCTGAACCGTACCAGTTCGCGGTGCTTCGAACGTTTCGAAGTCCGTCCTGGCGTGACACTGTTGGCAGGCGCCGTCCGGCGGGAAGGTGACGCCATCGCAGGCGGAGCACCGTCCCGCTATGAGTCGGTATCGCTGGTCCAGTGACCGTCGCCAGGTGGGAAGGCTCACGTGCGCCCCGCCGCCTGAGACCGTCCCATCACCCACATAGCCCCGTTTCCGGAGGTAGGACAGGTAATCTATGCCATCTTGTTCGGCCGTATCGATTCCTGCGACGGAGAGACCACCTTCGAAGGCGACCGCAGCGGCGCTTCCCCCACCGAAGAACGCCCCGATTGTCAGGTCATCATCCGCCGCCTCTGCGAGCGCCGAGAGAAGGCCAACCGGAACAGTCGCTGCGCCAGCGTCGCCGATCTCGTCGGCGACCGTTCCCCGTGCCACGGCCTCGTTGGACAGTGGGAGATCGGCCGCAGCGCGGTACGGAAAGGTTCCATTCCGCTGGTGCATGGCAGCACCAGTCGCCGAACTAGTGTCAACCTCAAGGGCTCCTACTGCTTTTGTGATTCCTGTCCGGATGATATTCCGCTCGTATGTCGTGATATCGAGCGAGCGCACAGTCTGATCACCACGCTGGCGGTACCGGATGCCTGGCGCGTCGTCGGTATACCACGCGATCTCGTGGATCGGAACGGTAGGATCGTGATCGATCAGAAACGCCGCGGCGGCGGCGCCAAGCGGATGGTCTGTCGCGGCGGGCTTACCCTTAGGACAGTCAGTCGTAACCACGAGTGCTGTCCCGTCAGCGTCCAGCGCACGGGCAAACGCCTCTGCGCCGGCCGCAGTGTGCTGCCCGATGGTCGTGCTTGTGACGGTCTCTGGAAGGCCAAGCGCCCGGACGAGGCGGGGCACGAACTCGCCTTCGTCTAGGGGCGGCGTTGTGGTCGCAGCGACAATCAGGTCGATGGTAGCGGGGTCACGTTGACTCGCGGCTAGCGTCTGTTCAGCCGCTGCGACTGCCATCGTCAACGCGTCCTCGTCGGCGGCAGGAACTGTTTTTTGGTTGATACCTGCAGCGTGTGCGGTATCCCAGGCTGCCTCTATCTTGTCGGTCGATAGTCGGAAGCGAGGAAGATAGCCGCCCGCAGTTACAATCCCTCTCATGCCTGTTTCACCCGTTCGAAGATATGCACGGTAACGCCCCCCCCCCCGCTTCCTCCGACATTATGTGTGAGCCCATAGCGAGGTTCGGCCACCTGTACATGTGCTTCGCCGCGCAACTGCTCGAATGCCTCAACTATCTGTCCAGTCCCCGTGGCCCCGATTGGATGGCCTTTTGACTTAAGGCCGCCGCTGGTGTTCGTGGGGAGGGTGCCCCCAGGATCGGTGCTCCCCTCCCGCAGCAGTTGGCTTGCTTCTCCACGGTCACAAAAGCCGAGATCCTCGTAGGCAAGGAGCTCCGCGATCGCGAAGCAATCGTGGACTTCTGCGAAATCGAGGTCTTCCGGCCCAATATTCGCTGCTTCGTAGGCTGCCTTGCCGGCTCGCACGCTTGCCGGAATACTCGTTAGCGACTCCCGTTGGAAGAGGCCAACCCGGCCGCTCGAGGCTCCCATCCCCGCAACCCGGATTAGCGTGTCGCTGTACTCCCGAGCGACTGCTTCGCTAGCGACGATCACGGCGCTCGCCCCATCAGTTGTCGGACAGCAGTGGTAGAGATTGAGTGGGTCCGCGACCAGCGGTGCGGAGACCGCCTCATCGAGTGAGCACTCGAACCCGAGGTGTGCTTTTGGATTCTGTGCGCCGTTTCGGTGATTCTTCACGGCGACCCTGCTCAAATCTTCCACCGTTGTCTCGTACTGGGCAATATGTGCGCTCGCCATTTGCGCATAGACGCCCGCGAACGTCGTGCCACTAGTTCGTTCCCATTCCGTCTCGCCGCTGACGCCCAGCCACCAGCGCGTCTGGTCGGAACTCGTGTCCGTCATCATCTCGTACCCGCCGGCTAGTGCGACATCGGCGAGTCCAGCCCGGACGGCAGTCACTGCCTGCCGAAACGCATAGCCACTGGCCGCGCAGGCGTTTTCCACTCGCGTCGTCGGAATGCCGTGGAGCCCGATGTGTTCCGTTACTGCTGGACCCGATAGGCCGATCTGGCGCCCGCCGACACCGAGAGTTCCGAGGTACGCTGCCTCGATTTGATCGAGTGCCACGTCTCCATTAATGCTGGCGAGTGCCGCATCAAACGCCTCGTCGAACAACGTCAGGTACGTCTCCTCTGGTAGGGAGCCGAACGGCGATTGGCCGGCTCCGAGTACATAGGCATCACGCATCGGTCGACCTCTTATTCGTCCCCATGGGTCTAAAAGGTACAGGGCGAAATACGCGCCGATCAACGGTGGAACATACTGGTCGCGCCTCTACTACTTCCGGTGAGTGACACACCGCAACTCGTTGCCGAATGCCTGGTTACCACAGCCGTCTGTCGTACATTCGTGCGTCGCACAGTACTGGATGCCGTCGCCGGTGTTTGCCGGCATCGAGCAACCGCCGAGTGCACATTCGTGATCCTTGCAGTACTGGCTGTTCACGGCCTGGTTTGTGCAGTCATCCTCGGCACAGTTGGACACGGTATTTGGCATATATTTTCTATCGATGCTACTAGTATTTATATGTCAAGGGCGTCGTACGACACCTCATACCAGATTGGCAAGCGGTCGCCAGCAGAGAGCTTGGTCGATGATGATGCGTGGAGTGCCAGGGTCGTCAGTCGAACTGCTCGAACGGTTCCCCACACTGCTGGCAGACGAACATTTTTCGACACATCGCTGTGCCCTTGCGTTGCTCAAGGACCGTGTCTGTCGAACCACAGAACGGACACGCGATGCTGGGCTGCTCTGTGTCCGCTGTGGACGACCTCCTGTTAAAGCGTACCATCTGTCAGTTGTGACAGGTTGGATCGGGCGCCTCATCGTATCCAGGCACCGCAATTCCGTACTCGTTAAGCTGTTCACGACCGCGGTCCGTAATACGGTCGTAGTCCCAGGCAGGGGAGTATACCGTTGTGATGTCGACCTCGTTAATTCCCTCGACACCGATGACAGCCCGCTCGATATCTCCAGTGATGATATCCTTGGCGGGGCAGCCCGTATACGTAAGAGTCAGGTCGATTTCCACCCGTCCGTCAGTGACCGCGACGTCGTAGATCAGCCCTAAGTCCACGACGCTTATCGGGAGTTCCGGGTCCTGAACGGAGCGAAGCGCAGCCCACACGTTCCGTGTCGTCGCGTCGGCTTGCTCGATCGCTCGTTCAGGGTCGGCGGGTGGGGTTGTGGTGGTGTCAGTCGTATCGGTGCTCATCGGTTTTATACCTCGTATCTGGTGACAGGGTGGTCGCCGACAAGTCCCGCTTCTGCGGAGTGGATCTCGCCCACTAACTGGTCAAGTGCGGCCGTGTGTTCGCCACGACGGCCGTTGGTCGCAGGCGGTTCGCCAAGTGATTCCAGCACTTCCTCGTTAATATCAATTGGCCGACCGAGCAGGCGCTCATGGACCTGATCGAGCCAGTCATCTTGAAGATCCGCCGGAGCACGGTCGATGATCCCGTCCGAAACGAGCGGATCGATGATCTCATCAGGGAACGCAAAGAGGTCGGCGGCGTTCGGTAAGTGCTCGTTGAACGCGGTTGTGAGTCGCTCCTGGCCTTCATCAGTAGTTGTTAGCCGATCAAGCCAGAGATCGACATGTTCGCGGTGGAATGATTCCTCGTTCAGGATTGCCTCGGCACGCGCCGAAAGATCCCCGTTGAGCAAATCATTTCCATCCCTGATCGTCTCCACCAGTAAGCGCTCGGCGTCGTGATAGACCGCGCTAATCGCGATCAGATCCTCGAACTTAATCGCCTCTGCCGGCGGCCGCTTGTACTCTCCGTCAGGGCCACGGAGCGATTCGCTTCGGAGTTCTGCGCGCTGGACATCGACGTGCTTTGGCTCTACGAGGATTGAGTTGCGCCGTGCTTTGGGCGCACGGTTAAGGCCGAGATTGTCGAGATCGTAGGTCGTCCCCTCGACAGCAGGGCGAAGTGCTTCGGGGACCGGCAGGTCATGATCGAGGATCACCTCATACCACATTCGGGCGTGGCCTAGTTCGTCCTGGGACATCGACGCAAGCGTGTTGTCCTCCTCAAAGGTTGGGGCTTGCGCCACCCAGTCCGAGAGTCGATGACCGATGACGAAGTCGTCGTCGGCGAGTGAGAGTAGGAACCGCGTCAGTTCGGACTCGTAGTCAGTGGCAACCATTATCCGAACACCTCCTCATCGTCATCAGCGATCTCCGGAAGTTCCATGTTCCGAGCATAGTATGCGGTCGTTCGGTAGTCACGATCGGCACTTGGCGCGAGTGATGCTTGCTTCGATGGCTTCACAATATCGTCGTGCGCGACGACCCAGACGCCTTCGGGGTTCCACCGCCGCTCGATCGTCTCTCGTGTCTGCGATAATGCGAGTTCGCTGTCGGACGACACCACCGTCTCTTCATACTGGTAGGGCTCGCCTGGTTCCCATTGCACGAACACCGCGAACCGCTCGCCATGGTCACCGCTGAACGCCTCCGTGATATCCGGATGATGCGTTTCCTCAAGAACGAACTCGTCTTCGTCGCCGGTGTCTTCGCTCATCGTTAGTCCCCCGTGGCCGGTGCGTTGCCGGCCTGATTTTGAGCCTGTTGCTTGGCATAGGCATCCATCGCGTCAACAACCCACTGGCCGGCATCAAAGGCACGGCGACGTCCCTCGAGTCGCTCCTGGGTCTTCGGGCCGTTCCCCTGCGCGAGCTGTTTCGCAGGGACGATATGAGGATTTTCGTTCGGATCCGGAGCCGTGAAAACCCATTTCTCTTCCTCCTTGTCGTATCGGAACTTATCGTCCGGGATCTCGAGCCCCAACTTCCGGTACGTCGGGACGTTATTGTCGAAGAAGTTCTGCCTGATTTCGTCGGAGGTGGCAGGCCTGATTCGAAGCTCCTTCAGCCGGTCTTCGATGTGGTCGGACTGTGAAAACTTCCCGAAGAAGCGGACCGCTCGGGGCCACCATCGCTCGAACGCGTCTTGGAGCGCCTCTTGCTGTGCCTTCGAGCCGGTGGCGTGTTTTGCAGCCATGTGCTGTCCCCACCGCGTGTGGAACTCCTCCTCACGGCAGTTACGTCGCATTTGGCGCCGTAATGGCCCATAGCTGGATTGTTGGAGCTGATGTAGAATATGGGAGGCACTAGTGTCGATCGTGAGCGCGACCATCACCACGTCTAACCACTCCTCAACAGGATAGTGAAGCGGCGCGCCCCAAGTCGTCTCCCCCGTCATCAGCTTCTCTATCATTTCCCGCCGATCTGCACCCAAGCTCTCAGCGACACGCCACTGCATCTGGGCGTGGCCGATCTCGTCCTGAATCTTTGCGTTGAACGCGAGCTTCGTCTGGTAGTCCGGGGTGTTCTGAAGCCAATGTCCCTCCGAGAACGCGCCCATGAACTCGACGTTCCCCGCGGCCTGCAGCATTCCGACCATGAGCTGCTTGTACTCATCAGTGAGCTCGTCAGGGTCTTCGATTATCTCTCCGTTCTGAACTCGCTCCTCCAAACTGCGATCTTCTGAACTTTGGGGCATGTTGAACCCTATCATAGGCCACGGTATTGGACATGATAAATATTATTATAATATTATTTATATTTCCCACCGTCAAGAATCAGTGGGTGCCTGCCTAGAAGCGAAACTCCATCGATACCTACGCGCCCTCCGCCTACGAGTGGTCATCGATTGCGTTGATACGGTTGGAAGACGATGCAGTTGTCGCGGGGAGGCGGACGGAGTTAACCTCAGACGTCGCGCCCCGCTGGCGCGGTATTGAGGTCCCGCTGCTCGGCTTCGATCCCAAGCTCGGCAAGCGCCTCGCGCATGTGGCGTTCCGTAACGAACTCGGCGTCATCGGCTACTCGCTTCTGGTGAGCGGTGGCAAGTACTGCACTGCGGCGGTCATCTGGAATCGTAAACTTCTCCGCGACGAGTTCGATTGTGAGTCCATTGTTGTCCTCGGTGTATAGTGAGTGAAACGCTCCTCGATCGTACTCGGACCAAGAGTGACCGGCGTCATCGAGCGCCGTTTTTATCTCGTTTATCCGCTTACCCTCAATCCGAAATGCGAGGTGGTGGACGTGCCCCGGGGCGGGATCCGACAGCGACGCTGAGTCACGCTCGTCGGTCACGAAAAACGTCAGGAGACGTCCGTCACCCGTCTCGAAGAAGAGGTGGGTGAGCTCCGATCGATCAAGGTTTGGTTGACTGAGGACGAGCGGCATGCCCAGAATGTCGCGATAGAACTGGATCGTTTCCCCAGGATCGGTCCCCTCTACAGTGATATGATCTGTCCCTTGAACGCGGAGTTGACTGTCTGGCCGGTCTGCCGTGACGGGAACGTCAGTTCGCTCTGCCATGATTGCCACTTTCATCTACAGCGATTACGTGCATATAAGTTTGGGTCAGCCCAAGAGGTCGTGCGTGGGAGCGATACCGTGACAGTCACCCCTGGTGGCGTTCTGCCTCCATACTGTCTAGCACCCAGACGCTGTCTGTCCCCCGCTAGGTAGCGAATACAATCACGTATCAGTCCGGGTGCGTTCCGACGGAGAGATCCGGGAGGACCGCTTCGAGCCTGTCCCGCTCCGTCTCGAGCGAGGGCGGAAGCTTCAGTGCCGTCCCCAGCGAGTCCCTCGCTTCGTCGCGTTCGAACCCCGGACCGTCAGTCGCGATCTCAAGGAGGATCCCGCCGGGTTCGCGGAAGTAGATTGACTTAAAGTATTGCCGATTTTTTACTCGTGTCACTCGCAACGGGAGATCCATGTCCGATAGCCGTTCACGCCAAGCAGCCTGCGTGTCTTCATTAGCAGTCCGAAACGCGACATGGTGTACTGTTCCTGCACCGGGGCGCCCCGGCGCTGCCCCCGGGCGATCCAAGAGGTCGACGACAGTCCGTGGATCACCGGGAGTGGAATACCGAATCCGGTCGCTCTCTCGGCCACGCTGCTCGTAGCCAAGCACGGCCAGAATCCTCTCGGTTGCCTCAAGATCGGCGGATAACAGCGTCACGCCATGTATCCCACGCAGTGCATGCTCCGGCGCTACGGGACCCTCACACCATGGCTCGGCAGCGGCAGGTCCCGTAACAAGTTCAAGCGGTTGCCCGTCGCTATCTTTGAACGGGATTACAGTCCGGCCGAACCGCTCCTCCGTCTGGCCGCGGTTGACGTCGTGGGCATCAAGTCGATCGATCCAGTACTGCACGGCGCCGTCAGGAATGGTGAACGCAGTGGCAACCGGTTGGCCCCGTCCGATCTGCCCTCGATAGCCGGTTCCGAACGGGAAAAACGTCAGCAGCGCTCCCGGTGCTCCAGTCTCGTTGCCATAGTACAGGTGGTAGGTCGTGGGATCGTCAAAGTTTACGGTTCGTTTGACCAGCCGAAACCCCAGCACTTGCGTGTAAAACTCGGCGTTGTGCTGAGGATCACTTGCGACTGCGGTCACATGATGAAGTCCTGGCACGCTTTGCTCGCGCATTACACGAAGCAACAATGCAACCACCCAATAAAGCTTTGCCACGGCCGGTGTCCGGCACTAGGAGCAAGCCGCCCGTCACTCACTGCCTGTGTAGATTTTCTCCGGATCGAGTTCCTCACGAATGAGTCGCAACTCTTCCGCAGTTGGCGGCCGAGTTTCCCTCACAGAGTCGTCGAACTGTAGGTCCCACCCGGTTGCCGCTTGGATCCGCTGACGGGACGCCGTGGGGTGGACTTCCGTGACATACATCTCCCCGTCGTCGTCGAACCGCATAACCGCTTTGTCTGTGATCACAGCATCTGGTCCACCTCTGAGGCCCAACTCCATGCGATTGTCGCGCCCACCGACATACCCAGGACTCGTGACGAAATCGACTGCTTCAGGGAAGCGTCGTTCCGTATGGGGGGAGATGATGATCGTTCTATGGCTGTTGCTAGCAATCTCGCAGGCGCCGCCGCTGCCGGGCAGGCGAACCGTGGGATCATCGTAGTCCCCGATGACCGTTGAGTTGATATTGCCCCAGCGATCGATCTGTGCACCGCCGAGGAACCCAACGTCGATCCGACCCGCCTGGAGGTAGTAGCCGAAGCCGCGGGCCATCGGAACGATGCTCCGTGCTCCGGTGGCAAGGACAGGATCACCGATGGACAGCGGGAGCGAGGAGGGGTCGGATCCGATCGTTCCCGACTCGTACATCATCTCTAGGCCGGGCGCATGTGTCCGTTTGGCTAGGTTACAGGCGAGATTCGGGACGCCGACGCCGACCAAGACCGTATCATCGTCGGTGAGTTCCTGTGCTGCCCGCGTGATCATCAGCTCCGTCTCGGTATAACTTGTCATGAGTTCGAGTAGCGGCCCATGTTGACCGGGGCGGCATAGTTCGTTTCGGGCTGGAGGTCAAGCACGCGATCCGCCCCAAGCTTCTCAAGATACTCCGTGTGGGTTGCGGTACCGTACACCCACTCTTCGAGCCATGCAACCGTCGATTCATGCGTCTCGGAAATGGTGTCCCACTCCAGATAGGCCTCGTTATCGCGATTGTAGTATCCTTGCACGTACGATGGATGCGTCCCATACGGCTCTTTGACGACGTAATCCACCGTCGTTTGGGGGATCTCGGTTCGATTTGGATCGCTCCGAATCACCGATCCATCGACGAGTTCTTCGACGCTCAGGACGACGGTGTCCGCAGCGAACGCCGCTTCGATCGTCTCACCGCAAATCCCCCAAAGATGGGCGTTCCCTGACTCGTCGGCCCGTTGGGCGTGTATGATCGCAACATCCGGCATCAGCGGCGGGACAACGGCAATCTCGGTGGGCCCCTCCTCGTACGGGTTCGTCACTGTTCGAATGTTGTCGTTGGTGTCGATTAGATCCGATCCCGTGTACGACTTAAGCGGAAGAAAAGGCAGTCCCTGTGCCCCGGCGGCGAGGCGGGAAACCATCCCGAAATGGGAGTACTCCTCAATCTCGATGGGGGCCGGGACGCCGTCCTCGACAGCCCGTCGGAACGCGCGGAGACTGCCGACCCCTGGATTTCCCGCCCAGGAAAACGTCACTTTGTCCGCACACCCGGCCGCAATCATCCGGTCGTAGATTAGGTCCGGCGTCGCACGGATTAGGTTCAATCCTTGATACTCCTGCCGGATGATTTCGTGCCCGGCGGCGAACGGGATGAGGTGTGTGAATCCACCTAAGTAGACATCCTGTCCATCGTCAAGTGACCGCTTGATCGCGGTCTGCATATCGGTTACTTTGCTCATGGTGTGGTCCTCCCCGGTCAGTGAGACCCGCCTGTAGCGCGGCCACAGAGGGTTCAGCCCACCTCGCGGCAGCGGTGTTCGTTTCCGTAGGGGATGGCGTCCATGCCGGAGTGGCGGGACATCCTGCGGACCGGAACTCCATCCCGGTTTTCCATCGGTCACCTCTTAATGGTATGGGCTCTGAACCGATGCGGGTTGGACCTTGCTGTCAGGTATAGGCAACGATGGGTGATACCCCAATATATTTGTATTGTGGCAAAGAACCCCGAGGTGTAGTATGGCAGATCAAGCCATGGACCAGACCACGGACGAGTATAGCGTGTACGTGCCGGACAAAGATGATGCCGAAGGATTTCCGATCGACATCGACGATCCGGTGCAAGTCAACCTCATCGAGGAGACTGGCATGGAGAGCATGCGGGCTCGCCTCTGGTATTTCGAGCCTGGCGAGAAGGTGAGTTATCACTATCACCACGAACAAGAGGAAATTTTCTACGTTGTACAAGGCACCGGCCAGGTTGTCGTCGGGGAGGACCAAGAGGAAATTGAGGTCCCGGAAGGCGGGTTCTTCCGTCCCGAGACAACGACGCCACGCCAGCTGCGCAACGATAGCGACGAGGAGGTCGTGTGGCTGATCATCGGTGCACCGCCCGAAGTCGAAGCAAAGATCTGGGACACGTACGACGAGGCCGGCCAGCCTGCTGACGACGGCGAGTTCAAGGACTTGGACCACTTCTTCTGACTTCGCCGCCTTCCAGCCATTCTTCCTGCGGAGTCCGGTGGTGGATATGCTATTTCGTAACGTTACAATCCGGCGTCTTGCCGATGTCTGGCGTCTGTCGATCAGCCTATTGCGGTTCGCGCTGCCCCACAGCCACCCATCATCACGGTGGCTGCCGGTGGTGTCGCTCATAGCGGCTGCCTGCTGTCCGGGCGAGTGGACACCGTTGACCGGCGGAGATGGACTGCAGTCCTAGTGCCGGTAGGACAACCCGCCACGCACCACGGCGCAAGGCCCGTGCTGTCAGGCTGCGACAGACGCCGTCCTGCCGGCCGATGCGCTCGCCTCTATCCCCACGGTACACGGCCTAGGTGGCCAGTCTACGCTGAACGAATCCGAACCACTATTACCTAGGGCCAGCATAACTCTTGCTGTCGCATGACTACTAATGACACACCATCTGCCGACGACCAGCCCAGCACTCACCACACGGCAGTCCGGAAGGCGTTTGCCCACCTTGGGCATGAGGGGCGCTTACTCGTCCTATACGACTTACAGACGGGATCGAAGCGATTTACTGAGATCAAACGCTCAACCGGCCTGTCCGCGGCGACGCTTTCGCGAACGCTTGCGTCCCTGCAAGCCCGTACGCTCATCACGAGCCGTACCGCACAGACGTCCCACGCCGCGACGTACTACTGTCTCACCGAGAAAGGTGCGGCACTACACGAGATGTTCAAGACGCTCGAAGAGCAGGTCACACCGGCCGAGTGGTCAGAGTAGCTGCACATCACGTACGTCCTACCACGACAGCGCGGACGAGTATGGCCATCAGCGGCGCTCTATTGGGCCTCGGTTGATGGTCGTGTTTCAGGGTACTATGCCGTCGATCGCGGCGATAGTGGCGCATCGATCGTCGTAGCTGGTGTCATTCCCGCCAGCGCCGGACCTGTGTCCACGTCGGTCGCGTTCCCTACCACATGGATGCAAACACCTCCTCGAGCTCCGACGGGTCGGGATTCAGGTCCGGGGGGGCGTTCGACATAAAGGCGTCCTCGATGACCGCCACCGCGAGCTCGGGGAAGTGGTGTTGCTTGGCCTCAGCCACGTTTCGCAACCGAGCGGGGAGCTCAAGCTCGTTGCGGACGGCCGCCACGGCGTTGACCACCGCCTCAGCGGTCGCCTGCTCGCACCTGGCGCCGTCGCCGACATTCAGTGCTTCCGCGAGCAGGTCGCGACGGCCGTCCACAGTCGCAAAGAGATAGTCTAAGACGTGCGGTGCGGCGATTGCGTGGGCTACGCCTTGCTGGATCGGATACCGGCGCGTGAGGGCGTGGCCGAAGGCGTGAATGATTGAAACCCGATACGTTCGCGGGGTCGACAGCCCGTACTGGACGAGCGCAGTCCCCTGAAGCACCTGCGCAAGGGCCGCCTCGCTGGTCGCCTCGTCAGTAATCGACGGGAGCCCAGCCTGTAACAGTCGGAGGCCTCGCATCGCTGTCGCGTCGGTAATAGGCGTTCGGTGGCTGGAGTAGAGCATCTCGATTCCCTTGTCGAAGCCGTTCATCGCCGAGCGTGCGAGAATCCGCTTGGGGGTTGTCGCGACCAGCTCGGTATCATAGAACACCGCGGTCGGCATCAACCGTTGATCGCCCACACCTCCGCTCGGGATGTCGGCGAGGGGTGTCTCCTCAGGTTCCATACTCAGTTTCACACCCGCAACTTGCGAGAGGTCCGCGCCCGGCAGGGTCGTTGGAATCGCGAACAGCTCCGGTAGAGCCCGGTCCGCGGGGGGTAGGAGCATCTCCTCACGGGCCAGAATTTCGCCGGTAACAGCGTCCAGGGGACAGTCATGACCCGCAAGCACGCTGATGATCTTCGCCGTATCGAGACTGCTCCCACCGCCGACTGGTACAAGAGCATCAATCTCCTTCTCACGGACCAAGTGTGCCCCCTCGTAGGCGGTCTGCAGGTACTTCTCCGGAGTCACTTCCGCAAACACGTCGATGAGACTCGAACCTAGACCGTCGCGGACCGGGTCCAGCACGGCCGGCGTGGCCGCGATTGTCGACCCTGTGATGATAAGGGCTCGTGACAGCCCCTGTTGGCGGAGTACTGTCTCCAGATTGGCGACAATACCGGGGCCGTGATGCATTGCTGGCGGCGCGTATTCGAAGGTAAATGACTCGTCGTCCATCGCAACTCGACATGCAGCGTAGAGTGGTATAATAGTATGGCCCCCTTTTCGTGTGCCGGACCCTCACTGCCTACTGCGGGTAACGACCATCCCATTAGTAGCGTTGGCACCAGACTCCCACCCAGCATATGCCCTTCCTTTTTATCCCCTTACAGATACACGTGTGTCACGCTGCTCGCCTGACACTGTTCATGCCCCGCCATACTGCTGCCAGCATGGCCGCACCGGCGCCGCTCCGAACTAGTCGAGATCGTGTGCCGCTCCGGTGCTGCTGCGCTCGCTGCACCGTTGATACCCATATTACTATAATAGGAGAATTACAGTACTACAGATGTAAAGTTAGTTCGAGTACCGTGACTATCAGCAGAGGTAGTCCTTCCCATTACACTAACCCATGTGTCATGTTATATAATACCATTATCTCAGCACGGATAGGCGCTTGAACCCAGATCACCAGCCGTAGAAATACATATTTAGAACATCTTCTGTAGTCTAACCTGACACTATATAGTATCGATTAGAAATAGTTGCTCACTTTTGGAATAGAGGTGGTTGAGAACGGTATCGATCACTGCTGTAAGATCGTCGTACAACGCAAAGAAGTGGTGGCTGAGACATGCTAGATGCTGGCTCCAGCGTTCCTTGACAGGGTTCAGCTCTGGCAAATACGACGGGAATGTCCGGAATTTGAGGGCGTCACGGCCGCTAGATCCGTGACGGGCGACACCTGAAAATACGGCGCTCCATCTAAGACGACAATCAAGCCATCTTCGAATTCTTTGTATAATGCTAAAATGAGATGTTTCGCGTGCTCTGCGATGACGTACTCTTCGAATAGGAAGAAGCGATCACCGTTCTCGGTGATCGCGCCCAGCAGACACGTCCACTCACGTTAGCCTGAAAGCTCGACTGAGGGCCGCGTGCCCTGTGGAAACCACGCGGCACGCGGCTCAACTTGGACGGATTTCTTGGTTTGGTCGATACAGACTACGGTGGCGTCCATTTCCCGCCGCTTTTTTTGAGCTCGTCGTGGAACGCTTCTTGCTCGTCTTCATCGGCTTCGGCGGCTGAACAGCGTGGTTTTTGATAGCTCAATCCCGCTTCTTTCAGCAACCGCCGACAACTCGGGATTGAATACTCAGCGCCGTATGTTTCTTCGAGATACTGTTGGGCAAGCGCCGGCGTCCACGCCGGCGCGTCGATCCCGACCTCGCTCGGTGGGTCGTGAACGGTTTCTTCGAATTCTTTCTGCTGTGGTTCTTAGAGTTTCCGTTTTCTCCCAGTTCGTTTATCATCAGAAACTGCTTGCTCAAGCGACTCGTCGGTGTCGAGTCGGTTGAGCCAGCTGTAGATGGTCCGTCGCTGAACGTCGTACCACTCGGCTAGCTCGGTTTGGGTGACACCGTTCTTGTACGCGATTGCGGCTAAGAGCCGTTGTGTCGGCTTCTTTCCGTCCACGTTGTCGAGAGCGTCTTGCAATTCCTCGACGGAGATCTCGTCGAGATGGTTCACTAGCTACTGCAACTATCTCTGAGTAAAAAGTTCTACCGGTTACTATAGTTTCGTAGGTGTAATATCCGTTTTGGCGTCGGTGAGATCAGTTGGTAAGGGGTCCGTGTAGACAACGTCAGGAAGAGTAACACCCCATCGTATGGGAGTGTAGTGCCAACTGCGGGAGTTTCAATGAGCGCTGCGAGAGTCTCGACTACGTCGGTTGCCGGAGTTCGCGTTACTGGTACATCTTGAGCGGAGAGAGACTGTGTAAACGCCTCCACGTTGGTACTTAACATATGGTGACGAATAACTTGAGGACAATTAGTTCTTCTCCAAGCGCCACCCATCCTGACAGTACGAGCTTTCAGGACGGAAATCCACGCTGAAAGTCCAACCTTTCGGTGAAGCTATCCGTATACTAGGGAACGAATGGTGAGGATGAGGCGACGCGCTACTCTGCAACGACGTTGTTCTTGAGGACGCCAATGCCCTCTATCTCCGCCTCAACATTATCACCTGGCTCAAGTAGTTCCGGTGGGTCACGGAAGATACCGACGCCGCCAGGCGTTCCTGTCGAAATTACGTCGCCAGGACAAAGTGTTGTGAACCCGCTAATATACGAGATAAGGTCGCCGATGTCGAAGATGAATTCGTCAGTATTCGACGCCTGCTTGACCTTCCCGTTCACCCGTAGCTCCACGTTCACAGAGTTCGCGTTGAAGCCGTCGCCGGCAACAAGCGTTGGCCCCATCGGCGCGAAGGTGTCGTAGCTCTTCCCACGAAAGAACTGTCCGTCATCGAATTGAGCGTCCCGCGCACTAACGTCGTTCAGCACCGTATACCCCGCAACGTAGTCTTCAGCGTTTTCCTTCGAGATATTAGATCCCGTCCGGCCAACTACTGCCGCAAGTTCCACCTCGTAGTCTACCTGAGAGATGTCCTCGGGGTGTATAACTGCATCCCCAGGGTTTGCGACGGCGCTCGGCGACTTCGTGAACAGCATCGGCTTCTCGGGCGGTTCCTCGTTCTGTTCCTCAGCATGGTCATGGTAGTTTAGTCCTGCACAGATGATTTTCCCTGGAGAAGGGACCGGTGCAAGCAGGGAGACCGATGAACGGTCGTTGGTCGGGAGTACGCCATTTTCGACGTCCCGTTGAATTGCACTTCTGACGGCTTCGTCCCCAATCTCCGCAAGTAACGGGGCTCCGTTCGGTCGTGCATCAAGCGCGTGAATGCGGTTATCGTCAAGTACACCCCAAGCTGGTGTTTCACCGGTCGTGTAACGGACGAACTGCATACTAACCTGAGCTTGCGCTGCGGACATAAATCTTCCCTCTGTGGCGGTATTCCGGCCTCACATAAATTTAAGAACATGCCGGTGGAACAACGTGTGCATGGCGCCCGAAATAACCCATATCGAGAGCGTCGAATTCACCTATCCCCTAGAGGATGTCGGCACCGACGAAGCGGGGTTCAATCTCGTCTACGATCCAGGGGCATCGACTGAACGCGCACTCTACGGTTTGCGTATCTACACGGATACCGGAATTACAGACAAATATGTTGGCGGGAACTCCCCTGGCGCCGCACAAATTAACATGTTCGCGGACTACCTCGTCGGGCGAAATCCGCTTGAACGAGAGAAGCACTGGAGCGAAATCAAGCGTGCGCTCCGGAAGTACGACCGCATGGGTATTGGGCCAGTTGACATCGCGCTCTGGGATTTCGCGGGGAAATATTACGACGCGCCAATTCATGAACTTCTCGGAACCTACCGGACCGAACTCGATGCCTACGCCTCAACGTACCACGGCGACGAGAACGGCGGCCTTGACTCACCAGAGGCGTTTGCAGACTTCGCAGAGGAATGCCGGGATAAGGGATTTGGTGGCTACAAGATTCACGGCTGGGGTGGTAGCGATGCATCCCGGAAACTGGACAGAGAAATAGAGACGGTGCGAAGGGTCGGCGAGCGCGTCGGTGATGATATGGATTTAATGCTTGACCCGGCTTGCGAATACGAGACCTTCGCAGACGCGCTAAAGGTTGGCCGCGTGTGCGACGAGCAGGACTACTACTGGTACGAGGACCCCTTCCGGGACGCTGGTATCTCACAACACGCTCATCGCCAACTCCGCGAGACTCTCGACACGCCTATTCTCCAATCCGAGCATGTCCGCGGACTGGAGTCCCACTCGGACTTCGTACAGGCGAACGCAACTGATTTCTTACGAGCAGACCCCGAATACGACGCGGGTATCACGGGTGCTATGAAAATTGCACGGACAGCCGAAGGATTCGGTATCGACGTGGAGTTCCACGCCCCGGGCCCCGCACAGCGTCACTGCATGGCGTCATGCCGGAACTCGAATTACTATGAGCTGGCTCTCGTCCATCCGAATTGCAATAATACCCAACCCCCTGTTTACAAGGGAAGCTACTCGGATCTTCTTAACGACGTCAAGGGCGGTCGCGTTCCCGTGCCTGACGGCCCGGGACTCGGAGTAGAATACGATTGGGAGTATATTGAGGCTAACCAGACTGGCAGCAAGCACGTTTACAACTAACTCATGACTTACAGAGCTGGCATCATCGGCACCGGCGGCATCGCGGGTATGGGCATCCTCGGCATGCATGACGAGGAAGCGATCGGGAAGGAGAAGATTCGTGCGAGCCACGCAGGCGGCTACGACGCGACCGCCGGCGTCAAGCTTGTCGCGGTGGCGGACGTCGACGAAGAGAAACTTGAGCGGTTCGGTGATGCGTGGGATATTCCCGAGGAGCGCCAGTATGTCGGCCATAAGGCGATGCTTGACGCAGAGGACCTCGACGTAGTTTCGGTCTGCACGCCGTCATTCCTCCATCACGACCACGTTGTTGACGCCAGCCGGTCCAAGGCGTCACCTTCGGTCATCTGGTGCGAGAAACCCATCGCGTCCCGGGTAAGCGACGCCAACGAAATGGTTGAAATATGTAATGAGAATGATACTGAGTTACTCGTCAATCACTCGTTCCGATTCACGGACAAGCTTCAACGCCTCCGTGAACTCGTCCACGATGAGGAAATACTCGGTGACATCCACTCTGTGACCGCACAATTCCGTATGGAGCTACTGCGGAATTCTACGCATCTCCTCGATACGCTTGTCTACCTTCTGGATGCCCGCGCTGACACGGTCAGCGGACACATCACCGAGGAGAACGAGGCCGTGGAGTCGCTGGATGCCGATAAGGCGGTTGACGACTCGGGTGGCGGTGGGTTCGTCGTATTGGACGACGGCACGTTCGCAACCATCGATTGTACAATTCCCCGAGAGAATTCCTCAATGACGTTTCAGTTCATCGGTAGCGAGGGGAAGCTCTACCTGAATAATGACGATGGTGAGTGGCGGTACTGGCGCCTTGAGGATGGCGAGCACGTTGAGAAGCCCTTACCGGGTATTGAGGGGTCGTGGACGTGGAATAACGACTACACGGACTCGTTCGCGAACGCAGCAGAACATGTCGTCAACCTGCTAGATGGTAGTGCCGACAACCATTCTACTGGGGTTGAAGCGACGCGGTCGCTGGAGATTATTGTCGGTTTCTACCTCTCCCATTACACAGGGGGGCAGGTCGACGTGCCTTTGGAACGTCCGCTTCGTGAGGTCAACATCACTTCCTGGTAAGTAGCCGGAATCTCAGCGGGGTTGAAAACCCAGGAAACTATTTACGGATTGATCACGGCCGTTCAAAATGATGAAGTACCGACAACTCGGCAATGCTGGCGTACGCGCCTCAGAACTGTGTTTCGGGACATGGCGATTCGGTCGGAAGACGAACGGCGTTAGGGAGACAAACGAGGAGCGCGCTCACGAACTCCTCGACGCTGCCCACAATATAGGTGTTAATTTCATCGACGGTAGTGTTCAGATAAGCTGATTCCATGCGAAGCTGAACGATCTGACCTAGTCGTCAGCGGTTTCTGCTTCGGCGTTGCTGAAACAGTTTGAGAAACAGAGAGTCCGGCGTTTTATCTTTCTAAAGCGCTCATGGGAAGCACATTGTTGGTGAGTTAGAGCACGGTTCGGACGATCTCTTTGAGAGCCTTTCGACCTGGTTTGCGGAAGATTCGTCGCCGGAGCTGGAATGCTCTGAGATAGGGCGTCAGCTTGTCTTTTGAGACGCCTCGATGCGGCGAGAGCCACCGTCGCGTCAGCGACACCTGGCTCTCGCAGGTATTCACGTGAGTGTCTCCAGCAACGTACTCTCCGTCGCCGTGGACGATGTATTCGCGGTCAAATGCGTCGGCCTCGTCGAGCGGGTACGCCCGAAAGCCGTCAGTATAGACGGTTAACCACTCCCGCTGGCGGTTGACCAGCAGGAGTCGAATCGTCGATTCATCTGCGGCTTTCGCCGGGATCACGTACCGGTCACCGCTGCCACGATTCGCGAGAATGGACACCGGTGGCTTGTCCTCAGGGTACGTGCCACGTCCGCGCGTGGAGAGGCCACGCGAGCGCGACTCCTGGTCGCGCTCGCGGCCTTTGAGTCCGGCTTTCACGTACAGTTCATCTACTTCGACTGGGCCTTCGAGCTGTGGCCGAGGCGCGTTCAGCGCTCGGAGGAAGCGCTGGACGCGCCGGTAGATCGTCTTGTAGGAAACGTCGAGTTCCGCGTTTAGTTGTATGAGACTGGTGTTAAAGCGGATGGAGGTGTAGATGGTGAGATACCACTTTCTGAGTGCGTCCGTCGAGTGTTCGAAAACGATGCCGGCCTGATCGTTGAACGTGCGGTCGCAATTCTTACAGCGCTACCGCTGAAACACGTGATCGCTGTCGTGCCGAATCCATAGTGACTAACGCAACTTCTGAATGAATCCGTCGAGGTGATTTTCGATCCACGAGCCTGCGAAACTCAGCTGGTCGGTCAACTTCGTGAAGATGTCATCGGATATCTGTTCCCTACTGTTTCAAAAGAAAACCAAGGCGGATTCCCCGCCCCACCGTGGGTGGGGAGGAAGCCGACAGTCGCTGCATCATACCAGTCTTTGAGTGAATCCCATCCCAGATTTATAGTAGTGGTCGGCGGCCAACAGTTGTCGCCGGTCACGGGCCGCGGTCAACCGGCCCCCAAGGTCAGGAATGATGAAGACAAATCCGTTAAACAAGCCCAAGCTGACCTCTCTCAGATCCTCTCAACATTAGATACGACCGTAATCCCAAGCTGGTGCCGGGACACACTTACTGAGCAACTCAACACGATTGGGGAACAGCGCCAACAAACGCTCCAAAGACGCACGCACGTAACATACCCTGATGAATTTCCACTCTGCAAGTATCTCTATGGCGATCAATCTTGGAACTATCCAGTACTAACAGCAATCGCACGGCTTCGAGAAACAGTCACGCTTGAGGATACGCATACGACGAAACTCACCCCCTTCGACTACAGCAGGCCTTAGGAATTGCAAGCTAATTGAGTGCGGAAGGGTTGCCTAGAGGACACTGTAAGCCAGGAAAGGGTACAGAACTCTCAAGTAAATGCCCGCGGCTTTAGCCAGAGAACGCCACTCTATTGATGTCCCGCTCCGCCTTCAAGCGGAGAATATCGAGCGTTATGGATTGCAGCCTCTTTGTGCTCTCTGTGTGAACCGGTGGCTCTCGCGGTCGAACAGGTGGACTGCGGGCTGTGCCAACCAGCAGTTACTCATCCTCCGTTGGGGGAGTTATCTTTCGGCAGCTGTTCACCGTGCCGTTTACGTCTGCGTTCATCTTCGTCTCGCAGGATGAACAGACGTACAGACCGCGCTCCACATGGTTGTTATCACGCATCTCCCCCGCGGTGTTCAGATAAGGATGAAGAGTGAGGCGGTTCGTTTTCTAAGTGGTTCATGCCCGAAAACGACCACCTCAACGGGTGTTTAGAGGAGATTGACTTAGAGTTTGTTGAACGAGAAGCGCCATCGCGATTGCTGATGAAGCTCAGTAACTGTTTCTATTCTTGAGATATTCGGTGTCGAGCGCGCTCGATCCACCGTTCATAATTGGGTTCATAAGGCCGATCTACAGCCCGACCCTGGTCGGTGCCCGGATCACATCGCGGTTGACGAGACTGTGATCCAACTCGACGACGAACAATATTGGCTGTACGCCGCTGTTGATCCCGAAACAAACGAATTGCTCCATACAAAGCTTGAACCGACGACAACGAAGGTTCTCGCTCATTCGTTTCTGACGGAGCTCTCCGAGAAACACGACGTCTCCGACGCCGTGTTTCTCGTCAATGGATCGCACTCGTTACAAGACGCGTGTCAGCGTCACGGCTTCGATTTCAGATACGAGAAACATGGAAATCGGAATGCTGTCGAACGTGTCTTTAGAACGCTCTTCGGAAGCAGGTTGTTGGTCGAGTAGAGCTGGCGCTGTTGAAGCGTAGCGGGCAAGGGTGACGCGAACGCGTCACCCGATGCAATGTTCCCAGTTGAATTGCTGAACTCAGAGGCGAACGCCGCGAACCTGCTGGAGCAGGTTCGCTGGCGCGATAGCCTCTACTGCCCGCACTGCCGGTCTGAGTCAGTGATCAAACACGACAGCTATCGACAGTATCAACGGTATCTCTGTACGGATTGCGACCGCACGTTCAACCCCAAGACCGCCACGATCTTCGCGCACGCGAAGATCGGCCTTGACAAGCTCTTGTTCGCGTTCTACACGTTACTCCGGTTCAACACGAGTATTCGTCAACTAGACGCTGAACTCGACGTCTCCTACCGGTCGCTTCGGCGGCGCGTCGAGCAGTTCGCCAGAACGCTCGACGCGCCAGCTATCGATCTCGTTGGCCCAGTCGAAATCGACGAAGTGTACGTCACTGCAGGGCTGAAAGGCTGCGAGCGCGACCAGGAGTCGCGCTCGCGTGGCCTCTCAAAACGTGGTCGTGGAAGCTACGCCGAAGACAAGCCATCAGTGTTCACACTCGTTGATCGCGGCACCGATCAGCGATACGTCGTCCCAGCGAAATCCGCTGACGAATCAACCGTGCGACTCCTGCTGGGCGACCGCGAGGAGGAGTCGCTTACCGTCTACACCGACGGATTTCGAGCATACGATCCACTCGAAGACGACGAGAATTTTCAGCGAGAAGCGGTGATTCACGGCGAGGGCGAATACGTCGATGAAGACGCACACGTGAACACCTGCGAGAGCCACGCGTCGCTGACGCGACGGTGGCTCTCGCCGCATCGAGGCGTCTCAAAAGACAAACTCACACCGTATCTCAGAGCGTTCCAACTCCGCCGTGAAGTCTCCCGAAAACCAGGAAAAGAAGCGCTGAAAACCATCCTCGAAACTGCACTCTAACTCCCCAATAACCTACGCCACAAGAGCGTCGATTGATTAAGGAAGTATCTATACTTCTAACCAGTATGCGTCGGCTGTTGAGCGGACAAAGAATTGGTCGATCACGATCAACATCAGCTTACTTGCCTCCGCTTACGACATGCTCCTACGTCAACGTGCAAATCTGAGTTTCGAAAAATAGTTTGTTACATCCATACGATCGTAATTCCTTATCGGGAATAGTTGCTTTAACGACAGTATCGTCTGTCGCTCTTGGGTAGCAAATTGTTGGTGAGGTCTCAGCAGTAGCTGGAAGCCGTAGCGTACAAGGGTGGCGCGAACGTGCACCCGACGAAGCATGATTCCACTCAAGACGTTCGTCTCGGAGCGTCGGGCCGGGAATCTGCTGGCACAGGTTCGCTGGCGTGTCGGCGTCTATTGCCTGCGCTGCCGTGCCAAACCATACCTAGCGTAACTTCTGGAGGTATCCGGCGAGATACTCGACAATCCACGAGGCTGCGAAACTCAGCTGAATCGTTAGTTGCTCAAAGAACTCAGTAAGGAGAGCGCAGTATTCTGCCGCGCTCCCCACAATCAACGGCGACGCTTTCCATTTGAGGCTTTTCCAGACCTGTTCGATTGGGTTGAGATCCGGTGAGCCAACCGGAAGGAACACGAGATCGAGACCAAGTTGGTGGGCTCGCCTCCGCGTTGTACTCGTACACGTGCGATTAGAAGTTATCCAAGATGAGCAGAATCCGCTGGCTCGGATTCTGCTCGTGGATCCCCTCCAGACACTCACAGATGCGTTCTTTCTCTTGATTGACCGGAAACTGAACAACACTCTCACCAGCGAGGGCATAGAATCCGACCACTGGTTCGTCTACCTTCACCAGCGGTCGGGTGATGTGCGGATCATCTACGGTGTAGAGCGGCTGTGAGTTGTCCCATGGTTGCGGATGGGATGTGTCCAGAAATCCAAGGCCGGTTCCGCCGTCCGTCCGAATTTCCTCGTCAACGACCCAGTCTTCCTCGTCGTCACCATCGCGTTTGTTGTGCGGAGTGTCGTCAGACTCCTCGTCGAACGCGTCAGCGACGCGTTCGTCGAGAATCTCTTCAACATTCTCTGGGCGTGATGGGCGCTTAGTCCGGGAAATTGCGTAGGAAAGACCGAGCTTTTCGAGGAACGCACTCAGGTAGACCGGGTAAAACTGGATGTCGAATTCTTCGTTGATGAGGTGCTGTATTTCCTGTTTCTTCCACAGTTGCCCGTCACAAAGAAGTTCCAAGAGGCGTTCGCGTTGGTCCTCGCCGATAGGCCCCCGAAGTTCGGCATCAGGAGACGGAGACCACCCTTGTTCCACCGGCGGGCCCAGCGTGTTCCTGTCCGGAGGACACTGCCGACGATGTCGGCAGCGTCCTCCAGGGTGGCTCCCTTGTAGATCCGTTTGATGAAGATCAGCCGCTCAGTGAGTTTTTCATCAGTAGACTCCGCAAGGAGTCGGTCGAGACCGTCCTCACTGAGGTGACGGACGATCTCTTTGCGGCAATCTCCAGATATACTTTCATATTAGACATCACTTCGATAACTTCCCCTAACCATTACCGGTCGTTCAGGCGTTCACCTCCGGTGGGTCATACCTGTCACCACGGATCGGGGGCAGCGACTCGTCGAAGTCCCCAGATGCGACGCCGGACCGGGCGCCCCTCTCGCTCGCCGAATCTTTCATCAACGATAAAATGGGTCGTCGCAATCGTGGAAGTTACTGTCACGATTTTTCCCCACGTCGAAGCCGCCGTTTTCACGGGTTCTGAACGGGATACGTAACGCACTGACGACGGAGCGGGAGTCACTGATGGTGCCCCCGTAACAACACCAACGGTGTTAGTGGACCCACTGGGTCTCACCTGCTTTGACGCGTTTCCGTCGTATCGGGGCTTTCCGACCGTGACAGGACGTGGCCTGTAGGGTTTGTCACTCACTGTCGCGGCCCTTAATACGTCAGACGGTGCCAACCCACCTTTCAACTTCGCCAAAACCGCTGCGGCGCCTGTCGCCTTTCTGACTACCAAGGCTCCTATCGCCGGTTTTCGGCGGAAAAGGTCACGAGCGTCCAATCGGACGTGGCGGATTCGGTATCGCCGGGATTTGTCGTTTTGCCGGGGGAATAATTAATATTGCATAATTCGGAAAGGACTGCTGAACCACTTGGGACGGAGTGTACCCTGCGACCGGTCGGGGGTTTCACTATGACCAAATATCGATCCGGTCGTGGTGGGGAATTGTTTTATACTCGGCCATGTATTCACTACCAACGAATGAAGGGCAACGGATCGAGCAACACCATCAACGCCGTCGAAACGACGCTCACGATCGTCGAAGTCCTCAAGCAGATCAACGCCGCCGGCGTCTCTGAGATCGCCGACGAAGTCGGGATCCCGGTGAGCACGACCTACATGCACCTCAACACGCTTCGCCACCGCGGCTACGTGACGAAGTCGGACGGCGATTATCGTCTCTCCCTGCGATTCCTCGAACACGGAGGGGCGGTCCGTCAGCAGATGGAATTTTTCGGTATCATCCAGGACGTCGTCAACCAGACTGCGTATCTCACCGGGGAGATCGTCGGTTTCGGCGTCGAGGAACAGGGGCAACGCGTCGCCCTCTATCGAAGCGAGGGAGGGGGCGCCGTCGGCGATCAGATCCCGATCGGGGAGTACACGTACCTCCACTGGACCTCGCTCGGTAAGGTGATACTGGCACACCTCCCGGACCGGCGTGTCGACGAGATCATCGACGAACACGGTCTCCCGCAGGGAACGCCGTTCACTATCACCGACCGATCGGAACTGGAAGCGGAACTCGCGTCGATCAGAGCGGATGGATACGCCACCGACGACGCCGAGCGACGACGGGGCATTCGCGGCGCCGCGGTCCCTATTATGGACGCGGACGAGACGATAGTGGGCTCGCTCGGAGTCGCCGGTCCGGAACACCAGTTCACCGAGGCGTACCTCTCCGAACTAATCGACACGCTGCTCGAGAAACGGAACGTCATCGAAATTCGGAGCGAGTTCTACGAGTGACCTGATCACGGTTGCCGGCCGGTTCGTGTCGACGCGGGTTCTTCTCTGTGGTCTCGCGCCCGGGCGACAGCAACGGGGCAGGCGTGGACGCGGAACGGCGGTGATGTCCGTCAGATCGAGACCTCGTACTTGATGCCCGACCCCTCGGAGACGCGGTACTCCTCGATTTTCTCCTCGGAGACGGAAACGCCAAGGCCGGGTTCGTCGGGCACCGGCATCGTTCCGTCGTTGACCCCGAAGGGAGTCTCGATGACGTCGTTTTCGAGGGTGTAGTTGACCCGGTCCGGGGGGAGGTTTATCGTCGGCGAGGCGGCGGCAAACTGCAGCACTGCCGCGGTCTTGATGCCCAGGTCGAACGTCGAGTGGTGGGCCACGGAGATCCCCGCGTCGTCGTACAGCCCCAGGTTCTTCTTCGCGGCGAGGAGTCCCCCGGCGGGGATCACGTCTATGACGGCGGCGTCGATAGCGTCCTCGCGGACGAGTTCGAAGACGTTACGGGCGTGGTAGGCGTCTTCGTTGACCCCGATCGACGTCCGTAGCCGCTGGCGGAGCCGCTTGTAGCCCCCGATGTTGTCGATCCGGAGCGGTTGTTCGAGGTACTGCAGGTAGACGCCGTTCTCTTCGAGACGTGCGCCCGTCTCGGCCGCCTCCTCGAAGCTCATCGTCTGGTTGCCGTCGAGGCGGAACTTCATCTCGCCGTCAACGGCCTCGTGCATGGCGACGAGGCGTTCGATGTCCTGATCGACGTCGAGTCCACCTTTTGTCTTCAAGACCTCGAAGCCCCGGTCGTGGGCCCACTGAGCGTACTCAGCCGATTCCTCGGGGTCCATGATACCCAGACAGTACGCTACCGGCAGGTCGTCGGTCTGCTTGCCGCCGAAGAACTGGTGGATCGGCGCACCGAGTTTCTTCCCGAAGGCGTCCCAGAGCGCCATCTCTACACCGCCGACGTAGGGCGTGATGTGCATGTACGGGAATTCGAATGCCTCGATCAGGTCCTCGACTTCCCAGACCTGCCGGCCGACGACTTCGGGCGCGATAACGTTCTCGATGGCGGCCATCGCCATACTCGGGTCAGGGCCCCACGAGGTCTCCCCCCATCCGACGATACCCTCGTCCGTCTCGACGCGAATGACGAGTCGGGGAGTCGTCTCCTGGGTCATGTACCCAGCGACGTACGGCGCGATGCCGAACTCCTCGCCGAGCGGCTTGATGTCTATCTCCACTGGAATGGCTTCGACACTAGTGACTTCCATACAGGACGATTAATTCGCTAATAGTACAAAACACTTCTTCCAGGGCGGACGAGTATCGGTTCGTTTCCGAACGAGACGGCGTCGGATGCACCCTCGACGACTGCCTCTCGACGGGGGCAGTGTTCAGATTAGTTGGTTCCAGGCGAACGCGAAGGTTTGCAACCATGTTTCTGCAGAGTCAGCAGTTGCGTGGCGGAAGTGGGCGGCGAACTGCTCAGTTCGGCGTTTCAGCTCCTTAAACACGCGTTCGACGGCATTCCGATTCCCATGTGTGACGTGTTGGAATCGGAGCTCGAGCTCGAATAATGCGGCTTTGAGCCACGGTGCGCCATCGACGAGAAACACGGCATTTTCGACGCGATGTTTCTCGCGGAGTTCCTCCACGAACTGTTTTGTTAAAACGGTTGTTCGAGTGGGGAAGAGTCTGACATGCAGGAATTCGTTGGTTTCGGGATAGACAGCGGCGTACAGCCAGTAACGCTGATCGTTGAGTTGAATCACGGTTTCGTCGAGTGCGACGTGATTCGGATTCTTCCCGGGATTGGGCTGTAGACCGGTTTTCTAGACCCAATTGTGGATAGTTGAGCGAGCATGTTCGACACCGAAGGAAGCTAAGACTGAGACGGTATCCGAGAGTGATAATCCGGCGGCATGGAGTCGGATACCCAATTTCATCGCGGGCTCCGGTGTCGCTTCTCGCTCCACAATTCTAACTCGAAGCAGTCGCTATCACCGGTGAGGCGGCAGATTTCGGGCATGGACACCTATAGTAATTTTCAGAAGTGTCTACTCACAACTCTCACCAAATCCTCAAGAACCGACTAAGCTCGCCGACCTACGATGGGTGCCACTACAAAGACTTCCAGATTCTACTATAGAAATCCCTCCGCCTCACTCTTCAATCCTAATCTGAACAGTGCCCCGACGGGGCTACCAAACTTTTATATGTCGGGACTGAGCAACAGAGATTGTACCATGGTAGAAGATAACAGCCGAAGAACGTTCCTGAAAGCAACTATCGGTTCTGGCATCCTGACCGGACTGGCTGGTTGCGGACAACAGAACAACACGGTGGCCGTCACGCCCACCAGCGAAAGTAACGCCGACGGGGGCGATAGCAGTGGAACCGGGAAGAAGATAACTCCGGCCGAGGGCGAAGCGGACAACTACGAACCGTTCGATGAACCGTTCAACTGGGTCGGGATATCCCGAGACAGTTCCACGACGCGATACACGGCGCAGAATCTGGCGAAGAACACTTGGGAGCAACTCGGGATTACGTTCAACCTCCAGCCGATGAAACTACCTCCGCTGTTTGAGCGGTGGACGAGCAACAACTTCGACGTACTCACTCTCTGGTGGGTCGCTCGTGCCTCGCGGCTGGACCCGTACTTCATGCTGTACTTCAACTTCCACTCCAAGTTCACCGACGAAGGTGAGAACATGGAGCAGTACGTCAACCCGAAGTACGACGACATCGCCGATAAGTTCAAGACGACCTACGACAGGGAGGAGCGAAAGAAGTACGTCTACCAGGCCCAGGACATCATCGCTCGGGACCAACCCGGGATCCACTACTGGCACACGTACTCCCTCGCGGGCGCGAACAACCAGTCGTACTCCGGATGGAACCCCCAGATTGGGACGCAGGCCTACTGGAACATGGCCAATCTAACCAATGTCAGTGCGTCCGGTAACGATCAGGCCCTCATCTGGGCGTCCACGCGAAGCCCGACGGCCATCAATCCGATGTCGATCCAGGGCAACGCCGCCGCTCAGGCGACGAAGATGATCTACGAGCGACTCGTTCGCTGGACGGCGAACGGAACCGCCGAGCCGTGGGCCGCCGACGAGATCATCGTCCAGAACGGGACGACGATCGATGTCCGCCTCAAAGAGGGACTTACTCACCACGACGGTGAGCCGTTCACCGCCGAAGACGTGAAGTTCACGCTCGATTACTACAACGAGTACTCAGTCCCGTACCTGTCGGCGTACTACGGACCGGTCGAGGGCGTGGACGTTCAGGACGAACTCACCGCCAGGTTCCACCTCAGCGAGGCGAACTCCGCGTTCCAGAACGTCCACCTCTCCCAACTCAACATTCTCCCGAAGCACATCTGGGACGGCGTCGTCGAGGAGAACGGACTCAGCCACCCGAGAGACTGGAGCGATCCCGACCTCACCGGGAACGGACCATTCGAACTCGACCGGTACGAGTCCGGCGGCCGCATCGTCTACTCGCCCTACGAGAACTACCAGCTCGCCGACTTCGGGTTCGACCAGCTGGTCTGGAACATCTTCTCGAACCAGGCGGCAGCGGTCGGTGCCGTCCAGAACAACCAGGCCGCGTTCGTCCAGGAGATCAACCCGAACAGCTTCAGCCGCCTCCAGGACGCTCAAAACGTCAGCGCGGTCGCGAACCCGTCTCACGGCGCCTCGAACTTCTGGGTGCAAAACCAGCGCGACCCGTTCAACGACGTCGCCTTCCGGCAGGCGCTCTCGTTCGCGCTCGACAGGGAAAGCATGATCAACACGGCCATGAGGGGACGTGCGGACCCGTCGATTACCCCGATCGCCCCCGCTAACGAGTTCTGGTACAACCCCGACGTTCCGTCGTACTCGGGCGGTGTGGAACGGGCCATCGAGGTGCTGAAGGAAGCCGGCTATCGGTGGAACGATAACGGCCAGCTGCTGAAGCCCATCGACCGATTCTCCGGCGACGGTCCGCCGAAGCTGGGGAACGAGGCCGACCTCGAAAACGGGTACACCTACACCGTCGGCAACTAACACTACACCAGGATCACATTATATGGCCTCACGACTCGAGTTTATTGTAAAGCGCCTGGCGATGATGGTGCTGACGCTGTTCTCGATAGCGACAGTGCTGTTTCTCCTGTTTCGACTGATGCCGGGGAACCCGGCCGCTGCAGTCGCGAACCCGTCTATGCCGCCAGGCGTGCGCGAACAGTTGCTTGAACAGTACGGACTGGACGAGCCGCTAACTGTCCAGTACGCGCTGTTCATGAAGAACCTAGTGATGGGCGACCTCGGAGTCTCGTTCTCCCGGCAACAGCCCGTCACGGGTCTGTTGATCGGCAAGGCGCTGAACACGATGGTGTTGATGCTCTCGTCGCTGCTGATCGCCTTCATCATCGGTCCGGCGCTTGGGGCCCTGTTTGCGTGGAAGCGCGGATCCACGCTCGACACCGTCGGCGTCGGCACCGTCCTGACGATGTACGCGGCGCCGGTGTTCTGGACGGGAATGCTCGGTATCATGGTGTTCTCGTTCAGGCTCGGCTGGTTGCCGAGCGGGGGCATGCACTCACCGGGGTTCATCGCGTACTCGATCTGGGACCAGTACTTCTCAGTCGACTTCCTGCGACACCTGATACTCCCGCTCACCGTGACGACACTCTGGTGGCTGACAATGCCTACCTTCATCATGCGAAACAACATGCTCGACGTCATGAACGAAGACTTCATCGAGATGAACAGAGCGGAGGGTCTCTCTGAGTTCCGCATCATGTACCGCCACGCGGCCCGCAACGCGTTGCTCCCCGTCTTACACTACGGAGCGACGGCAGTTGGGTTGGCGATGGGGACCTCCGTCATCATCGAGAAGGTGTTCTCCTGGCCGGGGCTCGGACGAATGCTCTGGAAGGCCGTCATCGCGTCCGATTACCCGCTCGCGCAAGGCGGCTTCCTCGCCATTGCAACCATCATCGTCGTCATGAACTTCCTGATAGACGTCCTCTCGGTGTACATCGATCCACGACTGTCGGAGGGTGACATATAGCATGGCGACCACAGGTAGTCTCCTCGAATCGTGGCTGTCGCGGTCCCAGCGAGCGACGCTCAAGCGGACCGGCGAGCAACTCAGAAACGTCTGGTCGGCGATCAGGAATTACCCGACGGCGCTTGTCTCTCTCGGGCTCCTGGTCGCGTTCGTCCTGATCGCCGTCTTCGCTCCGCTCATCGCCCCGTACAACCCTGATACCATCTTCAAAGTGCAGTCAACCGGCCTCCCGCTCGCGCTAGAGGGTCCGTCCCTGGCGCACCCGTTCGGAACGACCCACCTCGGGCGCGACGTGTTTAGTCAGTGGGTCTACGGGAGTCGGGTCTCGCTGCTCGTGGGCCTCCTGTCCGGGTTCTCCGTGATGATCGTCGGAACGTCAGTCGGGCTCATCGCGGGATACTACAAGGGGACGGTCGATCTGGTCGTGATGCGCGTCGTGGACGTCCTCTACGGCATTCCGCAGACGCCGCTCGTACTCGTCATCGCGATGTTCATGGGCGCGTCCGTCTGGAACGTCGTCGTCGCCATGACGCTCGTACTCTGGCGAACGATGGCGCGTATCATCCGGTCGCAGACGCTCTCGCTGTCGGAGCGGCCGTTCGTGAAGTCGGCCCGCGCCTCCGGGGCGAGCGACTTCCGGATCATCTTCTATCACATCGCACCGAACATCCTCCCACTGATGTTCATTCAGACGACGATCACGGTCTCTGGGGCCATCGTCCTCGAGGCCGGCATCTCGTTCCTGGGCCTCGGGGCACAGGACATGACGAGCTGGGGGACGATGCTCCAGCTCGCGTTCTCCACCGGCGCGATCCGCGAGGCCTGGTGGTGGGTCCTGCCGCCGGGCTTTAGCATCACGCTCCTCGTGCTTGCCTTCTTCTACATGTCGCGGGCGCTCGAGGAGATCACGAATCCCGAAGTCGACACGGAGGTGATCTAATGTCGGTACTCGAACTCGACGGTATGTCCGTCGACTACGCCACCGAAAACGGTCGGTTGAGAGCCGTCGACGACGTCGACCTGACCGTCGAGGAGGGCGAGATCCTCGGCATCGTCGGCGAGAGCGGCTGCGGTAAGACCACGCTTACCAAGGCGATCCTCGGCCTGCTCGCCAAGAACGGGCAGGTGAGCGAAGGGGAGATCCGGTTCAAGGAACAGAACCTCCTCGAGTGTTCGCAAAAGGAGTTCAACGGGCTCCGGTGGGCGGACATCTCGTACATCATCCAGAACGCGATGAACGCGCTGGATCCGGTGTACACCGTCGGGCAGCAGTTCACCGAGGTCATCCGGAACCACGAGTCCGTCTCGAAACGCGAGGCCCGGGAACGTACCCAGTCGCTGCTCGAGAGCGTCGGCATCGACGGAGATCGCGCCAACAGTTACCCGCACGAACTGTCGGGCGGACAGCGACAACGCGTCGTGATCGCCCTGGCGCTCGCTTTGCAGCCTGACCTCGTCGTCGCCGACGAGCCGACGACCGGGCTGGACGTCGTCGTCCAAGACGAGATCCTCGACCTCCTGACTGACATGCAGGAGGAGTTCGGGAACTCGATGATCATCATCACGCACGACATAAGCGTCGTGTCGGAGATCGCAGACCGCGTCGCAGTGATGTACGGCGGCGAGATCGCGGAACTCGGGCCCACCGGCGACGTGTTCAAACGGAGTGGCCACCCCTATACGATGGGGCTGTTCAACGCTTTCCCGTCGGTAGACGAGGGCGACCAGGAACCGGTCAGCATTCCCGGCTCGCCGCCGGACCTGACAGAACCGCCCGAGGGATGCCGGTTCGCCGCCCGGTGTCCGTTCGCGACGGTGGAGTGCGAGACGACACCGCCGTTCGCCGAGGTGCGCGACGGCCAGCGAGCGCGATGCCACTACGTCGACGACGCCGCGGCGTTCAGGGCCGAAAGCAAAGACCCCGAAACCTGGATGGGCCAACAATGACCGAGAACGCACTCTTCGAAGTGAACGGACTGCGAAAGCTCTACCAATCGCGCGAGGACACGCTCCTGGCGAGCCTCAAGGCGACGCTCACGCGTGACCACGACTACCTGAAGGCGGTCGACGGCGTCAGCTTCGATATCCGGGAAGGCGAACTCCTCGGTGTCGCCGGCCAGAGCGGCTGCGGGAAGTCCACCCTCGGCGAACTCCTCGTCGGTTTACAGGAGGCGACGTCCGGAGACATCCGATTCAGGGGCGAGGACATCACGGAGTACTCCTCCGACGAGATGCAGGAGTTCCGTCGTCAGTGTCAGGTGATCTTCCAGGATCCCTACGAGTCCCTGAACCCGCGCTTCCCGGTTGCGCGGACGGTGGCCGAACCACTCGTGATACACGACATCGGGACGAGCGGCCAGCGCGACGAGAGAGTGAGAAAGGCACTGGAGGACGCCGGTCTCCGGCCCGCCGAGAAGTACCTGGACCAGCTCCCGTCGGAACTCTCGGGAGGCGAGCGCCAGCGGGTCGCCATCGCCAGGGCACTCGTCCTCAACCCGGACTTCATCGTCGCCGACGAACCCGTCTCGATGCTCGACGTGAGCGTCAGAACGGGAATCCTGCGCCTGTTCAAGCGTCTCCAGCGCGAGCGCGACCTGACGATGTTCTACGTCTCTCACGACCTCTCGACCATCCGGTACCTCACCGACCGGACGATGATCATGTACCTCGGGAACGTCGTCGAGCTCGGACCGACCGAGCAGGTTATCGAGAATCCCCAGCATCCCTACACCGAGGTGTTGCTCGATTCGGTTCCGAACCCGGATCCAGAAGCCATCAGGGAGAAGGCGGACCGGAACGTCGAAGCGCCGGACCCCGTCGACCTCCCGTCCGGCTGTCGGTTCCAGCCCTACTGTGAGTACGCCACCGAAGACTGCGCGGCGTCGGAACCGGAACTCGACTACCACGTCCGACGTAGCGCAGACGGAGACGAGACGCAGATGGCGGCGTGTTACCACCCGCTCGAAGCGGAGGAGGTCGATCGACCGCGTTCGTAAGTCGAAACGGACCCTGAGACGCCTCGGTCCGTCGAACCATCGCTCGGACGGAGTTCCGGGCAAACTTACGATTCTGTGCTGTGACGTTCCGATTCGGATTTTCGTGACGACAGAGCGGACGCCTCCGCTCGCATACCCCTGGCGGCAGAGTTACGACGGGTCCTCCTCGCAAACGATACCCGATCGCCGCTCGGGCTACGCGTTCCGCTCGTGAATCTCGGTCAGTAGTTCCTCCATCTCATCGCCGAGTCGTTGATATATTTCCTCGCCCTTCGCGGCGCTGGCCAGTTCGGGCGCACCGATGGCGCCTGTGTGGGAGTACTCCTCGAACTCCCGATAGACGGCGAGAGGGCCCCCGTCGAGCAGGTCGTGGGTGCCGAGTTCGTACGGTTCGTCGAGCATCGGCGCCTCGATCTCTTCTTCCTTGACCAGCTCCTCGCGGAGATACTGCATGAGCGAGGTTTCGAACTCGCCGCCGTGGGACATCCCGCCGACGTCGCTCTCGCGGATGTCGTCAATGAAGCGATCGGCGAGGGTGAAGTAGGTCAGTCCCAGCACCTCCACGTCGCCGTGTTCGTCGCCGATCGTGCTGACCGCCGCGGAGATGAGGGACATGTTCCCGCCGTGGCCGTTAAGCAAGAGGAGGGAGTCGAACCCGTTCTCGAGCGCGCTATCGGCGATATTCTCGATCGCCTCAAGCATCACGTCGAAGTCGAGCGTTATCGTCCCGCCCAGCGACATGTGGTGGGGCGAAAAGCCCGACCAGAACGGCGGCGTCACCATGACGGGCACGTCGTCCTCGACGCGCTCGGCGCCCAGGTGGGCGACCGCGTCGACGAGGATCGTGTCCGTCGCGACGGGCAAGTGGTGGCCGTGCTGCTCGATACTCCCGATTGGGAGGATCAGTAGCGACCCATCCTGTTCGCCGACCGCCTCGATGTTCTCGTACGTCTCCCCTGCCCAATCCGATCGGGCCGATCCGAAACTCTCGTACACCATACGGGATCCTCCGCGCTCTGGTACTTATATCTAGGTCGTCGACAGGGCCTGTCGCAGCCGGCCGGCGCGCTCGACCAGTTCCCGGCTCGAATTAGTTATAATACGTTGTATACTGATGAAAATTAGAGTGCTTATGATGATATTCCGTCTCTCGACGTCGTTCAATGGGCCGACGCGAAACGAGCGACACACACGGAGAAGCGAAGCTTAGGCCCCTGATCCCGTCCATACCGGCCTGGTTCCGAAGGATCGTTCTCAGATGATCGCATCGCCTCCACTCCGGACCTGTATCCGGAGTGCATTGCCGTAAACGGCGAGTACGTCGGGTTATTCCCGGACAATCACTTTGAACCGCTCGCTCGGACGCCGTCATGATAGCCGAGTTGGAGATACACGAACACGAGCACGACGAACGCGACGGCCACGAACACGGCTGCCACAAGGACCATCTGGCCGCGCCGACTCACGCGTACCACATCCGGATGGTTACCGGTCCCTCGGTGGTCGTGACGGTCGCTTGGCCGGTCTCGACGCCGCGTGGAACCGGATACCCGACGGCACCGCGGGACGTCACAAGGCGAAACAGCAGATTAGCCGGCAGGACCCGTCCGACGCGCGGTCGAAGTGATCCTCGCTCACGCCGAAACGAAGCGTCATCAGGTGAGACGCCTCTTGGCTACTACGTTGGAAGCCCGAGGCCGGGCGAGAGTGGATTGTCGGTGCGTACCTCGACCGCCTGGCTGAACACGTCAACTACTACTGTTTACTGGCCTACGAATCCTCACGTGCGGCTGTCCTCGACGATTACCGGACGGTCGATGCACTTACGCCAGACGTACCACTCCACGTCGGCATCCTGCCCGGGTACCCTGCCAACCACGACGAGATAACTGTCGTCGACATCGTCGACGAACTTCAGTCCATGAGCGTCCCGCGAGTGTCCTTCTACAACTACGGACTCCTACCCGAACAGTCACTCAACTGGATCGAACCAGCGATTCACTGACAGCGCTGAGTTGCCTCGAATCTAGTGTTGTTCGGCGACAAGCCGGTAGATTCTTTGGGCCTTCGGTGCCAGAACCTCACATGGAGATCATCGACGTGACAGCTACGACTGTCGACGTACCGCTCGTCGATCTTGAGGAACGCCTTGGGATCGGTCCGTACGTCACCAATCACGGACAAGTCAACTCGATGGAGCGTGTTCTCGTCCGCGTAGACACCGACGAAGGAATGTCGGGGTGGGGAGAGATGCGCACCTTCCTCTCGCCCGCAGCCACGGAGTCAATCCTCGAAGACGGTATTGCCCCGCTAATCAAGGGCCAGTCCCCCTTTGAGACCGAACGCCTCCGTCGGCAGGTGTTCATCGAGTACACGAATGTTGAACTATTCTTCGCTGCCGTCGAAACCGCCTGCTGGGACATCGTTGGCAAGGCACTTGGAAAGCCCGTGTTCGAACTCCTCGGTGGTGCGAGCGCTCCCCAGCAAACCACTGCAATGAACGCCGACGCGGCGAACGCCAAGTCTGAGACCGATCGCGACATCGAGTTCGCGTTCTGCCTCGGTATCCTCCCACCGGCTGAATCCCGCACCAAAGCTCGCGAGGCGCTTGACTCCGGATTCTCGGTCCTCAAGACGAAGGCTGGCCGTGACTGGCAGCAAGACATCGCCCGCATCGAGGCGATGCATGATGAGGTCAATGGGGAACTTGAGTTCCGTCTAGATCCAAACCAGGGCTGGTCGCTCGACCAGGCCGTCCGTATCGGGGCCGCCCTCGAGGACTCGGGAATATACCTCCAGTATATGGAACAGCCAATCCGGGTTAATTCCCACGACTCGCTCTCGACGCTTCGACAGCGACTCCGACAGCCGATAGCCCCCAACGAAGACACCTATATACCCAACAATATCCGTTCACTCATCGAGACAGGATCGATGGACGTAGCCGTCCTCGACCTGACGCCCGCAGGTGGTATCGGCGGTCTCAGACAACAGGCCGCCATCGTCGAGGATGCGGGTATTCCGTACACTCACCACTGCGCTTTCGACCTAGGGATCAGAACCGCAGCCATCCTCCATGCAGTCCATGGTCTTCCCGGCTTCTCGCTCCCGCCAGACACTACCTACTACGCCTGGGAGGACGACATCATCGAAGAGCCATTCCAGGTCACTGACGGCTGTATGACCGTTCCAGACGACCCTGGATTGGGCATCGACATCGATCTTGACGTGGTCGAAGAATATCAGGTTTGATCGAAGAGATTCCGTCCTAGCTGCTGCTGGAGAGTATCCTTCTTTGTTTCGGCAAGCTTCGCTTACACCGATATGATTGAGCTATCCCTATCTGACCGTCCAGCAATCATCACTGGCGCGTCCAGAGGGATCGGCCGCCAAATTGCGACGACATTTGCCGCGGCGGGTGGCGATGTCGCCATCTGCTTGCGGTCGTACGAGGATGTCGAACCAGTAGCTGTAACAGATTATGGACGCACATGACGGGCGCGTCGTCCCTGTTAAGTGCGACGAAACTGAGGGCGAAGAGGTTCGCGAATTCGTCGACACTGCTATCGAGGAGTTCGGTAACCTACACTCTCTGAGTTCACGGGTGTTACAGTCTCTCCGAACAAAGACACAGTCTGGCGAGGGAAAATTTCACTATCTGGGCGGAAAGAATGACCTCAATTCGCGGCGTGGAATCCCATGAATACTCTCGAACCGGACTACCATCAGCCGTCGGAGTTCGGGCGTCTCGTCTTCGGGTAAAACAACGACCGACAGATTCAATGGAGAGTTGTGTCTTCGTGGTCACATGGAGGAGATTGAAACTAAGCACGCCCCGAGTGCAATCGGACCGTACTCACAGGGTATCAAGGACGACGGCCGCGTTTATGTGTCAGGACAAGGGCCAGTAGATCCCGAATCAGGAGATGTTGTCTCAGACGATGTCCGCGAGCAGACCGCTCAGACGGTGGAAAACCTCGCCGCAATTCTGGAGGCCGCAGGGGCGTCACTCGACGACATACTGAAGGCAAACGTGTACGTCACCGATATGGACGATTACGAGGCAGTAAACGACGTGTATGCGGAGTATATGAACGAACCGTATCCAGCTCGAGCGGCCGTCGAAGTATCACGTCTCCCAATCGACATAAAGGTCGAGGTTGAGGTCGTTGCAGCCACAGATTGAGATTCTCCTCACGCTAAACGCAAGGATTTCACCGGCACTGTCTAGTTGAGTTAGTTTGAGAAGCGAGCAGGTCTTGAGTAACTTGTTCAGAGATGCTCGCAGACCTGCTCAGCGAGAGCTATGAACCGGATGGAACTGGGATCATCGAAAGAAAGGTGATCAAACAGCGCTAATTTGTTTGAGTTGGGATTGACGGCAGCGTACAGCCAGTACTGCTGGCCGTCGATGTGGATCACCGTTTCGTCAACCGCACTGATCCGGACACACATCGCTGGCGGGCTGTAAATCAGATTTCCCCAACCAGTCATGGATGGCTTTCCGCGAGCGCTCTTCGGAAGCAGGTTGTTGGTCGAGTAGAGCTGGCGCTGTTGAAGCGTAGCGGGCAAGGGTGACGCGGTAGCGTCACCCGATGCAATGTTCCCAGTTGAATTGCTGCACTCAGAGGCGAACGCCGCGAACCTGCTGGAGCAGGTTCGCTGGCGTGATGGCCTCTACTGCCCGCGCTGCCGGTCTGAGTCAGTGATCAAACACGGCAGCTATCGGCAGTATCATCGGTATCTCTGTAAGGATTGCGACCGCACGTTCAACCCCAAGACCGCCACGATCTTCGCGCACGCGAAGATCGGCCTTGACAAGCTCTTGTTCGCGTTCTACACGTTACTCCGGTTCAACACGAGTATTCGTCAACTAGACGCTGAACTCGACGTCTCCTACCGGTCGCTTCGGCGGCGCGTCGAGCAGTTCGCCAGAACGCTCGACGCGCCAGCTATCGATCTCGTTGGCCCAGTCGAAATCGACGAAGTGTACGTCACTGCAGGGCTGAAAGGCCGCGAGCGCGGCCAGGAGTCGCGCTCGCGTGGCCTCTCAAAACGTGGTTGTGGAAGCTACGCCGAAGACAAGCCACCAGTGTTCACACTCGTTGATCGCGGCACCGATCAGCGATACGTCGTCCCAGCGAAATCCGCTGACGAATCAACCGTGCGACTCCTCCTCGGCGACCACGAGGAGGAGTCGCTTACCGTCTACACCGACGGATTTCGAGCATACGATCCACTCGAAGACGACGAGAATTTTCAGCGAGAAGCGGTGATTCACGGCGAGGGCGAATACGTCGATGAAGACGCACACGTGAACACCTGCGAGAGCCACGCGTCGCTGACGCGACGGTGGCTCTCGCCGCATCGAGGCGTCTCAAAAGACAAGCTGACGCCTTATCTCAGAGCATTCCAGCTCCGGCGACGAATCTTCCGCAAACCAGGTCGAGAGGCTCTCAAAGAGATCGTCCGAACCGTGCTCTAACTCACCAACAATGTGCTTCCCATGAGCGTTCCGCGAGAATGGTGATAGTATTCTCGACGGTGATCTCAAGGTCATCGTGCTAATGACGTAACATTCGGCGCTCGAATGGTTTCCGGCAGTAGATTTTTGCACCATGTTACTGTAAGACACACGTATGAGAGATGCAGATAGTAAATGGAACCCACAGTACTTCGTGGACTCTCTCCAGCAGCACGTGCTCGCGCCGCTGTCGACGGCCGAGTGCCGCCTCGATCGGGAGCACGCCGAAGTGAACGTCGAACGAGTCGCTTTTAAGGCGTTCCGCGAACGCCTGGATAGCATCGACCCGGCACCGTCGACGCCGCCGGACCGGGCGACACGACTTGCGAATCACGCGTCTACGACCGACAGAGTCGACCGCGTTCGTACTGCCTACCGCGAAACCGTCCTGAACATGCCACACTATGACGACACGTACGACGAGTCGCTCGTCGAACACCTCGCCGGCGAGTTCGGCCCGGAAATCGCGGAGGGCGTTCAGCCCAAGTCGTCGGTGTCGTTCACTGCAGCGTACAAGCACGTACTCATGGGGGCAGCGGCGGAAGCAGTGCGCAGACGTGAGGACTTCCTCGAAACGCTCGACAAAGAAGTACGGTCAATCGAGTCGGCGCGGACGATCCTCAAGGACGTCTTCGCCACGCTGGACACGACAATAATTCCAGAGTGGCACTGCGAGTCGTTCACGGAACAACTCGATGCCGTCGCGCAGCGCCGTCAACGAACGATTCAGCAACGGAACTCCGTTCCCCGCTTTGGCGAACACTCCCTATGCGCGTACCTCTACGATGATGAACCGTGGACGTACCCAGTGTTGACGGCGGTTGCGCGGACGCGGGAAGCTGTCAGCCTCGAACGCTCGACCAGCCCGGGAACCACGAACTCCGCTCGCGGCTGACCCCATCTCGGGAGACGGAATTCGTGTCGAATCATCTATTCTATTCGCATCGATAGGTGACAGATATTTCTCGGGGAGATCGGCCTTGGAGCGGGCTATCTCACCGACCACTCCACTTCTCGTACGATTTCCTCGTCAAGAGCGACTCCGAACTTTTCTTTCGTCATAGCTACGACAAGCGAAGAACAGCGTGCACCAAGTACACGGCGCTTTCAATTCGTCAGATCCGATTCAGCAAACCATGTGAACCCTTCTATGACACCCTCGTTGTCGGGAACGATGCCGGTTCAGTCGTTGTCACCACGGTCGCTGGCGGCCCACTCGGGAGTCCGATCTCGCTCCACAAACGACAAGTCTATCCACGCGATACTCTCACTGAGGCGGTCGATTTCTGCCATAGACACTCAGAACTCGTCCGACTCATCCTCTAACTTAACGCGACCATGGGGCACAACCAAACAGTCATTAGTATGGGATTACGGGTTGGCTACATGGAGTTACATGGTCGGAGCGTGCGGCAGGACGTTCGCGAACTCGGTGAGACTCTCGGAGATGTCATTTCCAGCCACGCATCGGATATCTCGTTCGAAGCCGTCGAGGCAGCCCGCACCGCCGCCATCGACTATCGCAACGGTGACGCACCGGACCGACGACCACTCGAACGATCGCTCAGACAGAACTCGGAAGACGTCAACACAGACATCGCCCGCGCGTTCACGAACTACTTCGAACTCATCAATCTCGCCGAAGAACGCGAACGCGTCCGGGCCCTCCGCCGCGGCGAACACGAGAGCCGCCTCGGGGACAGTCTCCGCGCGGCCGTCGAAACTCTCGCCGACGAGGGCGCAACATCCGAAGCCGTCGCCCGCGTCCTGGAGGACGTTCGTGTCACACCGACTTTCACCGCGCACCCTACCGAGGCACGTCGCAAGACCGTAAAGGCCACCCTCCAGCGCGTCAGCGACCTTATTGAGGAGCTCGACGAACGCCGCCTCACCGACAAAGAACGGGAGGCCAAACTCAAGCGCCTCGACGCCCTCGTCGAGAGCCTGTGGACGACCCGCCAGGTCCGCGAACGACGGCCGGAACCGTTCGACGAATCCCGAAACGTCCACTGGTATCTCGCCAACGTCATCTTTGACGTCGTCCCCCAGGTCTACGAGGAACTCGAAGACGCACTCGAGGCCGAGTACGACGACCCACCCGAGGTTCCCCAGGTCCTTGACTTCCGCTCTTGGGCCGGTAGTGACCGTGACGGCAACCCTTACGTCACCCCCGAAGTCACCGAGAAGACCCTTGACCGCCAGCGCCGACTCGTCGTCGAGCGCTATCAGGAAACCCTCGCCGACATCGCCGGCGTCCTCAGCCAGGACGCCACCCGCGTCAATGTCAACGGCCTCCCCGAATCCCTCCAAACCGACGCCCACGCCGTTCCTAGCGTCGTCGAACGCACGAACGAACGCTACCCCGACGAACCCTTCCGCCAGAAGGTCGCCGTCATGCTCGAACGCGTTACCCGCGTCGACGGCGTCCAGCCCGGCGGCTACGAGGATTCGGCGGCCTTCCACGACGAACTCGAACTCCTCACCGAGGCACTCCGGAACGCCGGCCTCGACGACGTCGCTACGGAGTACGTTGACCCACTCATCCGGCAGGTCGAGACCTTCGGCTTCCACCTCGCCGCCCTCGACCTTCGCGACCACCAGCAGATGCACACCGGTGCCCTCGAACAGGCCCTCTCGCAGAAGAACATCGACTACACCGGGATGAATGAGGACGAACGCGTCGAGTTCCTCACGGACGCCATCCTTCAGGACCAACCCGTCCTCGACCTCACCGACACCGAGGGACTCAACGACGACGCGAGCCGCGTGTTGCACCGTTTCGACGCCCTTGCGGACTGGCAGCGCGAGTACGGCCCCGAGGCCATCGACATGTACGCCATCAGCATGACCGAGGAACCCAGCCACGTCCTCGAGGTCCTCTTCCTCGCCGACCAGGCCGGCGTCACCAGCCTCCCCGACCACGCCGGCATCGATATCGTCCCTCTCCTAGAGACCGAATCCGCACTCTCCGGTGCCCGCCACATCATGGGCACCCTCTTCGAGAACGACGCCTACGGCCAGAGCCTCCAAGCGCGCGACGGCGTCCAGGAGATCATGCTCGGGTACTCGGATTCCAACAAGGAGAACGGCTTCCTTGCCGCGAACTGGGAACTCGACCGCGCCCAGCGCCGCCTCGCCCAGATCACCGACGACTATGGGGTCGGTCTCCGTTTCTTTCACGGCCGCGGCGGCTCCATTTCCCGTGGTGGCGGCCCCATGAACGAAGCCCTCCTCGCCCTCCCCAAAGAGACCATCTCTGGCGAGGTCAAGTTCACCCAACAGGGCGAAGCCATCGCCGAAACATATGGAAATCCGCGCGTTGCCGAGCGCGAACTTGAACAGATGCTCAACGCCCAGGTCCGGTCCCGGCACGCCGCCGTCACCAAGCCAGATGACCCCCTCCCCAACCACTGGGAGGATGCCATGGACACCATGGCCGAAGCCGCCCGCGGCGCCTATCGTGACCTCCTCGAAACCGAGGGATTCGTCTCCTACTTCGAGCAAGCCACCCCAATCACTGTCATCGAACAGCTCAACCTCGGCTCCCGCCCCGCTTCCCGAAGCGGCGAGCGTAGCGTCGAGGACCTCCGCGCCATCCCCTGGGTGTTCTCCTGGACCCAGTCCCGCTGTATTATACCCGGCTGGTACGGCCTCGGCACCGGCATCCAGACCTACCTCGACCAGGGCGGCAACCCCAAAGTGCTCCGCGAGATGTACGAGGAGTGGCCCGTCTTCCAGACCACTCTCGATAACGCCGCGCTCAGCCTCGCTCGCACCGAGATGGAGATCGCCAGCAAATACGCTAATCTCGCCGAAGACAACCTCCGCGAGGATTTCTTCCCACGCATCCAGGCTGAGTACGAAACCGCGAACGGCCACGTCCTCGACATCACTCAGCGCGACGACCTCGTCGACCGCCCATGGCTCCGCGAGAGCCTCGACCGCCGCAACCCCTACGTCGACCCACTCAACTATCTCCAGATCAACCTCCTCAACCAAAGTCACCGTACCGACCAGGTAGAACGCACACTCCGCCTGACGGTCAAAGGAATCGCCGCCGGCATGAAGAACACCGGCTGAAAATTTTCACCGGCCACTCATAGGCGATGCCACAAGAAAAAGTAGAACGCTCTTGCGTAGGAGATTGCCGATTCGCTCATGGGAAGCACGTTGTTGGTAAGTCAGAGTATAGATCGAACGGCCTCTTTGAGAGCTTCTTGACCAGGTTTACGTAGAATTCGCCGACGAAGTTGGTGGGCTCTAAGATAGGGCGTGAGCTTATCTTTTGAGATGCCTCCATACAGCGAGAGCCGCCGTCGGGCTCGCGTGGTCTGAACGATACGCCCGGAAGAGAGTATTCCCGACGGTTGCGAATGTATTCGGTATCTGTAAAGTGCGTCATCGAGGCAGAGCTCACATCATTGACGAGCGAACCATCGTTGTGGGCGAGCAGGTGGGTGTGCCACCACCCCGGCCGTCGAATGTAAATGCCGCATAACGCCACGTCTGACGCATGTACGACAGCATCAAAAACTCTGCGTAGCTGGCAATGTTACAGAGTACGACAGGACACACCAGGTGTCGAATGAAACCAGTTGCCCGCTCCTAGCGCGTTAAATGTTTACGTTATTAACGTCAGCAAATCGGTCATCCTGGTGAATAACTTGCTTAACGACCTCAGGATCTTCCATCAGGAAGTAGTAATGTGTAACACCTTGCCCGCGGCCACGACCGACGCGTTCAGACCGGCCGAGAATATCAAGGAACACTTGTTCACCGAGCCGGTCAGCCATCCGCCGATGCGAGAGTGTATCCATATCTAAGAGTGCCGTAAGTTGCTTGTACACGTCGTATATCTGGCGTGTCGAAAATTCGCTGTCGTCAGGATTGTTGTCTGCGAGGAGTGAAAGAGAGTACACGGTGGCTTTAATCTGCGGTGGCTGCCCCTCGAGAAGTTGTGCGAACCGATCGATGTCCGCTTTCTCCCGTGCATCTCGAACGTGTTCCTCCAAGACTTGGTCCGCTCCAGCATCTTTGGCTAGCTCTCCCGCATTGCGAAGGATATCGAGCGCTTTCCGAGCATCACCGTGTTCTTGCGCAGCAAATGCAGCACTTAATGGGATCACATCATCTGTGAGAACACCATCATGGAACGCGTCAGACCGGTTATGCATGATATTTCGAAGTTGGTTGGCGTCGTACGGTGGGAATACGAATTCCCGGTCTTGCAGACTACTGAGCACGCGTTCATCGAGCGTATCTTTGAACGAGATCTTGTTACTAATGGCGATGATGCCGACTTTACAGGAGTCGACTTTCCCAGCTTCCCCCGCGCGTGACAGTTGCATCAGTATCTCGCTGTCCTTGAGTTTGTCAATCTCGTCGAGGATAATAACGGCTACATCGTACAGTTCGTCGAGAATATCCCAGAGTCGGTGGTAGTAGACGTCGGTTGAGAGTCCGGTAACAGGGATCGAGATGTTCGTTGCTTCTGGGCTGTTGAGGTTTCGAGCGATATTGATGACGACGCGGGTTTCCGTTGTGGATTGCGTGCAGTCGATGTAGACACGCCCCATGTCTGTGTCGTTGGTTTCAGCGAATTGCTTGGCGCTTTGTGTGACGTGTTTCGCTACGAGTGATTTCCCAGTCCCGGTTTTCCCGTAAATGAGTGTGTTCCGTGGGGATTTGCCACGGACTGCGGGGTGGATACTGGAGGCCACGTCTTCGATCTCTTCGTCACGGCCGATGATCCGATCTTCGTCGGGAATATGGTCGATGTCAAGGAGTTCTTTCCTGGCGAAGATGGCGTCCTCACTCGCCCAGATATCGTTGAGTGATTGTTGCGACCCGGTGTTATCGGCCATACACTCGACACCCGGTTGAATGCATATAAATCCACAGGTCTGTCCACCCCAGGTGTCGAATGTAAACACCGAAAATCAGGACTTTTACGCCCTATAGACAGGACTAAGTAAAGTACGCCACACCATCCGTCGGATGAAGATTGAGGGTCGACCGTCGAGTGTAAACCGTGACATGTGTGGCGGTAATTACGGCACGGTTCTGAGACACCCACACCCCAGGTGTCGAATGTAAGTCCCTAAAATACCCAGGTAAAGACGCTTACAACGCTATACAGTATTAATAACAGATTACAGATGATGTGGGAATTCCCAAAACAGGCTATCCTAGGGGAAAGATATAACTTATTAGCGGTAAAACAGTAACCGTACTGCAACAAAGTAAAAGAGAAAAGGAGCGGCTAGCTCCTTCTTCCTATTCCTCCAGAACAAAAACGCGAGTATTAGCCTGTCTCTCCTGCTTCTCGTATGGATTTACACTCGACACCTGGGGTGTGTGCCCGAGACCATCTATCTTTCTTCGAGGAGAGAAAATCTCTCTCCAGGAAACGTGAATCCGACAACGCTCGACCAATCCACGGCCAGCGGGAAGTTGCATTCCAACGCGCGGGCCCAGACACGCTTGTCATCGACCTGGACCCACAAACGATCCTCTTCGATGTCGGTGAACATCGCAGCGACCCAGACGCCGACAACATCGGCCGACACATCCTCGAACGGCCAAAGGGTGAATTTGGAGATCTCATCGAGACCAGCAGCGAGGGTGTAGACATCGTTCCAAGTCACGACATGCTTGGTGATTTTACCAGCAATCTCGAGCAGAAGATCACCTACGAGGCACAGATGGAGAGCATGGACAGAGAAGACTACCCCCGGTTTGAACTCCTCCACGACCTCCTCTGGAAGGAAGAACAACTGCAGAACGAGTACGACGCTGTTCTGATCGACCCGAATGCTAGCAGAAGACCTGCTGTTTGACATCCTCCTCCGCCTGAAGGCGGAGGAATCCCGAGCGGTGGGAGTGCCAGGTTTGCAACCACGGACGCCGCCACTTTACGGGAGTTCACATCTAACCCAGTCGTCGTGGTCGGTGGCTGTCTAGCCGTGCCAAGCGGCTGGTACTCCTATCCTCAGTGTCGGTGACTCCCAGCTGTTGTTTTTGCCAGCAGGGAGTCGCTGACACGTCGCCGGACTCGGAGGTATCGTCGGGCTTGCTCAGGCCGACGGGCACACGGCGAACCCTTCGAGGATTCGTGTTCACCGCGTCGGCGTTTCGGATACTGTCTTATTGAGTGGCGGGTAGACCGCCTCCGAAGGACGGTTCGGAATCCGCTCCATTCCGACCTGACCTTACCAACGTATAGCGGTCCTTGGAATTTGAATGGTAGGATTGGAAACTCGGCTCTGCTATTGACAGTGGAAGATGGAAACCGCTAGCAGTCGTGGGGAGGTAGATGTTTCCCGTTCGTACTTCCGGGGGAATCAGTCCGAAGACGAAAATAGCGGGAGGGCGCGTGGTAGAGATGCGAAGAAGGCCGGCTCGCGGAGCGTGTCGACTCTGAGAGGAGGTTGGAACTGCGGCAGCCGTAGTCGGTTAGACGATCGGCTCGATGACGACGTGGTCCTGCGTGAGGATAGGGCGCTTCGCCCGGCCGTCTTCCTCGTAGGTGATGATGTTATGCTCTGCTAGCTCACGGAGGTCGCGGCTGACGGCAGCCTTATCGCGGCCGAGCTGTCGAGCGAGAGCGCGGACTGACTCCGGGGAGCTCTCCTTGAGGGTGTTGATGATTTCGTGGCGCCGGTCAGTGAGGACTGCGTTTGCGGTGTCGTGGCTGACGACGTGGACGTCGTCCATGCCACCCTTTGCGAGTGCCCGGGCCATCTGTTGGCGGAGGCGCTGCTGGTCGGTTATCTGGGGTTTTGTTTCTGCCATAGTGTATTCCCTTACTGTTGTGTAACGAGGTCAACGGTGATAAGAATATCGGTAGTGCTTGAGAAGCCGACTAACGGCTGTTCTCGAATTTTATCCATTCAGTTGTGTCGAAAACTTTAAGCACCTGAAACTGTTACACGTTAGTAGGGACAAACCTACTCTACCAGCATCTCATCTCAACTATCTACTATGGCAGGATTCGATTATACCTACGAGATTCAGGAGTACAGACAGAGAACCTACCAGATAGGCGTTCGAGTGGACCCATCTTTCAACACCGTTGAATCGTTCGCTGTCGTTCTGTTCTTCCGCCGAGCCGACGGTGAACGTGTCACGGTGGCGAAGGTGGACAACGCCGAACACGACGAAGGGCGCATCCACATCGACCGCCACTACCGAGAGCAAAGTGCGGAAACCAAAGACTTCGACATCGACGTGACGTCGTGGGAAGAAGCCGAGGAGTACCTCCTCGAACGCTGGCGTCGGTATGCCGACCGCTATGAGGAGACCCACGGTACGTCCCACGTAGAGTAGCAGAGAAGGCAGCCCGCTTGTTCCTCGATGGCACTGCGATGCCGTTTGCGAGCTGGTAGAGAGTGCGACTACGTCCTCACTTCAACTTACGCCACTCCAATTGTTGACATCCTCCTCCGCGTAAACGCGGAGGAATCCCGAGCGGTGGGAGTGCCAGGTTTGCAGTCCAATCATCGGACTACCAGCCCTTTCGGGCACGGGTAGTCCCACGGTATCGGACTGGTGGACTGCTGACGGTGCCAAGCCGCCGTTACCCCTATCCTCAACCGTGTACGGCGTCCCTGTGTTGTTTTGGCCACGGGGACGCCGGCAAGCGTCAACGGACTTGGGGGTATCGTCTGGTTTGCTTTGAGCAGTCGGCACGGGCACACGCTTCTAGCATGTGTGTTCACCGACTGCCCTTTCGGATACTGTCGTCCGAGAGACGACGTCTCTCGTGATCACGAAAATCAGTGATTTTCGAACGACCTCGTTACGTGGGTGGACAGGCCACCTCCGAAGGACGGTTCGGAATCCGCTCCGTCCCGACCGATTCCTACTCCTCAGTAGGCCGGCCTATCACTTAAACGTCACTGTGGGAAACTCGGGGAAAGCGTTTGAACGGCGGGCTGTTAGCACAAGTGACGGCGCGTATCCACGGCCTGAAGGCCGTGGTATTGCGCCTGCTCAGCGTATTCGGGGATCAGCCGATTCCGTTATCTACGTTTTCAAGAGCCTCCGTCGCGACATCACCCAATTCACCAGCTTCAATATGCGAATAGCGCTCACGAACCATCTCCTCAGAGTTGTCTAAGTACCGAGCAGCGACAGTGTACCCAAACGCGCGGACAAGTACCTCTCCCATCCCACGTCGACCACCGTGCGGCGCGAGATAATCGTGTTTCGGATGGTCGATATCGATCTCTGCGGTCTTAGAGAGCCGTTGGAGAATCGACCGTGCGCCGTCCGTCGTGATCGACGGCGGCCGGATATCCTCATCGAGCGCTAGCAGCAGGTCACGGGCGTACTCATCACGTCGCTCAGCAATTGCCTCTGGGTGTTCCCCTCGTTCGGCTAGCTCCTCCTGAACGAGGCCTGCGAGCGTCCGTTGGTCGAACGTCGGAAACACCGGCCACCGCTCCGTCGGCGGATCCATCAGCTGGCGGTAGCTTCGCAGCGGGGAAATCACTGGATCGGGGAGACTCGCGGCGTCCCACTGCTGTTTCTTCCGGTAGACGTCCATACTCCCATCGTCGAGGGAGAGATCCTCCCAGCGAACGCCGCGCCGGCGCGGGTCGTTCGGATCCCGGAGGAGTTCCCCAACGCGGACAGCAGTGTACGCGAGAACGAACACTAGAGCCCGGTCACGAGCCGCCTTCAGCGCCGCGTAGCGCGCACGCTGCTTGTCAAGGGGGCCAGTATCCTCCGGAAGTGTCGTGTAGGCCTCGACGGCGTCGCGGACCCGTTCGTCGACGTAGCGAGTGAGGGCGTGGCGCTGTTCGGATGTCCAGGCCTGCTGGTCACCGGGCTTGCGGCCGTCGTCCTCGGGGAGGGGAGCCATCGCACTCGCCCGCTGCGCGAAGTGCGCTTCAAGGTACCCCTCGTTGACGCACCAGCCACACCATGCAGAGATATAGCGATAATAGGTTTGTACAGTATTCTGCTTAAGTCCACGATCACCAGCAAGATGCCGAGCGTACTCCCTGAAAACCCGTTCATTCAGGTCCTCAAAGATAGGTTCGCGATCGGCATCGTCAGGAACGATCCCGGTCCAATCGTCGTCACCGCGATCGCCGGCGGCCCACTCGGCGAACCGCTCAAGCTCGCGGCCGGCGTTTCGTCGATAGTTCCCGCCGTCCCCACCACGGCCTTTCCCCTTGTCCTGGAGGTATCGTTCAAACGTATTGGTGAGGGGAGTCAACTGCGTTCGGTTTGTAGATGAGTTTTGGTCCATTATAGTTCTCACGAGGATTGCTGTCTGTAGTTAATCACAGAGGCAGACTCCGCCTTCACGGATTTGACTAACTGAGAACTGGTGGACTGCAGTTGCTAATTCAGTCATCGCATCTGCTTGCTCTGCCGTCGGACGACCTCCTCCGTAATAGCTCTCCGTCCGATTTTCGCTGTAAAGAGCCTTCATCTCCTCTGCAGTATCCCGTTCAAACAGCCCGATCTGATGCGCACGGTCGTAGCCGAACTGGTGATTCTGGAACTCTTGGAGCGTATCGCTGGTCATCGAGAGCGCATACGCCTCAATCGACCGCTCGATAGCCCCGAAACAAACCTCGATGACAGCGGTATAATATCCGTCCTGTACTTGGAGTGTGTCGACGACTTCGAGTAGTCTACACGCTTTCGTCAGCTGTGTCTCCCAGTCTGCATCGGCGCTAATCCCATCTTCGAATTCAGTTCGACCACGTCCAACCATCTCGAAGGCATCTTGGGCACGCTCAAGTGCTGCGAGCACAGAATCCGGGTCCGAGCCGCTACTCATCGCCAGCACCCTCCTCCAAGAGCAGGTTTTCGACGGTTTCGAAGTCACTCGTCTTGTAGACCGGAATTCCTGAAACGATGATTTCTCGAATATCATCGGTGTAGGCCGGAATCGCTTGGACGGCCTCAACGTCGATATCGTAGGCGTACCGGTCACCATCAAATTCCATGTCTTCGAGGTCGCGTGCAATCGTGTTCGCTTCACGTTGGCTTTCCGCCCGCCCTGACCGAGTCAGCACCCAGAGATCGATATCGCTCCGTCGATCCGCATCACCCCGGGCAACACTCCCATACAAGATGATGCCGACGACGTCACTAATTATCTCCCGGAGCTTCGTGACAGCAGTTTTGACCGGCTGGTGATACTCCGGCTGGGGAATACGGAGGATCGGGTCATCTGGGATAGAGAGGCGTTGTCTGTTGATCTGTACGAGTCGCTGGTTGCTTTGAGGTGATTCGGTGATCAAGTCATTCGCACTGAGAACATTCACTGCCCGTCGGACGGACTGGTGTGAATGACCAATCTGCGTTGCGAGTTCTCGCAGTGAGAAGTCACTAAACCGATGGTTGGTTAAAAATAGAAGGACATCACTCGTTGCTTTGTGTTTGAATAAATCCGGGTCTGATGGAGGTATCGAAAGCGAAATAGATGCACCTGAGGAATCGGGATGCTCCGTCTCACGGTTCATATGCCGTAACACGGACCATTACTATATAAAACTTATACGTGTATCGGAGAAGGGTGTCAACCTTAGCGTGAAGGAGGCGGCCGAGCAAGGGTAAGTTGGGTGTTGAGCAATGCTCGACCGCATGGTTGAGAAGGCTCGCCAGCAGGAAGTATTTTCCCGCGAGGACACGCCGACAGAGCGGCGTGTCCTCGCGGCGTTTTTGTACCATGCTGGCCTCTCATACCGGCGAATCGAACCGTTCGTTGATCGCTCGTATGAGGCAATCAGACAGTGGTTTCATCGGTTAAAGCACCTCTTCGAGCCCGACTGCCGGGATCGACAAGAAGTCGCCGTCGATGAGACGAAAATCGAGATCGACGGCACCGAGCACTACGTCTGGGCGGCAGTCGATTGTGACACTCTCGAAGTGCTTGCCGTTGAGGTCTCTCCCGGTCGATCGAGCCTCGATGCGCTCCTGTTTTTGAAGAATGTTCTCGAACGGTGCCGCGGTCGCCCGGTGGTGCGGGCCGACCGCGGCCCGTGGTATGACTGGCCGCTTGAACTCTTAGACTGCGAGTACGAGCGTGAAACGTGGGGAAATCGGTCGCTTATCGAAGCGTGGTTCGGGATCTTCAAATACCGAACCAGACGTTTCTACCACCGATTTCCCATCCACAGCACCGCCAACTCCACCAGATCGTGGCTGACAGCCTTCGCCGCCCTCCACAATGCTACGCTCTAACCTTGACACCTTTGTATCGGAGGTCGCATAAATTCTTACTATAGACTCAACGTCAACGTGTTGGTGCAGAACACATCTATTAGCTGCTGGGCTCAGCTGGCTCTCTTGGGGCGAGGAAGTCCCATTCGCGGATGGCGAAGCCGACGATTTTGATGCGGCGCTGGAGATGCTCCCATTCGCGGGCAATCTCACGGCGACGGTCTTCTTCCTCGGCGTCGAGGGACTCGTCAACAAGCGTGCCGCGAAGCTGGTTCGGTGACTCAACGTCGAATTCGCCCTTCCAGTCCCGAATTTGGGTTTTCATATCCGCGAGACGGTCCGTGAGCTCCTCGACAGTGTGCCCGCTGTCTCGAAGACGCATCGCCTCCTGCATCGCCTGACGCCGGTAATCAGGGTAATATGTGGTGTGAGTCCCGCTGTCGTCGCGATGGAGGATGCCATCGTCAACGAGCCGTTCGAGGACGCGTTTCGTCGGCTCGTGTGACCAGCCCGCTTCGGAAGCGATCCAGTTGGCCGTCCGCGGCTCCGACAGCTGCCGGGCGGTCATCCGCACGCGGTCTTCACCCGTGGTCTGGCGTTCCATCAGGCCCTCGGAGTTCGATTCGTCTTCGGTCATACAGCATCGTTCGGGCCTTGTCCTAATATAGGTTGAGGTCATTCGTTCTATACCGAAAGGGCTCCATCGCCCATCGCTTCGACCTCAGCTGAGGAGAGCCAGAGCAAACTCGAGCCCGGTATCAGTGGCGCTACCCGGGGGAAGCGCCGTCGTGAGGCGGTTGCAGCATTCGTGCTTCACCGACGGCGGCGGGGTACTTCAAAGTGGTCGTGATTATTGGAGTAATCACGACCAGTAGCCAACAAGGGCCTATTGGCCAAATTCAGCAAGTACAGCCCGTTATCCCGCCATATCCAACTTCATAAATCACATACCACTATACCAAGTTCTGTACCGTCTGCGAAGTCGTCGGTTTCTTAGCTGAACAGGTTCGACGCGTATTCCGCGAGTGGGGTCGGCTCGCAGACCGGAATTCGAGCGCGTATCCGAGTCGTTTACCGCCCCAAGGGTCGATGTGGTAGATATGAAGAAGAAGCATGAGGAACTCGCCGATCGCTTCTCGCAGATGGCCACAGACTACGACGACAAGCAACACAACGACGAGTACAACGCGTGCGCCTCGCTCGTTATCGACCACGCCGACCCACGTCCCGACGACGTGGTACTCGACCTCGGTACAGGCACGGGCCTGATTGCACTCGCGCTCGCCGAGAACGCTGAGCACGTCGTCGGGCGCGACATCAGCGAGGGGATGCTGGAGAAGGCCCGCGCAAAGGCCGACGACGGCAGCATCGATAACGTGGAGTTCGGCGACGGCGAGTTCCGCGACCCGCAGTACGACGGTGAGGTGGACATCGTCGTCTCGAACTTCGCCATGCACCACCTTCCCGACGAGGAGAAACGCGAGGCCATCGAGGTCATTGCCAGTCTCAGCCCACGCCGGTTCGTTCTCGGCGACGCAATGTTCTTCGGCTCGCCCAACCCCGAGGAGCCATTATTCGGCCACGGGGTTGACGCAGCAACCGTCGGACTGCTCGTTGACGAACTCACCGACGCCGGATTCGTGGTGACGGCGGTCGAACGCGTTCACGACCAAGTGGGCGTACTTGTTGCCGAGCGACTGGAAATTCCGCAGAAGTAGCAGACCCTGGGATGTCCACAACCGAGGAGAGAGATTGGCATCCCTCTGTCCCCTCCCTAAAAGGGAAATAGAATGCTATTCATGCTATTTTGAAATCGCATTCTTTCGTTCTTGCTCGAATCGTTCAGCCACCTCGTCAACCAAGTCTTCCTCTACAACCGTGCGCAGCAACGCGTCAGTCATCTCACGGACAACGATATTCTGATAGCCGCGGGTACTGAGCTCGCGCTCTAATTCGTAGTTCAACCAGGAATCGAAGTTCTCGATAGTCTCTTCGCGTGCGTAAAACGGCCGTTGATTGGCTGCCTCGTATGAAAAGGCAGTGTCTGTCATCGGGTCCAGTTCCTTGACGTCCCCCTCATCCGGTTCGTCGACGTGTTCGGTTGTCGTGTCTGAGGCGGGTGGCTCGCGCGGCTCCTGTTCACTCTTCGTATCGTCTTGCTCGTCGGCATCGTCATCCAGCGTCTGACTAAGATCTGCGAACGGATCACCGTCGTCAGCCATGCCGGACCACCTCACCGGCCTCGACGATGTGTGCGAGTTCGTCGAAATTCTTCAGTTGATCACAGTTGGCGTCGTAGTCCAGCAGCGGTTTGCGTTCACCGTACGCTTTCGTGATACTCGTTCGGTCTCGGATACCTGGTGTCGGACTAATGTCGCCGGTGCCCACAGCATCCCAATCCGTGATTCGAGCGAAGTTCGGAATACGGTCCTGCAAGCTGTTGTGGGAGTTTAGTCGTTCGAGGAGCTGGCGGTCCTGCGTCTGCTGGTCGATACGCCCATCCAGCATATTCGGGACGAGTGCGAGGACGTCGACGTCCATATGCTTTCGCAGCGGAGCAATCTGGCGCTCGATAGTGCGTTCCAGTCCGGACATCGCCTCGTTGCCGGGCGCTAGTGGAAGCACAAGATTAGACGTCGCGACGAGAGCGTTGTCGGTCAGTCGTGAGCGATATGCGGGCGAGTCCGTGACGATGAAGTCGTATTCGTCGCCCAGTAGCGGCTCAACGACTTCACGCTTCAACAGAGCAGACGGCTGGAAGACGTCACCGACGACGATTTCTCGCTCGACCTGCTCGAGATCCTCGCTCGAGGGAAGGATATCGAATTTATATCCGGTATCGTAAACGACTGAGGTTGGGTCTGCCTCGTCGAAGAAGACCTCACCGATGCCCTCGTCTGTATTGTGATAGTGGTCATCGAACCCGAGACCGACTGAAGCGTGTCCATTCGGATCAAGGTCGATGAGGAGGACATCATGGTCGTGGGTAGCAAGCTGACGCGCGAGATTCACTGCGATGGTTGATTTGCCAACGCCACCCTTCAGCATACAGACGGAGACAGCCCGAGAATTCCCCGCTGTATCCACAGATTCGTACGGGCTATTTGGGCTATTCGTGCTATCTATGCTATTCCTGCTATTCGTTCCCGCCATGCTATTCTGGAATAGTGCTCTGTCCCCTCTTATAACTAAGGGCAATGAATAGCCCGAATCGCCAAAATAGCTTGAATAGCAAGAATAGTATGAGTAGCAAAGGTAGCCTGAATTGCTAGAATACCATAAGTAGTATAGATAGAAGGGTTCCTATAGATAGGATGCTATCTTGGAATAGTATCCGATTTCAGAATACCCCTAATAGTGCAGGCCAGTACGTGCCGCAGGCGAGAGGATTCGTACCTACTCCGTTCCTTTGTCAATGACGGCCTCGTCCAGTCTTTTCCAAACAGTATCGAACAGAGGTGGATCACCAGTCAGGTCTGGGAGTGAGGTTTCCCACTGGCGCTGAATGTCCTCGCGCTGGTCAACCGGCAGACCCGTGGTGAGATCGACGTCAAGGTCGTCGTGGTCGCACTTTGCTTCGAAGGCAGGCAGGACAACTTCGAACTCAATCTCAACAGATTCGGTCTCTAAGAGCTGGTAGAGATCGTAGTAGTCTCTAGCAGCACCCCGTTGGAAGATCGCCCGAAGTTTCTCCGCGAAGATCTCTTCGACACTATACGCCTGCAGTTCGAACTCCGGGATATCCTCGTAGGAGTGCGTATGGTGAACCGAGTCGAATGCGACGTACTCGTCGACCATCACGTCGAGACTGGTCGTATTCGGATGGTCAAGCACCGCCCGATATTGGATGCTCATGTCGACGTAGTGTGTCGGATAATATTGCTGGCGGGACTCATGGTGCTCGCTGATGGTGAACTCAATCCCGGAGCGCTCGGTAACTGTGTCAAGGACATCACGGAGGTCGTCTTCTGATCCGTTGTACTGGCCTTCGACGCCGAAATCGAGATCCTCTGAGAATCGCCACGACTGGGGGAAGTACAGTTTGCTCAGCGCCGTTCCACCTTTGAACATGAGGTTCTCGCCAAAGCCACTCGTGAAGACACCCCAGAGAATCCAAGAATTGACGTAGTTCTTCTCAGCATAGCCCTGGCGGACACCTAGCTCACGGGCAAGGACACGGAGTCGATTTTGACTGATCATTAGAATCAGGACTCCGTCGGACCGAGCGTGCCCGGGTCGACGTTAATTCGGAGGCGATACTCACTGTCGTAGGATCCCTGCTCGCTCCGCGTTGGGTCGAGCAGCGAATACCCGCTCGTGAACGACGCGACGAGCGTCTCACGCGTCGGGAGGTCGATACCCAACTGGTCGGCCAAGTAGACGATTCGCTTGGTTGCCGCGCCATTGTCGAGTCGCTTGAGGTACTCACCGACGGTCGCCCACGAACAGTCCTGGTCGTCCGCGGCGACCATCGCCTTTGCGAGTTCCCGGATACCACCACAGTACTCAGGATGGTCAGCACAGTCTACGAGCGTCTTCTCCAGGTCGGTGACGTTCACGGCGGTTCCCTCAATGGACGTCGGCTCGTAGCCGAAGAACTTCCGTTCCGTGACCGTCGCGACGCGATAGGGGACGCCGTGAATCTCGCGACTCTGGGCTCGCGTCGGGGTGACGACGTACACGGTTTGGGGAACCTGTTCGGTCAGCCCGTGATGGCTGAGGGCGCTGTAGTAGCCGATGTACATCGGCTCAGCGACGTGCGAGGCGATGAGATACTCGTGGGTCGTATACACGGCCTCCTCCCCAGCAGCGAGTGGGATGATGAGATATCGGCCGGGGAGCAGCCGATCCAGCCACCCTTTCTCGGTGAGGCGGGAGGCGATCTCGCGGGCGGTATTAGGCGCGACCTCGAGGGTCGCCTCGACATCGTCGATCGAGATTATTTGGTGGCCCTCCGCGGCGAGATGCGAGAGGAGTCGGCTCTCACGGGACGAAAGGCCCTGCCGTATATTTTGTGTGTCTGATGTGGAACTCATACCTGCATTTCGTACATAAAACATGAAGGCCAGCAGGCTTCAATCTTATGCAACCCTACCTCCCCAAGATGATGCCAAACAGTGAGTCAAGATGGGTTTATTTCGATTTATTCCAAGTCAATTAGTGCGTCTTCATTCCCTTCGAATTCGAAGAGCAGGTCGAAGGCTGGGTGTTTGTAGAGGATTTCACCGCACTCTCAACATCTGGTAAAGAGTCGGCGCTTTGAGTCCCAGAAATCAGTTCGTTCGATAATAGCAGTTCCGCGAGGTCCATAGTGGCCACCAGAAACAGTGAAATGGTCGAATTCGTGATGACCACAGTTTGGACATGGATCGTCGATGCCCTGCCAGTCATTCCGGTTGATCCCTACGATTCGGTGCTCCGTTCCGTTTTGGCGAATAACTCTGAATGGTAGTTCCACTGAAAATCGCCTCCGCCCTTAGGGGGGCGCGAAAAACCATCGGATAGTGGGGTTCAGAGTGCGAATCTCCTACGAGATCACAATATCTCTTGGACAAACTCCGCTGTAATATCCGGTTGATTTTCGTCTACTGCCGAGTCCAATATCCTGCTACACACGGAGAGTACTTGTCTGATGTTTCCCTGTGAACGCTGTAGTACTTGATCAAGACTCTCTTCAGTGAACGGCCGTACCGTATCGTCAGTAGGATTGCTCGTCCGCTCACGATTCAGGTACCCTTCTACCAGTTCATAGAGATGCTCACTAGTCAACGGTCGAAGCGCTACCTCCTGGCCGATACGTTCGCTGAACGCATGGTATTCACTCATCACGTCCTGCCAGACCTCTGGGGCGCACCCGAACAGCATACACAGACCTGAACTATTTTGATCCATTAGGTGGCGGATGCTGTTGAGTGTGGCCTGCTCATTCTTCGGCGAAAGGCGAGCAATACTCTCAAACTCGTCGACGAAGACGAACACGCCTGTGTAGCCGAGATCAAGCAGCATGTTCTTGAGTGCAGTGAAGGCTCGTACACCCATTGTGTCGTCATCGAGTGCGCTGTGGATCTCCATCTCTTTGCGTTGTTCATATCTAATCCCCTCTGCTGTGAGCCACTGCCAAGCGTAGAGGTTAGTGTCCTCGTACACCATGTGGACGATTGCACGAGCGAAGTCGGCAAACTTCGTGACGTCGCTCAACTGCCGAATCGCCTCTGGCACGATTTCGGAGAGGAGTACATCCCCGTTATCAATGAGCGACCGCATGGCTGCGGGGGCCATCGGATTAGCGTCAGTGATCTCGCGCGTAATCGATGCCAGATACTCGTACGCCAAGTTCTGGAGACGGTTGAAACCGATATCGTAAACGAACTCGTGATAGATATCTAGGAAGCCCTCCCCCGGCTGGGCGACGTAACCGACAACCACGTCTTCGCGGTCTCGTAGCAGAGATCGGGTGTATTTGAGAGTATGGGACTTTCCATTGCCATACTTCCCTGTGACTACGAGATGCTTGGACTTCCCAGTGGAAAGCATCGATGAGACAGTCGAACTGATCGATTCGGTAACATGCTGTTGCCCGCAGAAAATCTCCGGGTTCTCCGCTGGAACAGGGCTGTATGGGAATGGATTTGCTTCGAGGTTGTACTGTGAGTAGTCGCGCTGCTCATCGGTGATGGTGAATGCGTCGGACATTAGGTATCCTCCTGGTCGAAGGTGACGTCGCGGTCGTGAACTGCGAGGTAGTAGTATTGCTTATCGAACGATTCCACACCGACCATCACTTGCTGGCTCGATTGGGACGTCGAGACCAACTCACCGCCGCCGGCCAACTCAATTCGTTTAATCCCGAGCGCAGAATCCTTAGCTGCTGTATCCATCGGAGCTCCCGACAGTTCGAGCTTTCCCACGTTCTGCTGGCAAAGCGCCACTAGTGCGCGGTCGAACGCGCTTCGAGAGCATCGCGTTCGCTCACAGATCTCCTCACGGAGACGGGGAATCGATAGGTATCGCTGCCGAAGATTTACCCCTGCAGTTTGCTCCAAATCGTCGTATGCGCTGAGTAGTACGTAGGCGAAGTTGCTCGAAACGTCGGTTTGTGAGGATAAATAGTAGCTCCCAGTGAAGGCGTTTCGCTGAACTTGGCCTAATCGCTCGGCCCAGTCACCGAGAACTTCGATACTGGTCTGATTGTACGAATAGGGAGTGAACTGCTGGTTCTCCTTGAGACCGTCCAACACTGTTTCTAAGTCAGCTGGTTCCACCTCTTCCAGCGCGTCCAGAAATGTGCCGTAGTGGGGGCTTCTCGTCGCAAGGATATTGCTTACCTGAGGCCAGTCTTCGGCGCGTACCGCCTCTAGGAACGACTCGCCGATGCTAGTGGTGGAATAGAGCAAATCGTCATCAGGGTCATCCTCTTGTAACAAACTGATACGCTTCGCCTCTATGATAGTCTCGCGAGCGCGACGGTGTGACACATCGAGCGCTTGTTCGATCTCTTCTGTCGGGATGTTCTCCTCTTCACAGAGGTACGTCAACTCGACAAGTCGACCGAGTGTGACTGGACGGACAGTGGCGCGTTCGTCGGTCATGTGAGCCTCCGAACCTGCTGCTTCGCGGTTTCGTACGCCCGTTGAGTTACCTCGTTCCCTTGGAAGCGGAGATCGAGATAGTGCTCGACATTGCGATCCGATTCCGCAATGTAGCGGAACCGGCGAAGTTCAGTTGCGAGCGCCCAGAGGTTGTGCTGCGTGAGAGCGGTTCGATCTTCTCTGATATCATCCAATTTTCGCTGTCCGCATACCGGACATGGACAAGGCAGCATATCCATATCCTCGATATTTCGTAACTCTTCACCGCCGAATCCTGGAATCAGGTAGTTCCTATTACCAGCACTTCTAATGAATGCTGACGAGTCGAAGCTATCCACACCGAGGTACAGCAAAAGCGGTTGATACACGAGACCCCCTAACCCATAGACGTGTAGGTGTTTGTCAGTGGCCTGTCGTGCTGCAATAACTAGTTTTGTGACCTTTTTGTAATCTGTTCGGATTGGAACTAGACTGCCAAGCGCATAGCCATCGAATTCACCGTGTTTTTCGAGGTACTGAATATTGTTACGTATGGTTTCCGGGTCATACCCGTGAACACTCGCCAGAAGATGAGCGTCGCAGTCATGATGGTCGCTCGCTTCCAACGCAAACTGGGTACTCTGATCAATTCGTCGCTGGTTTTCTGCGGCCCGGTTCTCACGGGCGATCGGTATGTCGACTGTTCCGTAGATGTCGGCTTTCAGTTGGTACTGGGTCTCCAGAGTATCTTCCGGGGTAGTGTCCAATTCTTCATTGGCGAAATCGAATCCGCCACTATCCGCGAAGACAATGGTGTCCTCTGGTACCCCCATCTCCTCTCGTAGGGTGACGCCGTTCGTTAGACGTTGGCCGCTGAGATCACGGACACCGTCGAGATCCGTCTCGAATATGAAGCCGAGTACGAGTGGGTGGCGTTCGTTCCCCAGCGCGAGAGCGACGCCGGCGCGCTGACGAAGTACTTCGGGAAGATCGCGGACGAGGATGAGTTCAAGATACGCGGCATCGAAGCCCGGCAACGATCGACACCCGAGTTCATTGAAGACGTCCAGCGCGACTGTCTCGAGATCCTCGGTCAAACGCAATCTCCAGACGCGGTTATCAGTCGCTTGGAACGGGCGATTTCGGAACTTCACGCTGGAGATGTCGATTTTGACCGACTCGTCGAACGGAACCGTGTCTCCAAGCCTGTTGAGGCATACACGCAGTACACCCAGAACGTGGCGGCACTCGAGCGTGCTCGCGACCAGAATCTCGCTGTCCATCCCGGTCAAGATGTCGAGTACGTGGTCGTCGACGACGAGAAGGCGTCACGAGAGCGTGTCGCCCTCGCTCACGAAGACACGAATCAGTATGATCCATCGTACTATGAGACACAGCTGGTTCGAGCTGTCGAGAGTGTCGTCTCACCGTTTGGATGGAGTCGGACGGATATTCGACGAAGGTTGGCAAAGACACGAACGACTAAGATCACCTCGTTCTGACCCTGCGGTTGCAACAAGATACGGGTAGAAGGACACACCCCCCTCGTTCGGAATGAGATTATACCCTCCATACCACCTGATTAGAGGCCACGGTTCCACCCGATGAGAAGGTTGCAGTAATGGATTCGTCGGGTATACGCCCTCGACGTATGGTCTACTGCTTCAATTCAAGGGATAGAATAGCTGTACTTCAAGTGTTAGGCGTATTCACGAATACTTCTAACTAGTGCCGTATTCTACTTAGCGAGCTTTTAGAGCAACTAGGTAATAAAGCTAGGGTTATAACTAGACAATTGATCCTTGGAAGTCTACGCTATCTTGCGGTTTGGAGAGAATGACTCGTCCTAGTTAAGAACCGCCTAGTTGGTTGTTGGAAGATCGCGCCCATACGGTCAGTCTTACGGGATCTCATTCCGAATCAGGGGGGTGTGTCCTTCCAGCTCCAATCTACATCCATCCTGATTAAGCTGGCATCAATATCGTCCATTAGTTCGGTGAACACCTCACTCCGAATCAGGGGGGTCTCTATAGCATTCCCGATTCTTGGCTGATGGATCAACTCGTACTACCTCATTCCGAACGAGGGGGGTTATCTGAACCCCGCTGATCATTTGAGCTGCTGACAATCCTCTCGTTCTAGGAAATAACTCACTCCGAATCAGGAGGGTGAGATCATCAGAAGACGCAGATTTGAACGACAGCTCACTCTGAATCGGGTATCATCGGGTATGTCGGTGCCACCTATCGATTTTCCGCTGTTTAGCACCGATATCCAATGAATCTCATTCCGAACTAGGGGGGTAACGACTAAGTGGGTTCCTTCCCAGGATGAATCTATGACAGACAACGAGGAACCAGATGGTGGAGGTGACTCGTCTATCACGGACCAGCAGCTGGATGATTTCGATACAAACAGGGAGGGCAGTTCTGCTTCTGAAATCTCGTCGACCTCGGAGGAAATCCAACGACAAGACTCGAACGACCCGGCAAATGACCCGTTGTTCGTTCGGGAAGGCGATGAAGACGGTTCTTCAACTCATATCTGGGCAGATCGAGATTTACTCTCAATTGGAACAGTTCCTGGCCCTGATCGCATCGTCGGTCGTGACACGGAAATCCAATCGGTTGCTGGAGAAATCCGACACCTCATTCACGAATCACAACCAAACCACGTCGTCATTTATGGGGAAACCGGAACTGGAAAATCACTTGTCAGCCGTCACGTGTCCGACCGTCTCGTTGATACTGCCACGGCACGTAACGTTCCCGCTGCTAGCGTCTACGTTGAGTGCAAGAAGAATAATACCGAAACACGAGTGGCCCGAACAATCGCTCGTGCGCTAAGCGACAAATCTGATTCTGATATAGATATCCCTCGTATCGGTTTAGGTTCCGCCGAGTACTACGATTACGCCTACGACATCATTGACGAGTACTACGATGGGCTCATTGTCATCCTTGACGAAATCGACATGGTTGATAACGCTGAGGGGCTCCTCCATGAACTCTCGCGGGCTCGAGAAGCTGGTCACACCGACGCCTATATCGGAATCATTGCTATCAGCAACGACATCGATTTTGGACAAAAACTCAACGCACGCGTTCAGAGTTCGATGCGGACAACGGACTTCGTCTTTGAACCATACCAAAGCGATCAGATCGAGCAGATCCTGGAGTATCGACGAGACGCGTTCCATGATGGTGTTGTTCAAGACGGCGTCATAACCGAGACTGCCGACCGGTCGGCGGATGAACACGGTGATGCAAGGAAGGCAGTCGATGTTTTGCGGATTGCTGGTGATATCGCTGACGACGCCGATGCAGAGGTCGTTAGTCCAGAACATGTCGACAAAGCAGTCAAGCGTGCAGAGGTTAATCGAGTCAAGGAGACGATCGAGAGCACCTCACCCCAGTCTAAACTCGTTCTCTACACTCTCGGTCGCTTGACTGGCTCGAATAATCGCCGCTTCCGCACCTCTGGTATCTACAGTCAATACGAGACGACCTGTGGCGACGTCGGTGCTGATCCTCTCTCATATGATCGAGTGAGCCAAATTCTCAGCACGCTCGCGCTAATGGGGATTTCTGAGTCACATCAGGTCGGTGGCGGACACAAACAGGGTGTCTACCTGGAACACCAGCTTATCAAGGACAAAGATGTAGTGATGAAGGCAGTTGTAGAGAGCGATGAACGGCTTTCAGAACTTCACAACGGTACCTACGAGATTTGATTAAGCATCATGAGGGTTCGTTCTATCTAGAACCCTTCTGCTGAAGCTCATTCCGAATCAGGGGTGTCAAATCTTCTGAGAAGTGAACAAGCTCACTTCGAATTAGGGGGGTTGTTCTCGAGAGAACCAGGTTAGCTAATCGTCTGGACTGACCGGTCCTTTGTACTGTGAGCGCACCTTCTCGCCTTCCCGCCACTGCCAATAGTAGTAGCGGTTGTCGTTGATCTCCTTGATCGTGATTGTAGCCTTCGAGGGGACGTCGTCCGGACGATCTTCCGGTCGCTCCTCGATCTGTTCTTCCTCGTCCTGTTCGGCCAGTCGGGCTTCGCGTTCGCGATGTTCGGCGAGCCCCTCGGCGTACTGGGCGATATGCTGGAGCACCTCTGGTGATTGCTCATTGAGCATCTCCACGATGTCGTCGGGGATTTCTTGCGGTGGGGATGGTGGCGAGTAAGACATGGATCACGGCGTGTTAACCAACACTGGCACTGGAATCTTAGTGCTGTTGGTTAATCTGGGTATTTATCGAATCGAGAGCTCTTCGAGGATCGCCACTGTTGCTTCGAGTTCCCTCCGCCGGGCTTCTCGTTCGTCGATTTCCTGCTCTAGTTCGAGAATCCGCTCCGAAAGCTGCTCCGTCACGTCTACTGTCGCAGGAAGCCGTCCATCGGGACGGGGGACGCTCCCGCTCCGAATCTCGATGTCGACCCGCCGTAGATGCTTACAGCCACCGCTCGGCTGGCGCTTCGTGAAATCTGGACACGTACACGTCTTACTCGCGACGTCGACCTCGTAGGTGTTCCCCGACGCCGACTGCACCTCGTAGACACCACCTTTCCTGAGTAACGAGACGTCCATCTCCTCAGTTCGAGCACGCTCGGTACGGGGATCGCTGTCCTCCTGGTGTTCGTCATCGCCAACCGTCGGCTGCTGCACATCTCCTCCGAGGGTCGTGGTCGTTGGAACAGTAGCGACAACGCCGCCATCAGGGGCGTATCCATCTCGTTCGTGTTCGCCTCGGACTGTCTCTTCTGCCTCGATTGAATTCTGTTCGGACATGGATTAGTCTGGGTCTGTCCGACGTGACGAGTGCAGTCACGCCGCCACCCTTCGCGGCGAGAAAAACAACTCCTGAAACACACTACTGCAGAAACCTCTGTAACTTCGTCTGCCGGAGAGACACAAACTCGTTACTCGTCGACGGTTTCGATGAGCTCCTCAGCGGTCGACCCGATTCGACCAAGCCGCTCCTGAATCGCGTCTGCGTCGTCGTCCTGCCACGCGGCCAAGTAGAACGCGGACCCACTCGTATCCAGTCCGAAATACCGCCCGACGATGTACGCGACTGCCTCGGCCTCAACCTCGCGTTTCGATCGCTCAGTCTCGTCGGTGACATCGGCGTGGAGTAGGGCGTGAGCGAACTCGTGGATGAGTGTCACGGCGAGGTCGGCCTGATTCGAGCGGGCTTTCGCCTCGACGACGGGTTGGAGATCACGCGTACTTCGGTATTTGCAGACGCCCTTGGCGTCGCCATGCTCCCACTTGGCAGCGTCGACGATACGAACTGTCATGCCAATCTCAGCGGCTGCATCCTTGAGTGCGGGCACGAGGTCGTCGGCATCGCCAGTCGCCTCAGTCTCCAGCTCGGGAAGCGGCTCACCCTCGGTCTGTGAGATGTCGAACACAGCCGTGGGCTTGAACCCGACGAGCCCCTCGGACCACTCCTTGGGTGGCGTCTCGTCGTACTCACAGTCGCTTTGCTCGTGGTAGCTCGGCGAGTTCTCGCACTCCGGGCACTGCTTGGTGATGATCGGCGCCCAGATCCAGATGGCTGACTCACCTTCCTGGACGTGGCGGTCGAACTCATTCCGCCAGGAATTGTAGCCCGCAACCTTCGTCGCATCGGGACGCTGGAGCTTGATGAGGAGCGTGTTCCGGTACGAGTAGTCATGGAAGCGACTCTGGACGTCAAGCCACTCTTGGAACTCGTCGCTGGCCTGTGCCTCGTCGACGCCAGCCACGAGCTCGTCAATCCACGCTTCGATGGTGCTGTTCATCTCGTTTGATCGCGTGTCGGTCTGGTCGAAGGAGACCGACGGGTCACTGGTCGTAGCCATTGTATTCACCGAATCGAGTTCACGGCGATTGCGTCGGTTCAGGACGCGCCGCACCCCTTGGGGGCGCACAAAAAACTCGCGGTAGCGGTCACCGGAGGGCTGCTTTTTCGTCAGCGAAGCCGATCGCGACGAGGTACTCGAGGAACGCGTTGAAGTGGTCAACGTCGCTGGGGGTGTCGGTCGCGAGGTGTCGTGCCCACTCGATAGCCCACTGGAAGGCGGGATCGGTGCCGCCCTTGCCGTGAATGTACCACCACCGAGCCGCTTTCAGCACGACGAGGGGATTCGTCGGTGGCTGCTCACCGGCGAGTCCACGGGTGATGGATTCGATTTCGTCGGGGATGTCGGTGGGAATGACCTCGCCTGATTGCGTGTTGTCGATATCGATCGGAATGTCGTCGATTGAGACGTTGTTTGTCTGTTGTTGACTCACAGGAACTCACCTCAGGCTGAGAGCTTTCGGAGAAGCCCTCGCCCTCTCCGGGGGTTCGAAAAACAGAACGTTGTGTTACGCCGGCGCGGAGTGGATATTATGCTCGTCGATGACGAAGCGGAGGGCGTGTGAGAAGATCGATTAGCTGCATCTGATGGCTTTCTATTCACAAGGCGGAACGTATTTTCCCGTAACGGTGGACCGGTGGTGTATGGAGATTGGGTTGGTGAGCTGTACGAAGGCAAAGGAGGACTCGGCGTCGACGCCGAGGGAACTCTACGAGCCCTCCGCGCTGTTCCGGAAGGCCCGGAGCTACGTCGAGGAGAACCACGATGTGTGGTACGTGCTTTCGGCGAAGTACAACGTTCTTGATCCAGACGGCTCGCCGATCGAGCCCTACGACGAGACGCTGAACAACGCTGGCGTCGAAGAGCGACGAGAGTGGAGCCGAACTGTCGTCGGACAGCTACGGGAGCGCGACCTGATCGCGGAGGGGAACACTCTCGTTATTCACGCTGGGAAGGCGTACTACGAGGAACTCCTGCCGCTGCTCCACGACGAGCCCGTCGACGTCGGGATTCCAACCGAGGGACTACGGATGGGTGAGACGCTGTCGTGGTATAATGAACGAATCTAGGTTTTACGCCGCAGATTGGCTCGGCGTAGAGTGGTCGAATTGGGGGACTCTCGACCCCGGCGGGGACCATCTATCCACGTTCTCTACTGACGAGGGGCTTTACCGCGTTCGCCACCCCGCCCGCCCCGGTCTGGAGTATATCGGCGAGACTGGGCGCAGCGTCCGTGGTCGAGTCCGTGCGCTCGCCCATGGGGTGTTCGCCGAGGAAATGCCTTATCGCGATCCACACACCGCGGCACCATGTCTTTGGGCTGTCCAGCAGGAGGAGGCCGAGAAACTGGAGGTGTCGGTCACGACGCCGACGCTCGCTGAGGACAAGCAATCCCGAAAGGCGTTCGAGGACGCGCTAATCGCAGTCTACCGCCGTGAAATGGGCGAGAGTCCGACGGCGAACTTCGGCCGGATTATTGACGGCTACCGGCAGTCGACGTACCGCAGCGGCGAGGAACGCGGCGGGCCGCTCGAACCGGGCCAGACGGAGTCTAACACCGAGGACGGTGTCGGCCCGCTGGATTGGAGCCGGAGCAGCGACGTGCTCTCGGAGGACTGGATGGGGCTCTTGTGGTCGTCTCCGCGGCCGCTGGCAGACGCGGACACGTCGATTCCGACGGACGATGGGCTGTACCGGATCTGGCGCGAGGGCGAGGCACCGCCGCTGGAGTACATCGGGCAGAGTTCGAATCTCAAGTCACGGCTGTATCGTCACCGGCGAAACCGGCACGATGCGTTGCTATTCTCGTACTCGGAACTGGGGGAGCACGACGCCCAGCACAAGCGCGAAGAGGTTGAGACGGAGCTTATCGGCGTTCACTGGCTGGAAGTTGGGGAGAGTCCAGGAGATCAGTTCTAGATGTCATACTCCTCTACCCTCATAGCCCATGTGTAGTTCTGGAATAGGTTTCACCGACGCTCCGACAGACACCCCCGAGTGCTGTGTCAATCGTCTTCTGTGCGGATTTCGCTGGCCCGATCTTTGAGCCGGCGAAGAATCGGGATTCGTTGCTGATTCGCGTTCTCGTAGGCGACGCAGGCTCGCAACGTCTCCATATCGTTGATCGTCACGATACCAGCGTTGAGAAGTCGCGTATTCGGGGGTTCGAGCCGTTGTTCTGGTGAAAGCTCGCTTACGTCAGTTGATTGACCGTCAGGATTGCTCACTGATAATCGCCTCCGCCACTGCTGAGGCGACAAAAAACAGCCCTCGCCGTTACCCGTCTTCTTCCTCGGGTTGGATCTGGCGAGTATCCTCAGCGAGGTCGTGGATATACTCGCGGAGGGTTTCCATGTCTTCGCGAGCGTCTTCGAGGGTCTTGCCCTTCACTTTGGCCGTAATCTTGTCCTGATCGCGGGTGCCAGTCCCGCGAGTAAGCTTCACGGTGAGGGAGACGCCGACGTCACTGCGTTCGACGTACTCCGTTCGTGTCGTCTGTTCATTCGATTCAGCCGATTCGTCATCTGCACGAGATGGTGGGGTGTGTTCTGACATGGTTACTCTCGGTGATTAGTTCAGATGGACGGTGCGACCGGCTCGCCGGGTGTTTCGTGAAGGACTGCGTCGATCTCGGGTCCGGTGAGTCGCCACCGTTCACCAGACCCAGCGCAGTCCAGCTGGCTCACGACCTCGGTTTTGAATGCCTGGTAGTGGTCGAGAGCGAACGCTTCGTCATCCGTGTAATCAAGGAGGAGTGCGAGCGCGAGTTGCGCCGGACCACTCCCACCATATCCCCATTCAAATCCCGAGGGACTGTGATTCACCAGCGCGAGACTCCGCTCTGGCGTGAGCCGTTCTTGGTCGGGACGTTTCTCGACGATAGCCTGCCCGCGCTGCCGATACCCGACGTAGGCGATGTCGCAGTCGCTCGCTGGGTGTGTCTGTTCAATCGAGTGTGTGTCGCTAGGTTTACCCATCGGTCTGTTCGGGAGCTACTCGTTCGAGCACCCCCGCACCCCTCAGGGGGTGAAAAACAGTCACAGGGACTGCTTGCCCCTACGCGAGATGGGAGATATCGTCTGGTTCGTCGACCTCATCGAATTCACCACGCTCGACCGGCTGCCAGTCATCGCCGGGTGCTGGACTCCACCAGTCGACCTCGTAGGCACCCGGTGCGCCGAGGATCTTCACCCGTGCCGACCCATCGGGTAGGTCGCGACGGAGCTTCTCGTCGACGTGGAGGTTCCACGTTGAGTGGGTGTCGAAGCAGGCGAGGACGGCCTCCTCGTAGCCGCGCGTCTCTCGGGATTCTTGGAGTTCGACCTGCGTGTTGCAGTTCTTGCAGAACACCCCTTCGAAGAGAATGTGACTGAATACCTCGTGCCCGCAGACCGGACACCAGAGGAACTCGAACAGTGCTTCGCTGTGTCGATCGATGACTTCCAGACTCATCTGTGGATCTGGCCCGATTGAGGTGGGCCACCCATCCCGGCCCACAAATAAACGTCATTCGCCGTGAGGGATGTCAATTGGTGCTGTACTACCGGCAAAGGTTTATCAGACCACACTGTGTATGGCTTTGTATGTCCGCTCCCACGGCCGGAGAAGCCGGAGACGAAGCCGATAATGAGTCTCCTGAAGCTGTTTCTCCTGAGGAGGCACTTGAGATGCTGCCTGACGAAGACGAGTTTGAGGCCGAATTCTAACACTCGCCTTTATCACTCCTGTTTGCTTGCTGTTCGTATAGATGGGCCGACGATACGTCGTGTTCTTTGAGCCAGCTCTAGCGAATCTTGATGCGATGGGGAATCATATGGCGACACGGCTGGAAAACCAAATCACGGATTTTCTTGATGCTTGGCGCCCTGAGGCCGCTTTTGCAAAACCGCTGCAGAGTGATTTATGGCAGTTCAAATGGTCCCCTAGAAATGGTAGCGGTGCGAGAGCGTTTTCTGGGTACTTTGCCGGTGACGAACACAACATCGCGCTTGTGCTGGTAACGTTCAAAAAGAATAACGAGGACAAGTTCAATCTCCAACAGAAGGCATTCAATTCTCGTGCAAAGTCATTAAATAGAACACTTGATAGTAAGTCTCCTGCAGATATCGGCACTTGGCTGGAAGACCAGCGAAACAACTCCGATAGAAAAGTTCTCGACGAAACCGATATTTAACACGGTAAAGGCGGGAATGTCCCTCAGCGCTCGGCGCCGTACACAATCCTTGAGGGCGCTTCGTACCCACAGTTCCGACACTCGAACCAACGCTGAACCTTCGCGCCGTCAGCCGTTTTTCCGCCGATTGCCACATCGCTGTTCGGACACTCGGGACAACTCAGTTCGGGCGCTGGCCGTTTCCGGAGCTCGTCACGGAACGGTTTCGCGTCTTTTGTCTCGTACCCCCGCGACCACACCGGGTAGCCGTCGACGAGGATTGCGCCACGCCATTTGTAGCGGTACGAGTCCGGTGCTCGGTGTAGGACAGCCCGAGCGCCGGTCTCGGTATTCCGGTATGCGAGTGTGGGTGTGCGACTCTCGCGCTTCCAATTTGTGATCCGGGACATTCTTTAGAAATGGACGTCGGCGGGCACGATCCAGAGCTCCTCGCTCTCCTCCAGCACTCGATCCAGCTGCTCGCGATGGCGGATGCCGTTCGCGTACTCGTTGTACAGGAACACCGTCGGCCCGTCGTACGCACCGACTTGGTGGAACGCGTGCCGAGCAAGATCTTCGTCGCGCATTATTTCCTCGTCGGAGAGTTCGTCAAGTGCTTCCCTCACCCGTTCGAGATTCCGCTCGAACTCCTCTTTCGTTGCCTCCCAGCCACGCTCAAGCAGGTCTTGGCCGTCATCGGAGTCGACGGGGGCTGCAGCTGGCAACTCACCCCATCGCGCCTTCCCCGCAACGGACGTGTCCTCCTCATCGAACGTCACGTGGTAGTCGAAGACGGCGCCAGCGTGTGGGTCCGCGCCGACCAGGCGGTCGAACACCGTCTTTCCGGTGGATAGTGCTTCGTCTTCTGTCGATGCTTCTACCAGACTGTAAATGACCATGTGCATCTCGAACACCTCGAAGCGCCGACGCACCGGGAGTCGTTGCTCGCTCGCTCCTGCTGCGCCGGCACCCATCGCCGGCGCTCGAAAAACCTGATCTAGCGGTCGATTCTTAGGACTCGTTCGCTCGGCCGACTGTGATGGTTAGATCGCCCGACGCGTAGTCGGCCTCGAAGTCGACGGTGAACGCATCCGAGTCGTACGCGGCGTGGTAGGCACGGTGTCGTTCGAGCGACCCGGTCGCCTTGAAGTGGAAGAACGCAGCTGAGGTGTAGGGCTTGCTCTGGGTCTCGACCTGCGTCTCGACAGAGGCCGGGAGCGCGATTTGTGGTGTGTCCGTGTCGATACTCGCAGCGAACGCCTTCGCTTCCTCGACGCTCGCCTGCGAATGTGCGGGCGTCTCGCCGGTGAGCACGTTTACCGGCGTCTCGGTATCGTCGGTGAACAGGACATCGTGGAAGGTGCGTGTCCCGAGGACTGCGTCGGGATCTAACTCGCAATCGTGGAATGGATCGTCGTCTGGTTTCTCGGGCATCAAATCACGAGCCTACGGTGGGGCTCAGTTCTTTCTGCCCCAGAAAAACCACCATCTGCTTCGACGCAAATCGCCCTACGAGCGGCTGAGTGTCGCGTCCGGAGACGGGGCTTCACCGCTCGGGATGCGCAACTCCTGACGCTTTCCGATCCACTCGCCGAGCTTCTGCTTGAGGTACTGGCGAGCCGTCGACTGGGTGAACACACCCTTGTCGACCATATCGCCAACGACGTCTTTCAGTGCCCGGAACTGCCCCTTCAGATGGCCATCGCCGACCGGCTCGCCGTCGTGCCACCGAACGGTCGCGAGCGCGCCGTTCCCGACTGTCTCGCCGTGGTCGACCGTCTCTGAGTCGTACTGGAGGCCGAACCATAGTGTCCGGTAGGCGGCTACCTCGAATGTCGTCGACACCACGAAGAACGCCTCGTGATGGAGGTAGTCGAGATGGTCAGCGATAATCTCCTCGAGCGTGAGCCCGGTGGCGCGGGGCTTCGGTTCGACGACCGTCGATGGGCAGTCTTCGCCGGCGAGGTAGCTGTCGACGGCATCTGCCTCGAGGCCATCGGCCAGTTCCGCCAGCAGCTGTTTCGCCCACTTTGAGTCGGTGTCGTCGCCACCGAACGGTGTTTCGGCCGAGATTCGGTGCTTGAGCTTCAGGTTCGCTGCACCCCAATGAGAGTAGTGGAGCGTGTACTGTCCGTCTGTGCGTTCGTACGCAACGAGTACGCGGTGGCCCATTGAACAATCACCTCACAGGACGACCCACGACTGGATCGCCCCGCGCCCCTCCCGGGGGACGAACAACGCTACTCGTCGATCGGGTCGGGGGAACTGAGGTCCGCGTACAGGACCTCACCGTCGCGGATGACGTACCGCTTCGCCAGCACGGGAAAGCGGCACTTGGTAAATCCGGCTGTCTGAATGTCGAATTCTTCGTCCGGTTCGAGATATTCTGCGAGCGACCGGAGGAACTCGTGGGTGACGATGCCACCGTCGTAGTCAGGAAGACCGTTCTCACGGGCCTCGTACACTTCGAAGGGCTGTGTTGAATCGCCATAAGGCGGTAGATTTCACTGTTTCACAGCACGTTTGATGTTGTAGACGACACACATCAGTGCGATTTCTCGGAACTCACGAAACCAGGATCGCGCTCGCACGGCGAAGC